>BAXV01000009.1 GCA_001310715.1 Pseudovibrio sp. JCM 19062
TTAAAGCGTATGTTGGCCAACTGGTTTCATGATAGGCGTAGGCGTCCCCAATCTTGCGCACATGCCCGAGGCCGGGGAAGTCATGGTGGATGCCAATCACTGGTGTTCTGTCTGCTGAGACACGATCCAATATCTTGCGCCGTGTTTGGCGCGCCATTTCCTGATCGGTGTCGTATACGATGGTCCAGTCCGGGTTAGCGAACTGAAGGGCGGAGGTATTTACTGTATCGCCCCAGATCAAAACCTCCTCATTATTGGAATGAATGCGGATACCATGTGTCCGGGTGTATGACCGGGGAGCGGGACTGCATCCAGCCCCTTAATAAACTCGCCCTCTTTACTGATGAGTGTCCTGCGGTTTTCATAGGGCTTTGAGACCGTCTGGGCGAGATCCACAAAATGCTGGAGTTCTTTGGGGAACCGTGAGCGTGTGCCATCGTCGTGCCAGAAGGTGTATTCAGTCTCATGAACGATGAATTCCGCGTTCGGGAAGAGTTTCTCTCCTGCTTTGGAGATCAGCCCTCCGAAATGGTCGATATGCAGATGCGTCAGAACGACGGCGTCCACATCCGCGGCGTTATAGCCGGCGGCTTTAAGGTTTTGATGGAAGCGGCCCAACGTCGGCCCCATTAGATCGGCGGTGCCGGTATCGACGACCACCAACTTTTCACCGGTGTTGATGAGATACCCGTTTACAGAGATAGCCATGTCCTCTGTGTTGGGGCTACGAAATTCCTGCCTTAGGGTTTCTTCTGCTACCTGCTGGTCAAAGCCTATGACCAGTGCCGGATCTAGTCCCAAATGTCCGTCCAGAATTGCCAGAACCTCAATGTCTCCCACCGAGAAGCGATAGAGACCGGGAACTTGTACTCCAATCTTGGGGGTCGCCGCGCTTGCGATCGATGGCAGTGCCGGAGCAACAACCCCTGCGCCTGCAAGGGATGCAGCCACAGATAAAAAGGAACGGCGTGAAAGTGTCATGATTGGTCCTCATTTGTAAGTATGGGAGCAATATTGTTGGGTTGGGGCTGGAAGTGCAGAGGTCCAGAGCTTATTGTGGACATAAGCAGTGCTTATGGGGTGGTTATGGATCTTCTGAATTTGCTGGAGAGTTTTGTTCGCGTTATCGACCATGGGTCGATGAGTGGTGGTGCGCGGCAACGCCATATCAGCCAGCCTGCGATGAGCCAGCAGCTGCATTTGCTTGAGGCGCGGGTTGGGCATGAACTTGTTTTTCGCACAAACAAAGGCGTTAAGCCGACTGCAGCGGGCAAAATTATTTATGAGCACGCACAGAAGATGTTGCGCCAAAGTTCTTTGATGTTTGAAGAGGTTCAAGAGCAGGCAGCTGCGGAGAGTGGTTCGTTTGTTGTTTCTGTTTCGCAGCCCATGGGCAGCGACATCATAACCCCGCTTATTTTTGATCTTCGAAAGCAGTATCCGGATCTTTCCATCTCAATCAGGTTGGAAGACGATTTGATTGATGTTGTGCAGGACGGAATTGATCTGGCGATCCGCACTGGTGCGACGGGCGATACCGCTGGAATTTCACGGAAAGTGGCGATCTCTGAAACCTGTTTGGTGGCGAGCCGGATTATCTTGCCAAGCATGGCATCCCGCAGGACCCTGAGGCGCTCTCTCGCCTGAATTACATTCAATACAGGAATGAGAAGCAGGTTAGTTCAGTTGATCTTTTCAGGGCTGGGACACGGCATGTGGTTCCCTTGCACTCGGGTTTTGTCGCTGGGCACCCGCAAGTGATGTTGCAGGCCTTGCTGAACTCAATCGGGTTTACACGGATGCCTGTGTTTATGATGCGGGATCTTGAGGCAAGCGGGCAGTTGCAACGGGTGCTTCCTGAGTATGAATGTGAGGAGAAACCGGTTTACCTTGTCTACCCGTCCCGTGAAGCGATGACGCGCAAGGTGGAGATCTTTATTGACGCAATGCTTGAGCGGTTTCGGGAGGCTCCCGGTATCCGGTTGGTTGGGCAAAAGCCTGTTCAGCTTGCCCAACCTGCGTGAGAACCAGACGCTTAGACCGTTTCGTTTGTCCGCTCATCCACGATGCGGACGATGTCTGACATGATGTCTGTCAGGTGGAAATCCTTTGGCGTGTAAACGGCTGCAACGCCTGCCTTTTTCAGCTCATCTGCATCTTCGGTCGGAATGATGCCGCCAAGGATGATCGGGATATCCTCCAGACCATTTTCCTTCATTTTTTTCAATTACATCCTGAACCAGTGCCAGATGTGATCCGGACAAGATGGACAGGCCGATGACGTGTACGCCTTCTTCAAGGGCTGCGTTGACGATCTGGGCGGGTGTGAGGCGGATGCTTCGTAAACCACTTCCATGCCGCAATCACGTGCGCGCACGGCGATCTGTTCTGCGCCGTTGGAGTGGCCGTCCAGACCGGGTTTGCCGACGAGGAATTTGAGGCGGCGGCCCAGTTTGTCTGAGAGCACCGAGACTTTCTGCTGAACGTCTGCGAGGTTTCGTTGTCGTCCGGTGCTGCTTTGCCAACGCCGGTTGGGGCGCGGTATTCACCAAAGACTTCTCGCAGGGCGGCGCCCCATTCTCCGGTGGTTGCGCCAGCCTGAGCGGCTTTGATGGATGCTTCCATGATGTTGTTGTCGGAGGAGGCTGCTGCGCGCAGGTCTTGAAGCGCGGCCTGAACGGCGTTTTCATCACGTTCGGCACGCCATGCCTGAATGCGCTGAATGGCTTCTTCTTCCACATGCTCGGGCACGGTGAGAATACCGCCGTCTTCATCGGAAGCCAGTGGAGAAGGTTCGGTTTCGGTCCATTTGTTGACGCCAACGACGATCTGTTCGCCAGATTCAATGCCTGCCAGACGTTTGGAATTGGATTCCACGAGCTTTTGTTTCATGTAGCTGGATTCAACAGCCGCAACTGCGCCGCCCATTTCTGTAATGCGGGCCAGCTCTTCTCTTGCCTGCTCTTTTAGGGCTTCAACTTTCGCTTCAATTTCTTTTGAACCGTCGAAGATGTCGGCGTATTCCAGCAAGTCGGTCTCATAAGCCATGATCTGCTGCATACGCAGGGACCATTGCTGGTCAAACGGGCGTGGCAGGCCGAGTGCTTCGTTCCATGCGGGTAGCTGTACAGCGCGGGCGCGGGCGTTCTTGGATAGAACTACGGCCAGCATCTCGACGAGAATACGGTAGACGTTGTTTTCGGGCTGCTGTTCTGTCAGGCCCAGTGAGTTGACCTGTACGCCATAGCGGAAGCGGCGATAACGCTCTTCTTCAACGCCGTAGCGCTCGCGACAAATTTCGTCCCAAAGCTCTGTGAACGCGCGCATTTTGCACATCTCGGTGATGAAGCGCATGCCTGCATTCACAAAGAAGGAGATGCGGCCAACGAGCTTTGGAAAGTCACTTTCTGAGATGACGCCAGAGGCACGCACATTATCCAGAATTGCAATGGCTGTGGCGAGTGCAAAGGAGAGTTCCTGTACGGGTGTCGCTCCGGCTTCCTGCAAATGATAGGAACACACATTCATCGGGTTCCATTTGGGCATGTTCGTGTAAGTCCATGAAATCACATCAGTTGTGAGGCGCATGGATGGAGCAGGCGGGAACACATAGGTTCCGCGGGAGAGGTATTCTTTGATCAGATCATTCTGCGTGGTGCCTGACAGCAGAGTGCGGTCGGCACCCTGTTCATCAGCAGCGGCCACGTAGAGCGCCAGCAGCCATGGTGCTGTCGCGTTGATCGTCATGGAGGTGTTCATGCGCTCCAGTGGAATTTCATTGAAGAGCGTACGCATATCGCCCAGATGGGAGACGGGTACGCCCACCTTGCCGACCTCACCACGCGAAAGTGGGTGGTCGGGGTCGTAGCCTGTTTGTGTTGGAAGGTCGAATGCAACAGAAAGGCCCGTTTGACCCTTTGCAAGGTTCGTGCGGTAGAGCCGGTTGCTGTCTGCAGCGTTGGAATGTCCTGCATATGTGCGGAACATCCATGGACGGTCTTTTGTTGCGCCTTTAGGTGAACCGGTACTCATCTTTTTGCTCCCTGATCCTGTCTGCATTTTATATGGGACAAGATCTCAATTCTGCCACACCTTTGCATAGGTTCGGGTGGTTGGTGCAATGCAACATTAGGGGAAGTAATCCTCACAAGTTAAGCAATAGTTGTATATATTTTGCGAGTTTTTTTGTAATGATAATTCTGAGATAGCCGATATTGACAGGTTGTATTGTTTTGCGTTGCAGCAAATAGTGGATTGGAAGCGTTAGCAGTGAATTTGCTTTCACTCTCATGAGGGAAGGGCGCAACGCAAACTTGGAGGAGAATATCATGAGTTCCGTTGCACGGGTTGTCAAAGCTGGGTCTGAGGGAGGCTCTGAGTTCAAGGACCTTTATGAGATTGGTGAAATCCCACCGCTGGGACATGTTCCAAAGAACATGTGGGCGTGGACCATTCGCCAAGAGCGTCATGGTTCCCCTGATACGGCGATGGTCAAAGAAGTGGTGCCGACATGGGAGTTGGACAGTCACGAAGTGCTCGTTCTGGTGATGGCAGCAGGCGTGAACTACAATGGCGTCTGGGCGGCCTTGGTGAGCCGATTTCTCCGTTGAACGTGCATAAAATGCCGTACCATATCGCTGGATCCGATGCCTCCGGTATCGTTTGGGCGGTGGGTTCCAAAGTGACCCGCTGGAAAGTTGGCGATGAAGTTGTCGTGCACTGTAATCAGGACGATGGCGACGACGAAGAATGTAATGGCGGTGACCCAATGTTCTCCAGCTCCCAGCGGATCTGGGGCTATGAGACACCGGATGGCTCGTTTGGACAGTTTGCGCGCGTTCAGTCGCAGCAGTTGATGCACCGTCCCAAGCATCTGACCTGGGAAGAAAGTGCTTGTTATACTCTGACGCTGGCAACCGCTTTCCGCATGTTGTTTGGCCATGCGCCGCATGAGCTGAAGCCGGGCCAGAATGTGTTGGTCTGGGGTGCTTCCGGCGGTCTGGGTGTGTTTGCTGTGCAGCTGATTGCAGCGGCAGGGGCGAACGCAATCGGGGTGATTTCTGATGAGAGTAAGCGCGAATACGTGATGTCGTTGGGCGCAAAGGCTGTCATCAACCGGAAAGATTTTGACTGCTGGGGCCAGTTGCCGAAGGTGAATTCGCCTGAGTACGATGCATGGACGAAGGAAGCGCGCAAGTTCGGTAAGGCGATCTGGAACATTACCGGTAAGGGTAATGATGTGGACATGGTGTTTGAACACCCTGGCGAGGCAACGTTCCCGGTTTCTAGTCTTGTTGTGAAGCGTGGTGGCATGGTGGTGTTCTGTGCGGGTACGACCGGCTTTAACATCACCTTTGATGCGCGCTATGTCTGGATGCGTCAGAAACGTATTCAGGGGTCTCACTTTGCGCACCTGAAGCAGGCCAGTGAAGCGAACAAGTTTGTGATTGATCGCCGTATCGACCCTTGCATGAGTGAAGTGTTCTCGTGGGAGCAGATTCCGCAGGCTCATATGAAGATGTGGAAGAACCAGCACGCGCCTGGAAATATGTCGGTTCTGGTGTGTGCACCAAAGACTGGTCTACGTTCCCTTGAGGATGTTCTTGAAGCCATTGAAAGCTAATCAGGCTTAATCAGGATTATTAAAGGAAGTTGGTGCGTTTCTGCGGCCAGCTTCCTTTTTTTAGTAGTTTTTGAGGTCTGTTTTTTTTATTGAACGACTATTCAATATATAGAAATCGGCGCAGATTTTCTCTGCGTTTAATTTTTTTTCATCTGTACGATTGTTCAGTGTCATTTGCTGTCATTTTTTTGTACTTAAAATTACTTATCATTTACTTCAATTTAAGGGGGTAATTTCCTGCCGAAGAAAGTCTAAAATAGTTGTTTTGCTTCGGTAAATTTTTTTTCACTTTGTTTGTGTTTTTGTCGACCTTAGTAAGGCGGTTTATAAGTGCTATAACTTCGTAATTGATGTAATTATAAAGTAAATGAAGATTGATGTATTTTTCACGGGCATCCTGAGGATATATCTAAGTTGACAGACACTTTAATATATCTATTTTTAGCTATGCAGATGATACGCTGATCATAGTGTATCCTGCGTTTAATAAGTTTTTGACTTGGTGTCGCGGCCAGAACGACAAGCTGTCCTTGTCAGCTTTTCTCTCTGACCGGCCCAAAATGTGTTTTGGTTTTTTTGGAGGCCTATGTGTTGAATTTTAAGTCTGCTCTCGCTGCGTGCGTGGTTGCATTGCCTTTTGCTGTGTCCTCAGCAGAAGCAGCAGATCCTGTTTGCGAAATGGACCGTCCTATTGTGTTTGCGGGTCTGGATTGGGACTCCAACGCATTTCACAATTCGGTTGCCCAGTTCATCGCTGAAAAAGGGTATGGCTGTGAGACGGATGTTATTCCTGGCTCCACTATTCCGCTTTTGAACGGTATGGCTCGTGGCGATATCGACGTGACCATGGAAATCTGGCCTGACAACGTGACTGAAGCCCTTGCTGAAGGTCAGGAGAGAAAGCAGTTTGTTGATCTTGGCGTAAACTTCCCGGATGCGACGCAAGCTTGGTTTGTGCCGAAGTATCTGGTAGAAGGCGATAACGCACCAGCAAAAGGCCTGAAGTCTGTTGCTGACCTGCCAAAATACAAAGACGTGTTTGCTGACCCGGAAGAGCCAGGCAAGGGACGTTTTTACAACTGTATCGCTGGTTGGGGCTGTGAGGTTATCAACTCCAAGAAGCTGAACGCCTACAAGCTGACCGATTCTTATGTGAACTTCCGTCCAGGTACCGGCGCTGCGCTGGCTGCGGCGATCGAGTCCAACCTCCGCCGGAAGAAGCCAATCCTATTCTATTACTGGGGTCCAACCTGGGTAATGGGTAAGGTTGTTGACGATCTGGTTCAGCTGGAAGAGCCTGCATACAACAAGGAAATCTGATGAGCTGTCTGATGAGACTGATCCGTCAAAGGTGACCAGAGCTGTGGCATACCCGCTTTCTGCGACACACGTTTACGTCAACACAGAATTCCACGAGACAGCACCTAAGCTGGTTGAGTTCCTGACTGCTTATGAGACCACCAGTAACGATGTTTCCAAGGCACTTGCTTTCATGCAGGACACAGGTGGAACCACCGATGATGCTGCGGTCGAGTTCCTGAAGACCAACGAGGAACTCTGGACAAACTGGGTTCCAGCTGACGTTGCAGAACGTGTGAAAGCTGCTCTGTAATTTTGCAGTCAACCTGACTGTTTTGAAAATCTTCGAATAAGAAGTGATCACGGAACCTGTTTCCGTGATCCTTGCTAAAAATAAGAGGATCACATGGCTTTCGACGTGTTTCCCGATATCGGGAAACCTATCCGAACTTCCACAAACGATCTGGTTGATTTTCTCGTCGTGAACTACGGCGATGGATTTGAAGCCTTTTCCAACTCCATCCTGTTTTTGCTGGTACGACTTGAGCGAGTTCTGCGCAGTGCTGACCCTGTTGTTATTCTGGTCTGCGTTGGGTTGATTACCTTTGCGGCGAGTAGACGTTGGGGGCTAAGTGTGGGGATGGTCGCCGCAATGTGGTTCATTGGCGCGCTCGGCCTTTGGGAACAAGCGATGCAGACCGTGGCGATCTTGCTGGTTGCAGTGCTGATCTCCGTGGTGATTGGTGTTCCACTTGGCGTAATTTCTGCTCGCTCTGATCGTTTCAGGTCCTTACTCAATCCTGTGCTGGATCTGATGCAAACGATCCCGAGCTTTGTTTACCTCATTCCGGCTGCCATGTTGTTCGGTCTGGGTAAAGTTCCGGCCATTATGGCGACGATTATCTATGCCGCTCCTCCGCTTATTCGTCTGACCGACCTTGGTATACGGCATGTTGATGCCGAAGTTGTCGAGGCCAGCCGGGCCTTTGGCGCAACACGTTGGCAAATCCTGAAGGGTGTACAGATTCCGCTCGCGCTTCCATCCATCATGCAAGGAATTAACCAGACCATGATGATGGCCTTGGCTATGGTGGTGATTGCGTCCATGATTGGGGCACGTGGTGTCGGGGAAACCGTTCTACTGGGATTGCAGCGCAATGATGCAGGGCAAGGGTTGCTTGGTGGCCTGGCTATTGTCGCGCTTGCGGTGGTGTTTGACCGTATTACACAATCAGCAGGACAACGGATGCAAGCGCATCGCAAGGTAACAGGTTGAGGCGCTGACATGGCACTAATCGAAGTACAAAACATAACCAAGATTTTTGGTAGTGCGCCCAAGAAAGAGCTCGCCAAGGTCAAGAATGGTATGGGCAAGGAGCAGCTGCTTGCTGAAACCGGTCATACCGTTGGCTTGAATGATGTCTCTCTTAGCATCGAGAAAGGCGAGATCTTTGTGATCATGGGCCTTTCCGGCTCTGGTAAGTCCACACTTATCCGTCACTTCAACCGTTTGATCGACCCGACGGACGGGCACATTCTGGTTGATGGTTTGGATGTTATGGCTCTTTCCAACAAGGAGCTGGAAGACTTCCGACGTCACCGTATGTCCATGGTGTTTCAGCGCTTTGGCCTGATGCCGCACCGAACTATCATTCAGAATGTGGCGTATGGCCTTGAAGTGCAGGGCATTGCAAAAGCTGACCGCGAAGCAACAGCCCGCAAATGGATTGATACTGTCGGGCTTGCCGGTTTTGAAGATCAGTACCCGAGCCAGCTTTCAGGTGGCATGCAGCAGCGTGTCGGGCTTGCGCGTGCACTTGCGACAGATGCTGATATCCTGCTGATGGATGAGGCGTTTTCTGCACTTGATCCACTAATCCGCTCGCAGATGCAGGACCAGCTGGTTGAGCTGAACGATAAGCTGCATAAGACCATCGTGTTTATCACGCACGATCTGGATGAAGCTTTGCGTATTGGAGACAAGATTGCCATCCTGAAGGATGGTGTTCTATCACAAGTCGGTACACCGCCTGAGATCCTTCTGGAGCCAGCTGATGACTATGTGCGGGCGTTCGTTCGTGACGTGAACCGCGCACGGGTGTTGACTGTTGGCACTGTGATGCAACCGCCAGCTCTGCGTATTACCCATGATAACATGGAAAAAGCGCTGGCTGATATGCGTCGCAATGATGAAGATTTCGGTTATGTGATTGAGAATAAAGAGTTCCGCGGTGTTGTCACTCAGGCGGGGCTGGCTGAGGAAGTTGCTAAACAGGGTGATAGTCCTTCTCTTTACGCGTTTGCTGATGACAGCAGCGTGGTGGAGCTGGAAGACACTCTGGAAGAAGCTCTTCCTACAACACTGGAGGCGGATTATCCGGTTCCGGTGGTTTGTGAAGACGGAAGGCTTATGGGCGTTCTGAGTTCTGAAGAGATGGGCAGTGCGCTGACACCTCCAGACGAGCTCGAGAATGGTGAGACTGCAGGTGCAGCTGACAAAGATGCGAGCAGTGAACCAGCCAAAGCTGATGTGCTAAAAGAAGCATCCTGACCACTTTGTCAGGACGTTGGGAAGGCCGGGTAACACCGGCCTTTTTTTGATTGTATCGTGTTCACTTGTGTGTGTGCTGCGAGTTTGGGCTTGGCTTGCCGGAATTTACCGATAGGGTGGCACGGAGATTCTAAGTTTGCTGAAAAGTGATTTTGCATGAAGATGTTTCGCAGTGGCGGTATCGCCCTGGTTCTTGCTGTTGGACTGGCACTTGTCGGGTGTGTGAACACTGATGAAACGCCAAGCTATTACCAAAATCTGGAGAGCCACTCCGCGCAGATTGATGGAAACGTTGCAGCTTCGATGATTTCCAGCTACCGCGCGCAGAAAGATCTACCACCGGTTACCATCGATCCCGCCCTGACGCGGATTGCGCAGGCTCAGGCTGACGGGATGGCCCGTGCTGAGGATGTGAATGCTGCGCGCAAGGGGAACCTTCGCCTATCTGTTTTGATGGATGAGGCCGGGCAAGGTGATGTTCATGCCGTTAATAACCTGAGTGCGGGCTATCGCAGATGGGCCGAGGCCTTTTCTGGCTGGCGTGACTCGCCAAAGCATAACGCGGTGATGCTGGATGCGGAGGGAACCCGCATCGGGATCGCAACGGCTTATGCGCCTGGATCGAAATATAAGGTGTTCTGGAGCCTTGTGGTTGCGGGGCCGCGTTAACTCTGACTTCTCATTGGACTAAAGAGCGACCAAAGGCCTGTTTCTCATTGGACGGTGCAGAGATAAACTCTCCTTGATTTTCGATTTGTGCTTTGAGGAGGTCTGGTGTGCTGCCAACAGTGACGACCTACGAGGATTTACGCGCTCAGTTTCGCTGGACTATTCCGGCGAGCTACAATATCGCGTTTGATGCGTGTGATCGTTGGGCTGATGTTGAGCCAGAGCGCACGGCTTTGCTGCATGTGCTGGGTTCTGGTGACGTTGAGGCGTGGAGCTACGGGCAACTCAAAGTAAACTCCTGCAAGCTTGCCAATGCGTTGCATTCTTTAGGGGTGGTTGCACGCGACCGTGTGGCTTTGCTGCTGCCGCAAGCGCGGAAACGGCTATTTCACATCTTGCGATTTATCGGCTTGGCGCGATCGCTGTCCCGCTGGCGGCTTTGTTTGGCCCTGAAGCGCTGCAATACCGGCTGGAGAATGCTGGTGCGAAGGTGGTGATCACCAACGAAGCTGGCCTTGAGAAGCTTGCTGCACTGCGTGAGCATCTGCCGTATCTAGAGCATGTCATTTGTGTTGATGGCGCAAGAGAGGATGCCATTGGGTACCATAGCTTGCTTGCGAACAGCTCAGACAGCTTTGAGAGCTGTGCCACTGGCCTGATGATCCCGCTTTGATGATCTACACTTCTGGCACGACAGGGCAGCCCAAAGGGGCATTGCTTGCGCATCGGGTGTTGCTCGGGCATTTGCCGGGCATTCAGATGGCGCATGAGTTTTTTTCCGCAAGCTGGAGACTTGTTTTGGACGCCTGCTGATTGGGCGTGGCTGGTGGTCTCTTGAATGCGTTGCTGCCTTCCCTGAAGTTTGGCGTGCCTGTGGTTACTGCACGGATCGATAAGTTTGATCCGGAAGGCGCGTTTGAATTGATGGTGCGTCACGGCGTGCGCAATGCGTTTATTCCGCCGACTGCGCTGAAGATGATGCGGAGTGTCGATCATCGGCTATTCTGAGAATCTTCAACTGCGTTCTGTTTGCTCTGCGGGGGAAGCGTTGGGCCGTGAGACGTTTGCGTGGTGCAAAGAGGCTCTTGGTGTTGCGGTAAACGAGATGTATGGGCAGACCGAGTGCAATCTGGTGCTTGGCTCTGGAGCTGGGATCGGTATTTCTCGTGCAGGTGCGATTGGCAAGCCGGTGCCGGGGCATGACGTTGCTGTTATTCGCCCTGATGGTTCAGTCTGCGAGCCAGAAGAGCAGGGAGAGATTGCTGTTCGTCGCGGCACGCCCGTTATGTTCCTCGGGTATTGGAAGCGACCTGATGCAGATGAGGGCAAGTTCCTTGGTGATTGGATGCTGACGGGAGATCAGGCGTGGTTGATGCGGATGGCTACGTCCATTTTGTTGGCCGTAATGATGATGTGATCACCTCTGCTGGCTACCGTATTGGACCTACCGAGATTGAAGATTGTCTGATCAAGCATGAAGCGGTCGGGCTGGCTGCTGTTGTCGGTAAGCCTGATCCGGTGCGCACGGAGATTGTGAAGGCGTATATTGTCCTGAAGGATGGATTTGAGCAGAGCGATGATTTGGTTGAAGACATTCGCCAATATGTGCGCGTGAGGCTTTCGGCTCACGAGTATCCGCGGGAAATCGAGTTTGTCTCGGAAATGCCGTTGACGACCAGCGGAAAGGTTATTCGCCGGATCTTGCGGAGTAGAGCACAGGAAGAAGCTGATCTGGTTGAAGGCTAGGTGCTACTTGCGGCCGAGCAGCTTCTTGATTTTGCTCTTTAATGCCTGCTTTGCACGTGATCCGGCTTCAGCTTCCCACATTGCAAAGCGTGCTATCGGGCCTTTGCCGATCAGCAGGGTGGCGTAGGAAAACCTTGCTGTCCAAGCTTTGTTTGCCATCTGGTTGTCGGGGGTTGAAAGAGAGTCTGCGCCCGAAAACTCAGGGTCCTCCAAGAACTTCTCCGCGCTGTAGTAGATGAGCAGTTGACCGGGTGAAAACTTTGCAAGGCTCTCGTCGAAGGTTGTTTTCCAGGCGAATATGCGGCCTTGCTCGCGGAGCTGGAGGTTGGTGGCGATCAGCTGGCCGTTCAGTCGCAATTGTCCGATACGGATATTTCCAGCTTGTGCTTGTTTGGAGACCATCTCTCTGGTGAAGGCTGCGTCGGGTTCTCTGGAAAGCAACGCGGTGCCTTGTTTGCCTTTCCATCCAGCCGCTTCCAATTTCAGGAAGTCTTCCAGTCCCATCTGTAAGTCACTCGAGCTGTCCAGCATGGAGAATGTAAGTGTTCCTTGCTTTTCGAGACGACGCTGGCTTTTGACTGTGCCTTTCCATGAGGAGCGTTTCTTTAGGGCGTCAAAATCCGCTTGTCCCATGGTGCCGGACAGTTGGAAAGCGCGGTCCTCCTGAGATGATGCGTGTTGCTGCCAACCGTTGGTCAGAAGTGCTTCTTGAAGGCGTTTGTAAACGGGGCCCTCTGTTCCATGGAATGGGAGCAGCAGGGTTTGGGTCCAGCTCAGGCTACAAGCGGTCTCCAACAGTTTGTTGAGTGTTGCTGGTGTTGCTTCTTCGGAGAGTAATAGGGTGCCGAGCGGGCCATAAGCGCCAGCCAGCGCGCAGGGGAGTTTGAAGAGTAGGCCACGCCGTATTTTCACGACTGGCAAGGCTGCGAGGCTTTTGTGCCGGAAGGATCCAGTGCCAGTAACAGCTTGATGGAGCCTTTGCCTTGTGCGTGTTGAAGGCCGTTACAAAACTGCTGGAGAAAAACGGATTGGGCTCAACGGCATTTACAGACAGCTGTTGCCAAAGGTGGTCTACTGTTTCATCCTCGCCGGGTGTCAGCAGTTTGATTGTTGCGCTATCCTGCCTCATTGATTGCCGTTTCCCGTCTCTTCAATGGTAAAATGAATGTGTACAGGCCGAGGTGCTTGGCCGCACTGCGGTAGAGAATGGTGGCTTCAAAAATGATGACCAATGTGGTTGCCAGTGCAGCTCCATAGAGACCGAATATCGGAATGAAGATGGTGTTGAGAATAACGTTCATTACAAATACGGTGGCATAGATTTTTGCGCAGATGTTCTGGTGGCCTGACAGCGACAGCAATACGTCAACCGGGCCAACAGATGCGCGCGCGAGCACGCCTATGATGAGAATGTAGAGGATCGGTGTACCTTGCGTGAAGTTCTCGCCAAATAGGGAGAGCAGAAACGGGCCGACTGCCATAATAAACCCAGCCATAAGCAGGGTTGGCCAGAAGGTCATTTGGGCGGTGTTGCGGACAAAGTCTTTGAGACCGGCCTTATCGTTGGAATGATAGAGTCTGGCCATGCGCGGTGCGCTGGCCGCGCGTACGGCGTAATAAACAAAATGCATCAGAGCGAGCGTGCGTGAGGCCGCGAAGTAAATGCCTATCTGATCCGGTGGAAGCCAGATGCCGATCAGGATTACATCTGAGCTGGTGATGAGCTGAAAGAAGCCATCAACTGCCAACATGGGCACAGAAACAAGCAACCATGACTTTATCTGCAGCTTGCGTGGGCAGAGTGGTGAACCCTGCGCAGGGAGACTTCCATCATGATGGTCTGGAGGGCTGTGATGGTCCAGACCGCTGCGATGGTCACGATGCAGGCTGTGACAGCTGTGGGGGGATAATCCAGCGCCAGAGCAATCATCATATAGATAAGTACCAGCAGCGGGCGGCCAATAAAGTCCGGTATCATCGCTTTAAGTTGCCAGTCCTGTGCACGGGCGACGCCTTCCAGCATACCTGTGTAGGTGTGCATGGGCAGGCAGACTGCGATCAGGTAGAGCGGCAGAATATAGGCATTGCTAATGAAATCGGAGAACAGCCATGCGATGGAAACGCCAAGTACCGCGATGGTGGTGGAGCTGAGCAGCACTAGAAAGCGGGCGCTGAAGAGCAGGCCATTGAGGAGCTCGTATTGCTTCTTTTCCAGATATTCCGGAATGAAGCGGAGCAGTGAAACAGAGAAGCCAAGGCCGGAGAAGACGGTTAGAATGACGATGACCGTCCAGACAACGATGAAGACACCGTACTCTGAAGCTCCCATCCAGCGGGCGAGGAAGACCTGCATGATATAGGCGAGGGCGGCACTTGCGACACGTAGTGCAAAGACGATCAGAGCAGAGCGCTGCGCTCCACCTGCGTCGCCCTGACCGAAGAGGGTGCTGAGTATCTTTTCCAGAATCGGCAGCAGCCTTGCCTGAGTGCGGTGGGGGAGAAGCACGACTGCCCATTTGAGGAGGAGTTCTTGCACGCGGTATGCCCTAATTATTACTGGTCTATTATTACTAGCATTAAAATTAATATATTCAGAATGTCAGTGGGCGGGTTTGCTGTATCAGGCAGCTGCTTAGTTAAATCAGAGGCTTAGTGGATATGGCCGAACTGGAAATATTTGTTTCCGATAATCCTTATGGTTTTTGCAGATTGACTCGGATGTGGTTTGACGGAATCAATTAAGGAACATATAGTGAACAAAATGAGGTTTTGCCGAGAGTGCCTTGAAGCGAAAACATCGCGAACTGCAGAGCTGCGCGACCGCCCGGTGATGCTAGAGGGACGCCTCCTCTCAAGCAAGCAGCTTTTACCGGTCCCTGCGTCCGCCCAAACTGATCGGGGACCGGCTGCTCTTTTCGATAAACTGAAGATGTCCGTTTGCGAAAGTAGCAGAGAATGATCCTGTTAGATCGAGAAGGGGCAGAGCCTTTTTAGAGGCGGGCACCTTCTTCGAGAGGTTCGACGTAGAACCAGCGGCCTTTACGTTTCTTGAAAAGGCTGAGTTCCCGTTGCTCTCCTAACTGGCCGTGGGCAAGGTATTTCGCACAAAACAGGACGCTGCCTTTGGCGTCTCCTGCCTGACCCATTTCGGTTGCCAGAATCTCCAGTCCAATCCATTGGGTTTGTGCTGCGTATTCAGCGACTTCAATTGGGTTGAAGGTTTTCTGGTAGCGGGGCCACAGGGTTTCTTTCAGGTATTCGATATTCTGTGTTGAGTAGGCGCTGTAGCGGGAGCGCATGAGCTGCTCTGCTGTTTCAGGCAGGGCCTTGCCTTGCAGAAAAGGCTGACAACAGGCTTCGAAGTCTTTTCCTGATTGACATGGGCAGGGCGTTGTCATTGATGACCATCCTTTAGAATTTCTTGCAGTATGTGCGGTCAGAATTTAAAGGCGCAGCTAAACGGCACTTTCCGGGACAGGTCAAGAAGGACAAACAAGCTGCTCCAAGAGTGATTAAAGTTCGTGCGACTGGTTCAATCCTCCAACAGTGTCTTTTCCATAGGATGCAGGAATAAGTTTTCTGCACGGTAGGATAGTAATGCAAAAAGGGTCCATTTTGATTGTTGGCGCAGGCCCCAGCGGGTTGACTGCTGCAATAGAACTGAAGCGGCGTGGTTTTTCCCCCCGCATCATTGATAAGAGCGACCGCCCACACGTTCAATCACGGGCACTTGCTATTAATCCACGGAGTCTCCAGATCCTGAAACCATCCGGTGTGACTGAGAAGTTGCTGGAGAAGGCGTGGAAGCTGAATCATGTGCACTTTCGTGGACCAAATAACGAGTTGCTGGAGGTTGATCTTTCGGATCTTGGAGGCCCCTACAATTTCATCCTGTCCCTTCCGCAATACAAAACCGAGACTATTTTGGAACGGCATCTGACTGAGCAGGGCGTGCAGGTTGAGAGAGAATGTGAACTGATACGGATCGATCAGCAGGATGATACAGTAACGGCTACCATACAGACCAGCAGTGGTGAGGAAGAGGTTCTGCATCCGTCTATGGTGATCGGCGCAGATGGAGCGCATTCTATTGTGCGGAGCCAGATGGAGATGAGCTTTACCGGTAGTTCCTATCCTCAGGATTGGGGCCTTGCGGATGTGGAGTTAGAGCCAACGATCTCTATGGATGGGCCGACCATGTTTGATCGCTCGCCGTATATCTTCGGCGTGATACCGTTTTCAGCAACGCGCGCGAGGATTGTTTCTGACTATCTTGAGCCGCTTGAAATCTTGCCGCCGATTTTGAAGGTGACCAAAGTCCATTGGAAATCGACCTTCCGGATTTCGCACCGTCTGGCGAGCCTTTATCAAAAAGGGCGTGTTTTTCTGGTTGGAGATGCAGCTCATGTGCACTCACCGTTTGGTGGTAGAGGCATGAATCTGGGAATTGAGGATGCGGCCTGGCTGGCGTGGCAGGTCTCAACCGGACATACGCATCAATATATGCTGGATCGTCGCCCCGTTGCGGCGGAGGTTATCAAAGTTGTCGACTCTGGCACGCGGTTCTTTGCCTCAAATAGCACGGCTATCCGTCTCTTCAGGCAGAAGTTTTTGCCAGTGCTTGGGCGTACGGATTACTTTAAGGCGCGGTTTATGAGGATGATGTCAGCCGAGAATACGCCGTTTCCTCCTTGGCTGAAAGAGAACTAACTTAATCGAGGTTTGATTGAGACAGAGGCCCAGATAACAAAAAACCGCCTTGCGGCGGTTTGTTTGTTTTTTTTGGAGCGGGCGAGGCGATTCGAACGCCCGACCTAACCTTGGCAAGGTTATGCTCTACCCCTGAGCTACGCCCGCATATCCAAAAAGTCCAACTTCGCGAAAACTCAGTTTCTTAGAGAAACTGGAGCGGGCGATGAGATTCGAACTCACGACCCTAACCTTGGCAAGGTTATGCTCTACCCCTGAGCTACGCCCGCATTTTGTTTCGCTAGGACCGTTTGTGGCGGCCCCGTCGGTGAGGTGGGAGCTATATGACAAAAGCTCGGGTGATTGCAACAAGGAATTTGAAATTGATTGTGGGATTTCCATAATATTGTGGACGTCGAAGTTATAGGGATATTTTGAAAATATCTTTTGTAACAAATAGATAGAGTTGTTTTTCTAGCTATTTTTGCGTTGTGGAAATAATTGCACTTGAGTAAAATAACGTATGTGCGTTTCTCTGGAATATCGGGTGGATCCTTTGAGCTTAGAAACCGGTTCCCTCATATATCTCAAGTAGATCCGTAAATTTTTGATGTCTTCGTGACCGTGCCTGCATAGTGCTGGCAAGCTTTCGGTCTCATGGGGTGGCGGGATCATATTCTGTGGTTTGGAGAAGGCTGGCTCCATTCCCGGATCTGTTCGTGATGACAGCTCGTTAAGCACTTAATTTGTGGTCAGTTTGCCTAAGGCTGGCCATTTCTACGGATTGCTTGCCTTTTTTTCGTCTGTGGCTTAAAACGGGGCAGCATTTATGTGGCAAACACTTGGGTTATCTCAGAGACTTGGAGGAGGTTCTTCTATATGCCAGCAAGCCGTCCGCAATTGATGTCCTTTTTGGAAGACTTGAACATTCCGGTTTCTACAGTTGATCACGAACCGGTTTTTACGGTTGCTGAGTCTTCTGATTTGCATGATCGTATTCCGGGAGGGCACACCAAGAACCTGTTTCTCAAAGACAAAAAGGGGAATCTCTTTTTGGTGGTTGCGCTTCATGATGCGACGATCGATCTGAAGAAGATTTCTGCGGTTATTGGCGCGTCCGGTCGTGTTTCCTTTGGTAAGGCAGACCTACTTGAAGAGGTTCTGGGTGTTACTCCGGGATCGGTTACGCCGTTCTCGTTGATCAACGACCAGGAAGAACAGCGGGTATCTGTGGTGTTTGATGCGAACATGATGGAGCAGGATACTCTGAACTTCCATCCACTGCTGAACAACGCTTCTACCGCGATTTCGGCGGAAGGTCTGATGGCGTTTGCCAAGGCGTGTGGGCATGATGCAAGAGTGCTGGCGGTCTCTGAGGAAGCGCAGAAAGTCACTGAAGATCTATAAAAACTAAGCGTTTGCCAATTGTAATTGGTCTCATCTACGACCATTTTAGGCAGCAGTTAGAGAATTTTGATATGAGGAGCGCTGACGTAAGCAGCTCCCAGTTCAGGTAAAGGGTCAAGATAATGAGTGGATCCGGATATTCCGTAGGTGGTAGCTTTGGTGGCTCCATGGGCGGTGGATATGGCGGCGGGTACCAGACCAATACACAGGCTGGTGCAGCTTCTCCATCCGCAGCTCCGGCAGCCAATGCTGCTGACTTGATTGTTGATACAACCACTCAGACTTTTATGCAGGATGTTATCGAGGGCTCCCGTAATCAGGTTGTTCTCGTTGATTTCTGGGCGCCGTGGTGTGGTCCGTGTAAGCAGCTTACTCCGACGCTTGAGAAAGTGGTCAAGGAAGCCAATGGCGCTGTTAAGCTGGTGAAGATGAACATCGAAGACTACCCGGAAGTTGCGGGCCAGATGGGTGTTCAGTCGATTCCGGCTGTTTTCGCGTTTAAAGGTGGCCAGCCCGTTGACGGGTTCATGGGTGCGCAGACCGAAGGCGAGATCAAGAAGTTTCTCGACCGTATTGGTGTGCAGATTGGTCCGAGCGATCTGGAAGTGATGCTGGAAAAAGCTGATGAGCTTCGTGATGCTGAAGGGTATCCGGAAGCTGCACAGCTTTACGGAGGGGCGCTTTCTATCGATGCTGGCAATGTGCAAGCCTTGTGTGGCCTTGCCATGTGCTATCTGGCGCTTGCAGAGAAAGACCATGCAAAGCAGATGCTCGACATGGTGCCGGAAGATCAGCGCGGTTCTCAGTATTTCGTCGCTGCAAAAGCAGCGCTGGAGCTTGCCGAGCAGTCAGAAGGGCTTGATGACCTTTCCGAATTGCGTCAGCGCGTAGACGTAAACGCAGATGACCATCAAGCACGTTTTGATCTTGCACTGGCGCTTAGCGGCAAAGGCGACAAGAACGGCGCTGTTGATGAGTTGATCGAGATTATTCGCCGTGATCGCGAGTGGAATGAAGACGGTGCACGCAAGCAATTGCTGCAATTCTTTGAGGCATGGGGCTTTAAAGATTCAGGTGCTGTTTACGGTCGCCGTAAACTCTCCTCAATTTTATTCTCGTAATCTTGGCCTAATAATAAGAGCGGAGAGCACTTAAGTGGCTCGATGACTGTTGGAAATGCGACCTACGCAGGTCTGGATGATCTGCCGCAGGTTGTGCCGTTGTTTGTTTTGCCGGGGGCTATCTTGCTCCCGCGCTCCCACATGCCTCTCAATGTATTTGAGCCGCGCTATACCGCGATGATCGACAATGCTTTGCGCACTGATCGGATGATCGGGGTCATTCAGCCGCAGTTTGATACCACTGACGAAGAACTGGCCGGACGGCCCAAGCTTTGCACTGTGGGCTGTATGGGGCGTATTACCGGTTTTCAGGAGAGTGGCGACGGGCGCTATCTGATCACGCTTTCCGGTGTTTCCCGCTTTGAACTGCGTGGTGAGCTGGAAGAGCGCGCGCCATTCCGTCGTGGACATGTTGACCCAACCCGTTTTGCCAGTGATCTGAAGACAGGCTTTGGTGAAGATGAGGTTGATCGGGACCAGCTGCTTGCAACGCTGAAGGAATATCTGAGCGTGAATGAGCTGGAAGCGGATTGGGAGAGCGTCAATTCCGCATCTACCGAGATATTGGTCAATGCGCTGTGCATGATGAGTCCTTATGGACCAAAAGAGAAGCAGGCTCTGTTGGAAACGGAAAATCTGAAAGTGCGTGCGGATACGCTTGTTGCGCTGGCTGAGGTAGAGCTGGCACGTGGCAACGGCAGTACTGGCAGCACTCTTCAGTGACGCAGGTAAGAATAAGATATGAATGAGGGCTCTATGAGCGAATTTGAAGCGCCACAGCTGGACCGACGCTTCTTGAGCTGTTGGTTTGCCCGGTTACGAAGACAACGCTTGAATACAACGCCGAGAACCAGGAGTTGATTTCGCGCGCGGCGAAGCTGGCCTATCCAATTCGGAATGGAATTCCGATTATGCTGGAAGAAGAAGCCCGCAAGATCGAAGAATAAGAGTAAAAGGCTAGGAGAGATGATCTTCTAGCCTTTTTGCCAGTTCCTGCGGTTCGCCCAGAACATGCAGTGTTTTTATGCGGGCGGTGTGGCCTGCAATGACTTCCACTGAAGATTTTGTGACTGAGAGTGCTTTTGCAAAAAGGTCCGCAGCGGCTTTGTTTGCTGCGCCTTTTTCTGGCACTGCGCGCACGCGCGCCAAAACGAGCTGCCGGCCATCCGACTGCTCGCCAATCTTTTCAATTTGATCTTTGGAGGATCTGGGGGTGAGGCGGACGGAAATGAGAATTCCGTCAGCCTGCAGTTTCCAAGGCCGTTCTTGTTCGACCACTACTTAGAATACGTAGGGGTAAACGTAGAGGCCGATGATGCGCTCAAGGAGGAAGATCCCGAGCAGCAATACGATAGGAGACAGATCCAGTCCGCCCATTGCTGGCAGGACCCTGCGGATTGGACGCAGCAGCGGTTCAGTCAAGTTATAGAGGGTCTGGCCGATCATGGCGATAAACTGATTACTCGAGTTCACCACGTTGAATGCGTAGAGCCACGAGAAGATCACATTCGCAATAATGACCCACGTGTAAAGGTTTAAGATGATGAATAGGACATCAAGAATAGCGCGCATGGTTGGTTAAACTCCAAGTTTGCGGAGACGAACGATCTGTATTGCTTCCTCTAGGACAGAGCTGAGGAAACCGAGTTATTCCTCATGTAACTTTGAACTGAGGCAGCTGCAAGATCCAGCATGCCTCATTTTTCTATATTTAGAGCTAATTTTCTCCGTCAGCCCATGAAAAAATGCCCATGCGCAGAAAACGAGGCTTCTTGAGCGGAATCGTAGTGCAGGGTTTTTACTGTTTTGCAGGGCCTAGCCAAAGTGATGGGCGGGCTTAAAGCTTTCTGGCAAATGGATTGGTTTTCCATCTTCCGGGAACATTTCCTGCATCAGGCAGGCTGCGATGCGGTGGGAGATGGCGTAGGAGATTTTGAAGCCGCCCGTTGCCACCCAGGTTTTGTCTTTGCCGGGAATTAGGCCGACCAATGGATCGCGCTTTTTGCATTTTGGGCGGATGCCAGCCCAACGGGCAGTGATTGGCGCGCCTTTCAGCGATGGACAGAACGCGATTGCCCTGGCGAGCATGTTCTGAATGTCCTCTTCGACCGGTTCTTTACTGGTCCAATCCTTCTCTGAAGTGGAGCCAATCGCGACCGTGCCGTTGGCGTGGGAGACAACATAAATACCGTCGTCGTAGATCACTGGAAGCGGCTTATCTGCTTTGTATTCCAGCAAGAGGGATTGTCCCTTTACTCCCGTACCGATGGTTTTGCCTGCCATTTCGCTGAGTGGGGCAAAGCTTCATATCCGGCCGACAAGACAATGCGGTCAGCGCTCAGCGTATCGCCATTTCCGAGGGAAACTGTGCCCGTGGCCTCGTCAAAGCTTGATACTCGGTGTGTTCCATGATGTGGACGCGGGGTTCCAGGAAGCTTTCAGGCCCGCAGAGACAAGGCGTGGGTTGGCCCGGGCGGCCAAGGTGTCCCAAATGATGCCGAGAGGCGCTGCTTCTGGTGTTAGCCAGTCGCTGAATGGTGTTTCTTTTACGACTTTGAAGGTGAAACCAGTTTCCTCGCTTTTCCAGCGCTGTTTGGCTTCTTCAACGCGGGCAAGGGAGTGTTCGAGTTTGTGTTCTGTATAGAGCGGGATCAGCCGACCAGTGCGGCCGTAGCCAACGGACAGGCCCGTGGCTTCTTCCAGCTCGGCTACGATATCGGAGAGTTCGGTCAGGGCGTCCAGCTGGAACTGTTTCTTATCGTTCCACCGGCTGGGTACGTGAGGCATCAAGCACCAACGAGGCCAGCGCTTGCGCCTGAAGCAATTGAGTTCTTCTCCAGCAGAGCGACTTTCAAGCCTTTTTCGAATGCGGCTTTGGCGACGCTGAGTCCGAAGATTCCCCCACCAACAACAACAATATCGTAGGTCATATTTTTTTTATTTCCCAGATTGGGGTATAAGCCCGAACCGATTTTTACGTTAGAGATTTGGCTTAGACATATGACAGAGCGCCCAAAATTGGAATGGGATGACGCGAATGTGCCGTATGCGTCGCAGTTTGGAGATACCTATTATTCCAAAGCGGGTGGATTAGGCGAAACACGCTACGTATTTCTGCAGGGAAATCGTCTCCCCGAGCGCTGGTCGATGCACAGTCTTTTACAATTGCTGAGCTGGGATTTGGAACCGGACTGAATTTTCTTGCGACGCTAGAGCTGCTGCTGGGCTTGCCTGAGGCGGAGCGGACCAAGCTGACTTATGTTTCGTTTGAGCTTTATCCGATGGATGCATCCGAGATGGAGAAAGCTCTTTCACAATGGCCAGAGCTGAAAGAGCTGACTGACAAGCTGGTCGCGGCATGGAACCCTCAGCCGGGTTGGAACACGATCACCATTGATGGTGTGCGACTGCTGGTCGGTATTGGCGATGCGCGTGAGATGTTGCCGACTCTTTCAGAACCTGTGGATGCTTGGTTCCTT
This sequence comes from Pseudovibrio sp. JCM 19062, assembly GCA_001310715.1. Next base: position 22,585 of record BAXV01000009.1, read on the forward strand.
GATGGCTTCAACCCTGCGGGGAACCCGGAGCTGTGGGGCAAGGAACTATTGCAGGCAGTTGGAGAGAAAACGGCGGCCAGCGGGGCCTTCGCGACTTATACGGCTGCCGGCTGGGTGCGCCGTAATTTGCAGGCAGCTGGCTTTGCGGTTGATCGCATCAAAGGGTATGGCAGAAAGCGCCAGATGATGGTGGGGCAGAAGACTGCCGCCACCGAACTCTGATCAATCAGCATTCTGGCAAGTTGACTGCCAAGCCGCCCTTGCTGGTTTCTTTGTACTTGTCGCTCATTTCAACGCCGGTCTGGCGCATTGCTTCGACGCAGTTGTCCAGAGGCATGTAGTGAGAACCGTCGCCGCGCAGCGCCAGTGAGGCTGCGGAGACTGCTTGATCGCACCGAGGCCGTTGCGTTCAATACATGGCACCTGAACCAAACCGCCAACCGGATCGCACGTCATGCCTAGGTGGTGCTCAAGCGCGATTTCAGCGGCGTTTTCAATCTGTTCGTTGGTGCCGCCAAGAGCTGCGCATAGACCTGCGGCTGCCATGGCTGCTGCGGAGCCTACTTCGCCCTGACAGCCAACTTCTGCGCCGGAAATTGAAGCGTTGTGCTTGATGATGCCGCCAACGGCTGCTGCTGTGAGCAGGAAGGTTTTGATGCCTTCGTCGTTGCTGCCAGGACAATGCTCGCGGTAATACTTGATGGTAGAGGGAATAACGCCAGCTGCGCCGTTGGTTGGGGCGGTAACAACTTTGCCGCCAGCTGCGTTTTCTTCGTTTACGGCCATGGCGTACACAGAAAGCCAGTCGTTTACGACATGTGGCATGCTCATGTTGTTGCCGCGCTCTTCCTCCAGCTGGCGTTTGATTGCAGCAGCGCGGCGCTTAACGGTGAGGCCACCGGGCAACTCGCCCTCGGTGTTGAGGCCACGTTCCATACAAGCGTTCATGACCTCCCAGATTTGCCAGATTCTGGTGTCAGATCTTGCGGGTCAAGAGAGGTGATTTCGTTGGCGCGCTTCATCTGGGCGATGGTTTTGCCTGATTTCTGGCCCATTTCCAGCATTTCAGATGCGGTGGCAAACGGGTAGGGCATGCCTTTGTCTTCATCTACGGCTTGTTTGCCAGAGGCTTCCGCAGCCTTTTGGCGCTCTAGCTCTTCTTCAGTCAGAACAAAACCGCCGCCGATGGAGTAGAAGGTCTCCTGCAGGTGCAAGCGGTCTTGCGCATCATAGGCTTCAATCACCATCCGTTGGCGTGGCCGGGCAGGTTTTCTCGAAGTCGAAGATGATGTCGCGTTCAGGATCAAATTCCAGCTCAGGTAGGCCGGCAGGTGGAGTTTTTTTTCTTTGGCGATCTTTTGCTCCAGTGCCTCGGCTTTATCCGGGTCCAACGTTTCCGGGGTGAAGCCAGCCAGCCCAAGAACAACAGCTCTGTCTGTGGCGTGGCCTTTGCCGGTCCAGGCTAGGGAGCCGTGCAGGGTGCAGCGGAGCTTTTGGGGCGCGCCGGCACCGGGCCAGATACGTCGTCCGTCTCTCAGCTCATCCAGAAACCGCGCGGCAGCGGTCATCGGTCCCATGGTGTGGGATGACGATGGACCTATTCCGATCTTGAACATTTCGAAGACGCTGAGGAACATATGTTAGGCACCTTTCAGAGGGCTGGGGCGGTATTCTTGTTTCGTGCTGGATAGAGAGGCAGTCACTATCACTGAGCTTTCAAGGAATAATCGTCATGGGCTCTTAAACCAAGAGGATTATTCCCGCAGATGTTTTCAATTAACGAGACAGTTGTTCCGATGAGCCAGAATTTATCTGACCTGATCGGACTTGCGTGAATCCTTAGAAATTTTTGCCGGTATCTTCTGAAAAGGTTGACATAATCGCTGCGTTTTCAAATGGAATTTAAGAATAGGCCCCGCTCATATCCTGTGAGTTGGGATGAGGAGGAGCTTTCTTCATCAATTTGGTGATGCCGATGGGCAACAGAGTCTAGAAACTCTTAAAACTACTGGTCTGCAAATCATGTGCAACTGTATATCATGGGTGTTGATTAAATTTTTCGAATAAGGCTGCACCTATATGACCGCCTCTCTTCGTATCCTTGCAAGCTTAGCGCTTGCCTCTATTTCCAGCCATGCATTGGCTGAGAATACTTTTACGCCTGGTACTTTGACCGAAGAGCAAGCCAGTAAGCGATATGTTGTTGATCTTGGAGTGGCGGGTTTTGTGAATCCCAGATACGATGGCGCAGATGAGTATATAATCTACCCGTTGCCTTTGATCGCCTTTTCACGCTTTTTTTATTCCTGGTTTTGGGCAGACGAAGGAAGATTCGACGCGGGGTGCCTATATCTACCCCTCCTTCGGATACGTGGGTGAGCGTAAGCCGACTGACGCTAGGGCTCTTGCGGATACGCGCCGCGTGCCCTGGGCAGGAGAGATTGGACTCGGCGGGGGGTTCCGTCGTGATTGGTTCCGTGCATTTGTTGAGGTGCGGCACGGATTTAACGGGCACGCGGATTTGTCGGGCGCGCCGGGATAGATGTGATCACCGAGGTTACCGATCGTCTGACTTTTGTTTTTGGGCCGCGTGTAGACGCTGCTGATAGTTCTTTTATGAACACGTATTTCAGCGTTCCTTCTGGTACGCCAAGCGGACCGTTCAAGGCGCAAGCTGGCTTCAAGAGTGTCGGCGGTATCGCCCGCGCCAGTTATGCACTTACCGACACTATTGGTTTGCATATGCAAGGTGGGTATGACCGTTTGATTGGTGACGCTGAAGATAGTCCCATCACGCAAAACGATAACATGTGGTCTTTCGGGGTTGGCGCCACTTATCGTTTCTCTTGGGATTTGTTCTAGAGCAGGAAGATTTGCAGATAGCTTTGAGACGTAAAGCCCGGATTAGTTTCCGGGCTTTTTTTTATTGGCGGAGTGTGGAGCGTAGTTTCAGTGACCACGAAAGAAATAAAACAATGATTGAAGTGAAGTTCTGTGTGTAGCTTTGAGGAAATATAAGGTGTTCTGACTTCGTATTGAGAGAAGTGTTAACTGATTCATTAAGTATCATCTCTGTGAGGTCGTCAATAATACCCTTAGAATAACTCGGTAAAAGACTAGGCCTGAGGTCCGTGGTACTTCACAGGACGTGTTGCGTTGTGTGAGGGGGCAGTATGCGTACAGTAATTACTATTTCTGGGCTTATTTTTATTTTCCTATTGCTCATGGTTCCGGCTAAGGCGCACTCCACTAAGGTGTTGGCCAAGATTGATCTTTCAGAGCAGACCATGCGTATTTTCGTGAACGGCAAGGTTAGGCATTCGTGGCCTGTATCGACCGCGAGAAAGGGTTACCGGACGCCTGTGGGCAGCTTTAAACCAACGCGGATGCATAAGCGGTATTTCTCGCGGAAATACAATGGCGCACCGATGCCATACTCCGTATTTTTTTTATAAGGGCTACGCCATTCACGGCACGGATGTGATTAATCGTCTGGGAGCACCTGCGTCGCACGGGTGTGTGCGGCTGCACCCGAAGAATGCCAAGCGATTGTTCAGTTTGATTCAGGCAAACGGACCATCAAATGCAAAGATTGTAATTGTGAAATAGTGAGCACGCTTTACGTGTATGGCGGAACGTGGTGTGATACCGGTCGTATAAGGCCTTTACCCTTGCGAGTGCAGGGGGCCAAACTAAATCAAGGGCTATGAGATGTGTCTGAAGGCTTGTGAGCGGAAGAAGCAAGTCGGGTCGCAAACGCCTGCCCCTTCCGCTGTAGCGCTGAATACGCATAACTCAACAATCAGCGTGTCTTTCCTAACGCTAAAATCTTGCCAAAAGGTTGGCACGCTGATTTTTTCGGAAGAGATTTTTAGGGATAAAACGGATTTTTTTCTGAGGAAGGCTTTGCGGGTTGCATGCATAGCGCAAAGAAAAAGAGGGCTTTGAAAGAACGCTCAAAAACCCTCTATATCCTCGAAAGCTGATTACGCACTACCTTGATATCAGCTGCTTATATAAAAGCAAAAGCCGTGCCAGTTTTCTGAGAGAATTTGAGCACAACATCTGGTGTAGGTGTGATGTCTCGCTGCGAAATGCAGGTTAACTTAACTGGTTGCTTACTTGTGCTGCGTCGCAAATTGCAATGCGGTTTGAGAGTGTTAACTCTCGCATTTACGTTTAGTTAAATTCATGGCCGAGGTCGAGGTACTTCGTTTTCCGATGCTGTCGTAGTTTTCGGTTGCCCACTTTTTCGCAGCCTGCCTGCCGATATCATGGAGCAGTTCAATAAATTCCCACTGGGGATTTAGTTTTGAAGATGAGCCAAAGGGCAACAGATCCTTTGTTGCTTCGATCCGGTGCATGTAAACGCGGGTGTATCTGTCCGAATCCAGCCGCCCCTCCTGAATAAGACGGGTGACGAAATCTATCGCGCGCAGTTCGCGGAGTAGGGTGGAGTTGAAGGTGATTTCGTTCAGCCGCTCTGAGATTTCCTGGGCCGTATGAGGAAGCTCGTTTCGTTCTACCGGATTGACCTGAATAAGCAGGACATCTGTGTGACCGCCACTCGTGAATAGCGGGAACAGGGGCGGGTTTCCCATAAAGCCGCCGTCCCAATATGCTTCATCACCAATTTCGACCGCCTGATACATGTGTGGCAGGCAGGAAGAGGCCATGATGGCATCCAGAGTGAGTTCTTCGTTTTCAAAGACCTTGATTTTGCCAGTACGGACATTGGTAGCGGCAACGAAAACGTCCATCTGCTTACAACTGCGCACGCGCTCGAAATTGATTTGCTGTTCTACCAAATCGCGCAGGGGGTTATAGTTCATTGGGTTGAGTTGATAGGGCGAGACAATTCGAGAGGTGAGATCCCATGCCAGATACATGGGAGAGTTATCGAGCTCCAATTGCCCATGAAACATCGAGCGGGTTGCGTTGGAAGGGGCTCGTCTCTCCAGCTGCGCTGACGGCTTTCCAAAAGCGGGCCAGTGCTTTGCGTGCGCCTTCCTGCCCCCTTCCACAAGGCCGTCGGCCATGACAACGGCATTCATGGCTCCGGCGCTGGTGCCTGAGATGCGACGATCTCCCATTCTTCATTCTCCAGCATCCAATCCAGAACGCCCCAGGTAAAGGCGCCATGGGCTCCGCCTCCCTGCAGGGCAAGATTGATTTTCTTTCGTTCTTTCTTTGCAGTCTTCCGGGGCGTTGCCATTCGGACCTCCATGGGTCGCTAGATTAGAACTACTGGGAAATCGCAGGTTTGGTTATTGAGCTGTCCAGCCGCCATCCATTGGCAGCAATGTGCCCGTGATTGATGCTGCTGTATCTGTGCAGAGGAAGACAGCAAGGCCAGCAACCTGTTCGATGGTCACGAACTCTTTGGTGGGCTGCGCTTCGAGAAGGACATCCTCTTTCACTTGTTCCTCAGTCATATTGCGCGCTTTCATTGTGTCCGGGATCTGCTTTTCGACAAGCGGTGTCCATACGTAGCCGGGGCAAATTGCATTTACGGTGATGTTGTTTTCTGCAGTTTCCAGAGCGACGGTTTTGGTCAGGCCTGCGATGCCGTGTTTGGCGGAGACGTAGGCCGCTTTAAACGGAGAGGCGACCAGTGCATGTGCCGAGGCTGTGTTGATGATGCGGCCCCAGCCTGCTTTGCGCATGTAAGGTACGGCGGTGCGGATGGTGTGGAAGGCGGAGGATAGATTGATCGCGATGATGGCATCCCATTTTTCGACCGGGAAGTGCTCAATGGCTTCAACGTGCTGAATGCCTGCGTTGTTGATGAGGATATCGACAGAGCCAAGAATTTTAGCCGCCTCATGGATCATCGCATGGATTTCATCAGGTTTTGTCATGTCGGCAGGAGAGTAGATGCATTTTACGCCGAAGTCGGCCTCGATACTTGCCCGCTCTTTCTCAATGGAGTCAGCAGGGCCGAACCCGTTGATCATGATGTTTGCGCCTTGCTCGGCGAGTGCACGCGCGTAACCGAGGCCAATGCCTGATGTGGAGCCGGTGATTACAGCGTTTTTACCTGAGAGCATTTCGAGTCTCCTGACCAAAGATATATAAAATGAGCTGGTGTGAGCTTGCGCCACTTTTTAGTCTGGTTGCATTAGCAAAAAGCATAGTTGTTTGGCGTGCGGTGCAAAAAGGTGAGAAGTGACTGCGAATCTGTCTTTTGTCCTTAATGGAAGGTTAGAAGCAGGGTGCGTTGCGGTAGAACGTTCTGGATTTTTCGGTTTCCTGATGAGGGCGTGGACCTAGCACCATTCTGACGCGAGGTTTACTGTGAAATCTTGGGGGGATTGATGGTGCTAGGGATGGGATCAAACTGAATTGAATTTGCGCCAAAAAAAGTTGACAGGGCGTGCCGCATGCTGCACTTGCATGCCTAAAGATTTACCCAAGTGGAATGATCATGACTGACAAGAACCAAACCTATATTTCTTCCCCGTTTCCGCGCCGCCGCTCTGTGGCGGTAGATGTTGGTGGGGTTATTGTTGGCGGCCAAGCGCCTGTTGTTGTTCAGTCCATGACGAATACTGATACCGCAGATGTGGATTCCACGGTTGCGCAGGTTTCTGCTCTGGCACGTGCCGGGTCCGAGCTGGTGCGGATCACTGTTGATCGCGATGAGGCTGCCGCAGCTGTTCCGCGCATCAAAGAGCGATTGGAACGCATCGGCGTGAATGTTCCGCTTGTGGGGGACTTCCACTACATCGGGCACAAGCTGCTGGCGGATCATCCTGCCTGCGCTGAAGCGCTTGATAAGTACCGGATCAATCCGGGCAATGTTGGCTTCAAGACCAAGAAAGATAAGCAGTTCGGCCAAATCATTGAAATGGCTATGAAGCACGACAAGCCCGTGCGCATTGGGGTGAACTGGGGTTCACTTGATCAGGAACTGCTGACCCATTTGATGGATAAGAACCAGCAGGAAGGTTCTCCGCTGACAGCGCAGGAAGTGATGCGCGAAGCGATTTGCCAGTCTGGTTTGTTGTCTGCACAGCGCGCCGAAGAGCTGGGCCTTGGCCGTGATAAGATTATTCTATCTGCGAAAGTGTCTCAGGTTCAGGATCTGATTGCCGTTTACACGGATCTGGCACAGCGTTGTGATTATGCACTTCACCTCGGTCTGACTGAGGCCGGTATGGGTACAAAGGGCATTGTGGCTTCTTCTGCCTCCATGGGGATTTTGCTGCAGCAGGGCATTGGCGATACCATTCGTATTTCGCTGACCCCGGAACCGGGTGGAGACCGGACCCGCGAGGTTCAGGTTTCTCAAGAGCTGTTGCAAACCATGGGCTTCCGTAGTTTTGTGCCGATTGTGGCGGCATGTCCGGGTTGTGGGCGTACGACCTCTACAGTCTTCCAGGAGCTGGCGCAGGATATTCAGGAGCATATTCGCGAGAGTATGCCAAAGTGGCGGGAACAGTATCCGGGAGTTGAAGAGCTCAACGTGGCGGTTATGGGCTGTATCGTGAATGGTCCGGGTGAATCCAAGCACGCAGATATTGGTATTTCTTTGCCGGGGACAGGCGAAACACCGGCCGCTCCTGTGTTTGTTGATGGAGAGAAAACTGTTACGCTTCGCGGGCCGAACATTGCGAATGAATTTAAGGCAATGGTTCTTGATTATATTGAGAAGCGCTATGGTACGGGTGTTTCTTCTGAACACGAGATTTCATAGATGTCGCTGGAGCGGTTTGTCAAAAAAAAGTTGAACACAAAATCAGAAATAATGCGCCGAAGGAAAAGCCTTCGGTTCTGGTGATTTCTTCGCAAGTCGTCAGTGGGTGCGTTGGTATGCGCAGCATGGTGTTTGCGCTGGAACGCATGGGCTTTAACGTCTGGATGCTGCCCACGATCCTTCTGCCATGGCATCCGGGGCAGGGCCGTGGTGAGCGGATCTCTGCAAATGACGAAGCCTTCACGCATATTGTCGAGCAGATTTGTGCCAGTGACGAGCTGAGCAATGTGAAGGGTGTTCTTTCTGGCTATATGGCGAATGTGGCTCAGGTTTCTGGCGTGGCGAAGATCGTCGAAGCAGTGAAATCCCGTAACAAGGATGCGGTCTATCTTTGTGATCCGGTGATTGGTGACAAGGGCGGCCTTTATGTTGCCGAGCCGATTGCGGAAGCTATTCGTGACCAATTGCTTCCACTTGCTGATGTGAGTACGCCAAACCGCTTTGAGCTGGCGTGGCTCAGTGGGTTTGGAACGGACATGGAAAATGAGGCTGTCGCGGCCGCTCGTACGCTGGGAGTGGAACGCACGATTGTAACGTCATCGCCTGCGATCCGGCGCAATTCCATTTCCAATCTGCTGGTTGGCCCTCGCGGCAGTCTCGCGATTGAACATGCTGAAGTACAGGGCGCTCCCCATGGCACGGGTGACTTGTTGTCGGCGTTATATCTGGCGCGCTGCCTGAGCGGACAAAGCGATGAAGACGCGCTGAAAAAAAGCAACGGCTTCAACGTTTGAGCTGGTGGCGCGTTCGGTCAAAGTTGGTTCTGATGACCTGCTTTATGCGGAACATCAGGATTCACTGATCCAGCCATGGCGCTTGTGAACACTCGCCGCGTGGTTGAGGCACCAGAGCGTGCCTGAGACCAATGCAGCGACGCCAGTGTGTGTTGCTGGCGTTGATGGCTGTCGGGCAGGTTGGATTGCTGTTTTCCGCTGGCTAGCCTCACAGCACCCCCCAGAAGTACAGATCTTCCAGAGTTTTGCAGATGTGTTGGGCTCAGAGCATAGGCCCTGCAAGATTGCTGTCGATATGCCTATTGGGCTGCCTGAGAAGATTGGTCAGGCTGGTCGCGGGCCAGAGAAGGCGGTGCGCCCGCTTCTGGGTATGCGGCAATCTACGGTGTTCTCTATCCCCGCTCGTGCCGCGATCTATTGTGAAGATTACCGCGAGGCTTGCTCTGCTGCGCTGGCTCATTCGATGCCGCCAAAGAAAGTCTCCAAGCAGACGTTTCATATCTTCCCGAAAATCCGTGAGATTGATCAGCTCATGACACCTGAGCTGGAAGAGCGGGTGTTTGAGGTTCACCCTGAGGTCGCGTTCTGGCGTTTGAACGGGCAAGAACCTATCGCTGTTCCCAAAAAAAGTCAAAGGAACCAGCTATCCGCCGGGATTAGATGCGCGGCGGGATTTGCTTGTGCAGTTTGACTATATGGCAAGCTTTCTGGATCAGAAACCGCCCAAGGGCGCGGCTCGGGATGATCTGATGGATGCGGCTGTGAATGCTGTGATTGCGGAGCGTTTGTTCCACGGGCAGGCGGAGCCATTCCCTTCAGATTATGGCCGCGATGAACGCGGGCTGCGCATGGCAATCTGGGCCTAGCCTGACTTTCTGATCTTTCTGGAGGTCAACTCGTAAAAGTCAGGCTAGGTTCTAAAGCGCTTATTGCGGTTTGATGCGTGGGGCAGGGGCGGCTGGATAAGGATCGTTGACCTCTGCCACAACCTTTGGCTCATCGCTGGTGCGGCTGTTGGAGAACAGCGAGGTGAAGTAGCCGAATGCGCGGTCCGTCTCTGACGCTTTCTTTTTAGTAGGAGACGGTTCTTCCGCTGCCAGTGCAAGAACTTTTGCAGTCCCTACGTCTGCCGGTGTCGCGTTTGGTCCCGCTGCTTGGCAACATCAGTTGTGGAGGTGCCGCCAAAGAAGGATGCGATTTTTTTCCTTGCGGCGGTTGCTGTTTTCCATAGCGATTTGGATTTTAGCGGTTTCCTGCGCATCTCTGGCTTGTTTCTTTGCCACGGCAACAGCGATGTTCTTGGGCACTGTGTATGCGGGGCATGCGCCGCGTGCGTTGAATTTGGTGCCTTTTTTTGTCTGCCTTTGCGTTGAAGACATACTCTTTTTCGCAGACTTCAATGGCAGGTGGGCGTTTGGTGACCTCGAAGTGATCGTAGCCACGCTTAAGCATGCGCCAGAATTCATAGTGTTCCGAGTTTGCGTTGATCGCCATGTTTCTTGGCGTCATGCGGAACGGGAAGGCCTGGACCTGAAACTTTCGCTGTCCCCCAAGGAAGCTGTCGCGGCCAAGGGCGTAGATGTCTGCAATCTGCTTGTCTGTCATGGCGTAACAGCCACGAGAAGAACAGGCGCCGTGAACCATCAGGTTTGAGCCTGTGCGGCCGTGAGCGCGGTCAAACTTGTTCGGGAAGCCGAGATTGAATGACAGGTAGTAGGAGGAGAATGGTTCATCAGGCCGGGTGTGACTTCGTAGAAGCCTTCCGGAGCCTGTCGGTCACCCTCTTTGATCTTTGGGCCGAGTTCGCCGGACCATTCACAGATGTCATAGGTTTCCAGCAGCGCGTATTCGCCGGACTTGGTCTGTTTCCAGACTTCCAGCTCGGACTCCTGCTTGAACAGGCGTACCATGATCGGAGACTTGAGCTCCATGTCCTTGGACTGCATCCGATTGATCAGGCTTCTGCTGACGGGTTGCTGGTGTTTCTCAGAGCCAAACTCTGATCCCTGACAAGCAGCTAGCGTTAATGCCAGCGCAAGCGCGGCAGCGCGCTTTACGTTTTTGCCTGTCTCTCCCTGAAACACTTTAATCATGTGTGTGACCTACCCTGCTGGGGCTAGTTTGCCCGAACCCCAATCTCAACTCTACACTTAGACTATCTGGGTTAAGGTTGACCGAATCTTACCACAGATCATAGATTTTGAGATTGAGGCATATTCCCCAAGGTGCACTTTCTCCCATGTTTGATTACTCAAACAAAAAAGGCACCAGTCGTATATCTGATGCCTTTTATAAAAAGTTTAGTAGATACCCACAACAAATCGTAGGTCGAATCAGCTGAGTTCACGACCTATGCGTAAGAATTTCTCTCGACGCTGCTTTTTGAGATCGTCTGGAGACTGGCCAGCCATCTTGGTCAAAGCGTTTTCAATGCTGGTTCCAGCGCGATCAATAACGATCTCTTTTGCGCGGTGTGCGCCGCCGATTGGCTCTTTGATGATCTCATCAATGACGCCGAAGCCGGAGAGGTCCTCAGCTGTGATCTTCATGTTGGTTGCTGCATCCTGTGCGCGGGTGCTGTCGCGCCATAGAATGGATGCGCCTGCTTCCGGAGAGATCACAGAATAGATGGAGTGTTCCAGCATTGCCACGTGGTTGGTGGTTGCAATTGCGATTGCACCGCCGGAGCCGCCTTCACCAATGATGATGGAGATGTTTGGAACGCCAAGGCCGAGGCACATGTCAGTGGAGCGAGCGATTGCTTCTGCCTGACCGCGCTCTTCAGCGCCGATGCCGGGATATGCGCCTGCGGTGTCTACGAAGGAGACAACAGGGATGTTGAAGCGGTTTGCCAGTTCCATGATGCGGACGGCTTTACGGTAGCCTTCCGGACGGGCCATGCCGAAGTTGTGCTTCAGGCGGCTTTCGGTGTTGTTGCCTTTTTCCTGACCCAAGATGCAACAGACTGTCCACGGAAACGACCAAAGCCTGCAATAATCGCATGATCCTCGGAGAATTTGCGATCACCTGCAAGTGGGGTGAAGTCTGTAACCAGAGTATTGATGTAGTCCAGTGCATGTGGACGGTCGGGGTGGCGGGCGACCAGAGTTTTTTTGCCACGGCGTCAAGCGAGAATAGACGTCGCTGAGTGCCTGATTTGCTTTTTCCTGAAGACGGGCAATCTCGTCTTCCACATCAACCGCTTCACCACCTTCAGCCAGGATCTTTAATTCCTGTACTTTTCCTTCAAGGTCAGCAACTGGTTTTTCGAATTCGAGGTAACTGCGCATATTGGATATTCACTCGTAACAATCAGCGGGCTTGAGTCGCCGAGTAAAAAAGGCGTTGAACCGCGCTATAATTTTGGCGCGACACTGGCGACAGCTGGGGCATCTGTCAAGGCTTTGCATCACAAATGTGGGTGTCTGACCCTCTTGAAACAAGAAGAAATGGGTTTAGAAGTGCAAATCCTATCGAGAAGCTGTCTTCTTAGGAGAAGCTGACGTTTGCGGTATGTTGAGCTGCTGGGCTTTCAGAACAAGTGTGCCAGTCGCTGTAGGGATTGACACCTTGTAGGGAATGAGAAGGTTCGTATCACCAATTGGTGCCAGCCAGGTTTCAATCTTTGCGTTTTTGGCCAGATACTGGACGGCCTTTCTTTCAGGGCGGTGTCCGGCGATTGGTTCCCAGCGTGCGGAACAGACAATGACCGGGCCATTGTAACCGTCGCTGGAGACTTGGCGCACTTCCTTGAACTTCATATTGATGTTGAAGCGTGCCCAGCCATCATAGATTGGGAGTTTGCGGTCGCAGACTGACGGGTCAAGAACTTTGGCGCTGGACGGTGCGCTGACAATCGCTGCACTTAACGGATCCATTGCGTTGAGTTTGTGTTCGCCTGTTACCTCGATGCGCGTCTTGGAGGGCTTGTATTTCGGGGTGACCTGAGTGGTGCGGACGTGGCCGGATCCCTGACCGAGACTGACATAGAAGTTGCGGTTGGAGCGCGAGAGGCCATGGTGTAGGTGCTGGGCAGGACTCTCGTTCCCTGCATCCACCCGGTTGCCTGTGCTCCGCCCTTGCCTGTGGAGAAGAGTGTGCCGATGCCAGCAGGTTCCATGCCGACTTTTGCGGAATAAGCATTGTCACGCAGGATGAGGGAGAATGAGCCTTTTCCCACGGTGAAGCTGCATAAGAAATATTGTAGATGCCGCCGAGGCGTTCTGTTTTCCCCAGTGCAGCTGTGGATAGTGTGCCAAATGAGAGTGCTGCGATGGCCATTACGCATGATTTGCCGAGGAAATTGCAAATCTTTGAAAAAGTTACTCGCACGATACTGTACCTCCGCAGCCGCAGACCTTGGCGTCTGACAGCCTGAGAACTCAGGAAACTGAACAAAAAATCAAACTCGTTGAAATATGAAACTACCGAAACAAGGTAACACGGTGGTTAAGAGATGTGAGTTTGTTGAAGTTTTGATTGAAATATGGGCTTCGAACAAGCAAATAGGCAGCAAAGCCTTGACGAATTCTGCTGTACTAATTATAGCAAGCCAACTTTTCCGTACAGGCCGGAGGTGGTTCCGCGAGACTATGGCGTCCGCGACCTGCCGGTTTAAACAGAATGCGCCCGGAAATGAGGGCGCCTACAAATTATAAAGGGTGACCCTCATGGCACGCCGCTGCGAACTTACCGGTAAAGACGTGATGACCGGCAACAACGTGTCTCACGCAAAAAACAGGAGCCGTCGTCGGTTCTTGCCAAACCTCTGCAACGTTTCCCTGTTGAGCGATACTCTCGGCGAAACCTACAAACTGCGTATCTCCGCACACGCACTGCGCTCTGTTGAGCACCGTGGTGGTCTGGACGCATTCTTGTTGAAAGCAGTTGAAGCTGAGCTTTCACCAAAAGCACGCCTGCTGCGCACCGAAATCAAGCGTCGCCAGGCAGCTGCTTAATCACATCTTTCTTGAAAGGGATTGAGCGTGAATAAGTCGAATACTGCCCGACCACTGGCTTTTGCATTATGGCAATGACCGCAGTGGTCGTGGCGTCGAATTACCTCGTTCAATTCCCTGTTCAGGGAATGCTCGGGGCTGTTGATCTGGCAGACCTGCTTACTTGGGGTGCATTCACTTATCCGGTGGCATTCCTTGTAACTGATTTGATTAACCGACAGTTTGGTCCTGCTGCTGCACGCAAAGTTGTGTACGCTGGTTTTGCTGTTGCTGTTGCTCTATCTATCGTTCTGGCAACACCACGCATTGCAATTGCTTCAGGAAGTGCATTCCTGATCGCTCAATTGCTTGACGTGACTGTGTTCCACCGTCTTCGTGAAGGTCACTGGTGGAAGGCGCCTGTCGTTTCTTCCACGCTTGGTACCATGCTCGATACCGTACTGTTCTTTAGCCTTGCTTTTGCAACACAGTTCGCGTTTTTGGGTTCTCACGATGCGTTTGCGGTAGAGGTTGCGCCTTTGTTTGGCGTGTTTGCTTTGGAAGTTCCTCGTTGGGTTTCCTGGGCAATGGGTGACTTCGGTGTCAAGATCATCGTCGCGATGAGCATGCTTGTGCCATACCGCATCGCTTTGGGGGTCATCGGCGCGGTACCTGCTCCACAGCGCGGATAGCTGTTTGCTTGATAAGAATTTTAGAAAGGCATCGGACTTGGGTTCGGTGCCTTTTTTGTTTTTCTATAAGTGTTTGCTGCAATAAGCTCGGTTATCTGGGCTTGGCTTTGGGAGCGGGCACGAGCTTTACTTCCTTTGGTGCAGGCACAAACGGCTCTCTGAAAGGATCGTTATCTGTCAGGACAAAGCGCAGCAGTACGGTGCGTTGCAGGAACGATTGGTTGTTGTCTGACATGAGAGAGAGAACGGTTTCTCCAAATGCGTTCTGGTGCACACTCAGAGCTTCCATATTATCAATCTGATAGCTGAAATCAGCGGTCAGGAGCGTTTTTCCGGTGTGGAGGTGGTCTGGTCTCAGGTTTGTGCCATCCAGCTGCCTGATGCGCATGCCAAGGCTTCTGCGAGGTTGAACAAGCGCTCCAGTATCAAAAGGTCGCCATTGGGCAAGAAGGCAGCGTCCGTGATGTCGAAGTTGCCCTGCCTCTTAATCCAGAATTTGCCTGCCTTGGGGCCTCCGATGATCCACGCTGGTCTGTTGTGGTCCAGTGACTGCCCGCGTTCGGCAATTGTTATGATTGCGCCAGAAAGAGGGGAGCCGGGCGGTGCAACTGCGACGGACTCAAGGCTCTTGTTCGTTGCCAGACCTCTGATCTCTTTGGGGATCAGGAGGTGCTTTGCACGCTCTTCGCCTGTTGCCAGAGGAAGCGGATACGTCATGATGCCGCCTTTGCCTTCGTGACTGACGAAGATGCGCGGGCCGTTGGTTGTGTCACCTATGCTCAGAGCTTCTGTGTCGGCTTTGGACGTGCGTTTGAGTGTTTTGCCATTGCTGCCTAGTAGTGGAGCTGTTTCGGTCTCCAGCAGCTTTAGAGGCTTTCCACGGCTCGATTGTGAGAGCTTGCCCCGCAGCCACTGACCGCGATCGGAGACCGCAATGATGTTCGTGCCGCTGTTGAGTGTCAGCAGGCCTGAGTAGCCGCCGAAATGACGGCTCGAGCTGCTCAGCTCAAGGCCACCCAGAAACAGGAGAGGGCCGTATTGCTCTGATTGGGCGCTGGAGAATTTGAAGTGGTCAATCTGTTTGGAACGCACGCTCATTGGCTGGAAGCCGCTCTGTTGCGCTTCGCTTTCGCTAAAAGGCAAAGAAGCAGCGACTGCAGTTGTTGCTGCTACCGCTGCTGCTCCTGTTAGCAAATTGCGTCGTGTTAACTTCATCGGCGTCCGCGATGTTTGCCGGGATCCTGACCGCTGTTTTCGTCAAACAAATCAGCAAGCTGATCTGTCATGGCTCCAGCCAGTTCCTCGGCGTCCACGATTGTCACTGCACGTTTGTAGTAGCGGGTCACATCGTGGCCGATACCGATTGCGATCAACTCGACCGGAGATCTGTTTTCGATCTCTGCGATCACGCTGCGCAGGTGCTTTTCCAGATAGTTGCCCGGATTCACTGAAAGTGTGCAGTCATCTACCGGTGCGCCGTCTGAAATCATCATCAGGATGCGGCGACGTTCCGGGCGTCCGAGCAAGCGCTTGTGTGCCCAGTCCAGTGCTTCGCCGTCGATGTTTTCCTTTAGCAGCCCTTCGCGCATCATCAGGCCGAGATTGCGCTTGGCGCGGCGCCAAGGGGCATCTGCGGACTTGTAGATGATATGACGCAGATCGTTCAGACGGCCCGGACTGGACGGCTTACCATCTTTAAGCCACGCTTCGCGGGACTGGCCGCCTTTCCACGCTTTGGTGGTGAAGCCGAGGATCTCTACCTTCACGCCGCAGCGTTCCAGCGTGCGGGCCAGAATATCTGCGCAGGTGGCTGCAACGGTGATCGGGCGACCGCGCATAGAGCCGGAGTTGTCGATCACCAGTGTTACGACGGTATCGCGGAACTCGGTGTCGTTTTCCCATTTGAACGCAAGCGGTTGCAATGGATCAATGACCACACGGTGAAGGCGGGCACTGTCGATGATGCCTTCTTCCAGATCAAAGTCCCAGGACCGGCTTTGCTGCGCCATCAGCTTACGCTGCAAGCGGTTGGCGAGGCGGGAAACTGCCCCAGACAGGGAAGCCAACTGTTTGTCGAGGAAGCCACGTAGACGGTCCAGCTCTTCCTGATCGCACAGGTCTTCTGCTGCGATAATTTCGTCGAAGGCTTGCGTGAAGATGCGATAGGCATCGGCTGAGGGCTGGTTGGTGAACGGGTGTTCACGGCGTTCCTGTTCGCCCGGCTCTTCAGCCTGATCGGACATATCCTCGTCGGAAAGGTCCTGCATCTCGCTGTCGACGCCTTCGGTTTCACCGCTTTCCTGCTCTTCGCCGGAGAGCTCCATCTCTTCAGGAGCGCCTTCCTGATCGCCCTGATCTTCCTGAAGGTCACCGGAGGTGTCAGAGCGGTCGTCCTGGTCCTGCTGGTTTTCGTCGTTGTTCTCGTCGTCTTCGGGCTCTTCGCCCAGCTCATCAGCCATGTCGAGAGACGTGAGAAGATCCCGCATCTGCTTGGCAAATGCGGTCTGGTCATCCATGCGGGTGATGAGCTTGTTCAGATCATGGTCCGCTTTTTCTTCAACGAACGGTCTCCATAGGTCCACCATACGCTGTGCACTTTTAGGGACTTTGCGGCCCGTCAGGCGTTCGCGGACGAGCAGGGCTATGGCGTCCTGCATCGGTGCTTCGTCTTTGGCGGTGACCTCAGCGAAGTTGCCTTTGAAGTAGCGATCTTCGAGCATGGCGTCGATGTTATCGCCAGCGCCGGGCATACGGACAGCACCAAGGGCTTCGACACGGGCTTGCTCGACCGCGTTGAAAATGGCGCGTGCATTTCGCCTGAGGAATATGCTTGGTGTGAACGGCCGGATCATGACAGGCAAGGCGCAGAGCCATGGAGTCGCCCAAACCGCGGGTAACGGCGACTTCGTCCTTTGTCATCGTGCGGGAGGGTTCCGGCAGGCGTATGCGCCCGCTGGTCATTCCCGGTTTATCCGGCGAAAAAACAACCTCCAGCTCAGGTTCGCCTGCGATGGCTCTGACTGTAGAGCCATCGCTTGCTTGAATGGCTGGCTGGCAGGTTTGTTCTTGGCTGAGGAGTTGCTGGTACCTGCCATGGAACTCCCCTTAACTCATGACGATGTTTGCCGCGGATTCAGGAAGGTCTTCCCCGAAACAGCGCTGATAGAACTCGGAGACCAGCGCTTGCTCGGTATCGTCACACTTGTTCAGGAAGGTCAGGCGGAAGGCGAAGCCGATATCGCCAAAGATTTCAGCGTTCTCTGACCATGTGATCACTGTACGTGGCTCATCACGGTGGAGAGCTCGCCGTTCATGAACGCGCTACGGGTCATGTCGCAACGCGAACCATCTTGGAGACGATGGAGCGGCCTTCAGCGCCGTTGTAGTGCGGAGATTTGGCAAGAACGATCTCGACTTCATTGTCGTGAGGCAGATAGTTCAGTGTGGTTACGATAGACCAGCGGTCCATCTGGCCCTGGTTGATCTGCTGCGTGCCGTGGTAGAGGCCGGAGGTATCGCCAAGACCAACGGTGTTGGCGGTCGCAAACAAGCGGAATGCTGGATGTGGATTGATCACGCGGTTCTGATCTAGGAGGGTCAAACGCCCGGAAACCTCAAGAACGCGCTGGATCACGAACATCACATCCGGACGGCCTGCGTCGTATTCGTCGAACACAAGCGCGACGTTGTTTTGCAGGGCCCAAGGCAGGATGCCGTCTTTGAATTCGGTGACGGTGTGACCGTCCTTGATAACGATGGCGTCCTTACCGACCAGATCGATACGGGAAATATGGCTGTCGAGGTTTACGCGCACACAAGGCCAGTTGAGGCGGGCAGCGACTTGCTCGATGTGGGTTGATTTACCAGTGCCGTGGTAGCCAGAGACCATTACGCGGCGGTTTTTCGCGAAACCTGCGAGAATTGCTAGTGTGGTGGCACGATCAAAGAGATAATCCGGGTCGATGTCGGGGACATGCTCGTTTGGTTCAGCAAATGCCTGAACTTCCAAGTCGCTGTCGATTCCAAATACTTCACGTACAGAAATTGTTTCGGTTGGCAGGGTTTGAGCGGTCTGCATGGTGTCTATCATTTTTCCTCCGCGGCCCCACGTCGAAATCGGGGTAATGCAAATCTAGAAAGTCGAGAGAGGTCTGGAAACTAGCCGAACGGATGACCTTAGCAGTAACCAGACTTCTTGAGTACGTTGTAGGCCTGAATAATCTCGCGCAGGCGGTCTTCCGAAGAGCGGTCGCCACCATTTGCATCAGGGTGATGAATCTTTACCAGCTCTTTATAACGGGTTTTTATCTCGGCGCCACGGGCAGTTACGCGAAGGTTCAATGTTTCAAATGACCTTTTCTCAAGCGCGAGAACTTTTCTCTGAGGTTCCTGCGGTTGACGGCGGCCTCCGGCGGCTCCGCCGAGGAAGTCGTGCGGATCGTTGATGTTTTCTCCGCCGATGTCAGTGCGGCTTCCATCGCGCGCGTTGGCTGCATCGGCTTTGGAGTTGACGCCCATCTTCCAGGTTGGCCGGTGTCCTGTCAGGCTGTCGCGCTGATAGTCACGGACGCTGTCGTCATCCATTCCGGAAAAGTAATTATATGATTTGTTGTAGGCCTTTACGTGGTCTACGCAAAAGTGAAAGTACTCGCCTTCCCGATCACGACCTTTTGGTGCTTTGTGGGTACCAGGTTGGTCGCAACCGTCCCAATCGCACTTCGGGCCTTTGGCATTCTGTGTGCGATCTTTTTTTGGTTTAACGCGAATACTGTCGAAAATGGAGGATGCTTGCTTCATTTTACGGTTTTCAGTTGCCTTGCGATTGGAACAGCACCTGCTTTAAAGCAGGTAGCCGACATAAATAGAAAAAAAGTGACCCTGTTAGGCAAGGCCTTGACGACGGTTTCCTTCATGAGAGATACAGAAAACATGAGCACAAGAGATATCATGATTACCAAATTGGAAGCTGCGTTTAAGCCGCAGCTTCTTGAAGTCACCGACGAATCCGAGAGTCACCGTGGCCACGGAGGCTGGCGTGAAGGGGGAGAAACGCACTTCAGGATCAAGATCATATCCACAGCCTTTGAGGGTATGTCTCGCGTCGCTATGCATCGTGCAGTGAACGAGTGCGTGGCTGAAGAGATCGCCAATGGCATTCACGCGCTTGCAATTGAAGCCAAATCTCACGGTTGATTGTTAACTCTGCGAGTATCCTAACCCGAAACTGATGATCACCTTTCGGCAATACGCTTCGGAGATTATCGGCGCATTAACAGCAAAAATCAATGAGGCAAATGGCTATCACGTTGCGGACACTCGTGTTTTACCCGTTTGCGTTGTTTTGTGCGTTAATTTGAGATCTTTTCGTGTTTTTTGCGTTCTTTGCGGGGCACGCGGAACAGGAAATGGGCCCCGGAGGCCCATTTTAAATTACTCAGTTTTTTCGGTCCTGAAGTGATGGCAGTGCCATCATGCGCAAGCGTGTGATGCGGTTTTTCTCCCGGCCCAGCACTGTGAAGCGGAAACCGTGGAAGGTGAAGATCTGACGCTCTTCCGGGATCATCTTTGCTTCGTGGATCACGAGGCCGGCGATGGTGGTTGCTTCATCGTCCGGCAGGTTCCAGTCGGTTGCTCTGTTGAGGTCTCGAATCGGAACGGAGCCGTCTACGATCACGGAGCCGTCTGCTTGTGGCTTGAGGCCCGGTAGTTCGATGTCGTGTTCGTCTGCGATCTCGCCAACGATCTCTTCCAGAATGTCTTCCAGCGTGACCAGGCCCATCACTTCGCCGTACTCGTCAACCACGAGTGCAAAGTGGGTTTTGCGCTTGAGGAAGGCGTTGAGCTGGTTCTGGAGGCTGGTGGTGTCCGGGATGAACCAGAGCGGCTCATGACCTTTGCCAGCTCGAACTGCTCCAGATCGCCTTTGATGGTCGCGATTGCGCGTAGAACATCTTTGGCGTGAAGCAGGCCGACCATATTGTCCGGATCATCACGCCACAGCGGGATACGGGTGAACGGGCTTGCCAGTACTTCTTCCACCAGCTCTTCCGGTGGCAGGTCAGCATTGAGCGCGAACAGCTTGGTGCGGTGGACCATGACGTCGGAGACTTCGAGCTCCGCCAGATCCAGCAGGCCGCCGATGCGGTCTTTGTCTGCTTTGATCAGGCCGCCTTCCAAGTGCTGCAGGTCCAGTGTGCCGCGCAGCTCATCGTGAGCTGACAGAACAGCGTGGAATCGTCAATGCGAATGCCGAAAATGCGCAGGACGAGGCGAACAATCACCTCGATGGCGGCGACGATCGGACCAAAGATGATCACCAGTATGCGGACGATGGGCGCAACGCTAAGCGCGAATTTTTCTGCGTTTGCGATTGCCCATGTCTTTGGCAGCACTTCAGAAAAGATCAGAACCATAAGGGTCATGACCAGTGTTGCGTATACGACGCCTGCGTCTCCGAAGAGCTTCAGGAATAAGGATGTTGCGAGGGCGGAGGCCAGAATGTTGACAAGGTTGTTGCCGAGCAACAGTGCACCGATGAGGCGCTCTCTGAACTCGATCAGCCTTGCAACAATAGACGCTCTTTTATCGCCGGATTTTACAAGCGCATAAATGCGCGCGCGTGATGCAGCTGTCAGGGCCGTTTCTGACCCCGAAAAGAAGCCCGAAAGGACGAGCAAAATCAGAATAGCGACAACGGAAGCCCAAAAAGCATAGTCCGTCATGTGCCGAGTTTCTCCTTCAGAAATGCGCGAAGAGGTTCCGCGCTTACAGTTTTATCGACATAGGAAGTGCCGATGCCTTTTGTAAGGATAAAAGTGAGCTGACCACGACTTACTTTTTTTGTCCTGCGCAATTAAGTCCATAAAAGTCTCAATTGGAGGTAACTGACCCGGAATTTGATCAATACGGGTTGGCAGGCCAACGGCTTCCAGATGGGCGATGACACGTTTGGTGTCTTCTGCCGGGCATAGACCCAGTTCTTCCGAGAACTCGTGAGCCAGCACCATGCCGATGGACACGCCTTCGCCGTGGACCAGTCGCTCGGTCTCGTAGGCGACGGCACCTTCCAGCGAGTGGCCGAAGGTGTGGCCGAGGTTAAGCAGAGCTCTGTTGCCGGATTCCAGTTCGTCGGCTGCAACAACGGCTGCTTTGGCGCGGCAGGAGTGTGCGACTGCCTGTTCGCGCTCTGGTCCGCCGTCGAAGATGCCTTGCCAGTTGATTTCCAGCACTCGAAGAACTCGGGGTCGTTGATCAGGCCGTATTTGGCAACTTCTGCATATCCGGCGCGGAAATCACGCGGGCTGAGCGTGTCCAGAACGGATGTGTCAGCAAGGACAAGTGCTGCTGATGGAAGACGCCGAGAAGGTTTTTGCCATGGCGGGAGTTGATGCCGGTTTTACCGCCCACGGAACTGTCGACCTGTGCGAGCAGGGTGGTGGGGATCTGAACGAACTTCATGCCACGGCGCACAACACCGGAGACAAATCCGGAAAGGTCGCCAACAACGCCGCCGCCCAGAGCCACAACAGCATCGCCGCGCTCAAGACGCAGGGCGAGGATATCGTCGCAGAGGCGCTCGAAGATTTCGAAGCGTTTGGTCTTTTCACCTGCGGGGACAACAAGGGTGCTGTACTCGACACCAGCAGACTGGAAGCTGTCTTCCAGTGTTTTCAGGTGGAGTTTCTTGACGGTCTCATCCGTGATGATGACTGTTTTGGAACCGGGCAGGCGGCTGGAAACTTCCACGCCTGCGCGCTCTAACAGATTGCGGCCAATGAGGATTGGATAGCTACGGTCGCCCAGATCGACATTGACGACTGTCGCGTTATTTACTTCTGTCACTTTCCAACCTCGTTATTTTCCGATGCCTCATCTGTTAGAGGCGGTAGTCCTTTTTCCAGAGCGATCAGGATTTCTTCCATGACCGCTTCATGGGTTACATCATGCGACCAGATTGTCATGTCGGCTTCTTCATAGATCGGGTAGCGCTCATCCATCAGCTTTTGCATGGTTGCTTCAGGGTCCGCCGTTTGCAGCAATGGCCGTGTCGGGCGCTTGCGCACGCGGGTCATGATGACAGGCAATTCTGCCTTCATCCAGACGGAGACGCCCTTTTCCTTGATGCTGGCACGGGTTTCGTTGTTCATGAACGCACCGCCACCGGTTGCGAGCACCTGTGGGCCTTCATCCAAAAGGCGCGCGATGACACGCTTTTCGCCCTGACGGAAATAACTTTCGCCATGTTCTGCGAATATTTCCGAGATAGAACGATCTGCCGCTTTTTCAATCTCTGCATCTGCATCAACAAAGTTGAGAGAGAGATATTGTGCCAAACGGCGACCTACCGTGGATTTGCCACACCCCATAATGCCAACAAGAACAATCGGCTTATTGCCAAGGCGCATTAAAATGTTTTGCTGTCGTTGACGTTTTTTTGTCTGACATTGTGTCGTTTTCAGTCACGCCACGCCCTCGCCGATTCATCTACTCTTCCTAACGCTTTGACATCATCACAAGGTGTTCTGTCAAGGTTCTACACCAAGAGTGTTTGATCGCCTTTAACTGCTATTTTTCTACAGGACGCGCTGGTCAACTTGCCTGGGTTTGGAGGATATCGCGAATTACGTGGTACGCGAGGCGCGTTTGTCTTGAACCTTCGCAGTGAAACGGTCTATTTTTGATTGTGAAGTATACTGCTAGACCCTACCTCTTAAAGAGGTTCCAGATTTACAGGGGAGCATCGGGTTCTGCCATGCCAACATTGACGCGATTGCTGTCTATCATCGGTTTGATCGTTACTTGCGCTGTGCTGAGTATGTATCTGCTTGTCAGCTATGTTGAGCCAGAGCCACGCGAAATTATTGTCGAAATCCAGAAGGAAGGCTTCGAATAGGCTTTTTATGCGCCGAACTCTTGAGACTGAACGCTTTTTTTTGAAATGCTAAGCGTTGAGCGCGTTAGCGCGTTCAATACGCTGGAAAGTTACCGTACCGATCTGGAAGATTTTGATAGTTTCCTGACAACCCAAGGAGTGGACTTGCTTGCTGTGCAGGTGAGTGATGTGCGCGCCTATCTTTCTGATCTGACGGACCGAGGGTTTGCAGCGTCCTCTCAGGCGCGTCGTCTTTCTGCACTGCGTCAGTTCTATCAGTTCTGTTATGCCGAAGACATTCGCGATGATGACCCGACACGGACTGTCGCTTCGCCGCGCAAGGCTACTCTTTTGCCGGGTGTTTTGAGCGAGGAAGAGGTGGACCGCCTGATCGGTAAGGCGGAAGACCTGTCACTGGCCACCTATGACAGCGATGCCAAGCAGATCAGGCTGCGCGTATCTACACCTTGTTGGAGGTGCTGTATGCGACGGGTCTGCGTGTGTCCGAGCTTGTGTCTCTGCCGGTGTCTGCGGCTATTCGGGACAGTCGCCTGATTACCGTCAAAGGGAAGGGCGGCAAGGAGCGGGCGGTTCCATTGTCTCAACGGTCACAGAAAGCATGATTGAGTATGTGCGACTGCGGGCAGCGGTGGGAGCCTATGCGGACAGTGTGTGGCTGTTTCCCTCTCACGGAGAGAGCGGGCACTTTACGCGGCAGGCGTTTGGGCGTGACTTGAAGGCACTGGCGCTGGAAGCGGGCATTGATCGCAACAAGGTTTCACCACACGTACTGCGCCACGCCTTTGCCTCCCACCTTCTGCAAAACGGTGCTGACCTGCGCGTGGTACAACAGCTGCTTGGCCACGCAGATATCTCCACGACGCAAATTTATACTCACGTGCTGGAAGAGCGCTTGCAAAAGCTGGTGGAAGAGCATCACCCGTTGGCGTGAGATAGGCAGAAAAGCCTAGTTTTGGGCCTGCTGTTTTTCGTCATTGTCAATGTCAAAGGGTCTACAATAAATAATCGGAATCAATTTGCTGAGTGAACGATGCCTACCATTCCTAGTAATCAGAATTTCTTTATTGTTGACCTTCATTACACTGCGAGCTTTGAAGAGATTGAGCCATTGCTGGATGCCCATGTGGAATTCCTGCAGGAGAACTATGACGCTGGGCGGTTCATTGCATCAGGTGCGAAAGTCCCGAGAACAGGTGGTGTGATTGTTGCGACAGCTGAAACACGTGAGTTACTTGAAGAGCTCCTGACAAAAGATCCGTTTCATCAGCATTCTGTTGCGCGCTATACGGTGACTGAATTCCGTCCATCAATGAAAGCAGCACAGCTCGAAGTGTGAGAGGGCCTTATCTTGGTTGTCTCAAATTGGCCAAATAGAGCTTGAAATGGGGGGCTCTGCGGTGCCCCGATCTGTCAGGACTATTGAACTTGCGGGAATTAGGCTCTTCGTGAGACCTCGACGAAACGCGCACGTGTGGCGTTGGGTAAAAGCGCTTTAAATTTTTGGGAAAGAAGAGTGGTGCCCCCGGCCAGACTCGAACTGGCACTTCCGAAGAAATCGGATTTTGAATCCGACGCGTCTACCAGTTCCGCCACGGGGGCAACGGTTGGTATGGGGCGGAATATATCGAGATGGGGTGGGACGTCAATAATTTGATTCAGCTAACCACAGTAATTGTGGTTAAGTCTTCAGGCGTTTGCGGGGCACAAAGGCCTTTAAGTCATATTTTTCGCTAGTTCTTGTGTTTAGACACAATGATTGGCATAGGAGTCTGGTGTGACGCTGGTATTGAGATTTTCCGTATTGTGAAGTGCACCGTATTTTTGTTTGAATGATTATGTGTTGGGAGTACCGATAACTTATGCTGCGCCGCCTTTATGACTGGACACTTTCCCTTGCGGCTGGACCGCGGGCCCCCCAAGCGCTGGGCGCTGTAGCCTTTGCCGAGAGTTCTGTCTTTCCACTTCCGCCAGACTTGCTTCTTATTCCGATGTGTGTGGGGAACCGCCAGCGTGCGTGGTATTTTGCTGCTGTGTGTACCGTTGCTTCCGTGCTGGGTGGTTTGCTGGGGTATCTGATCGGTGCCATCCTGTTTGAGCAGGTGGCGACGCCGATCCTGACCTTCTACGGCTACATGGACAAGTTCGACCAGTTTAAGCAGATCTTTGATGACTGGGGCTGGTGGTTTGTGTTTATCGCCGGTTTGACGCCGTTTCCGTACAAAGTAATCACTATTGCGAGTGGCGTTTTCGCTCTGAACCTTCCAGTGTTCATCCTAGCGAGCATCATTTCACGCGGGATCCGATTTTTTTGTTGTCGCCGGGTTGTTGTATATGTTTGGACCAGCCATTCGGGACTTCATCGAAAAGCGGCTGGGGTTGATGTTCACTTTGTTTATGGTGCTGCTGATTGGTGGCTTTGCTATAATTAAGTTTCTTTAAGGCGGCTGGATTCCTCTGAGAACAAGGCAGCTGCTTTAATGTTTGTGGTGATGCGCATTCTGAGAGAGCCAAAGGGGCCGGGGAATGCGCGAGAGAGGTTAACTTGAATGGTAGGACGCGTCTTCGCTCCGCTTCTGAAAGACCCGCTCACCTCTGGTGCTGTGCTTGTGACACTTGGAAGTGTTGTTGCTATTGCAATGGCTTGGGGGTTTCAGATCTTTGGCGGTTTCCAACCGTGTCCGTTGTGTCTGCTTCAGCGTAATCCGTATTATGCTGGTGTGGTGCTTGGGTTGCTGGCATTGTTTTTTTGCGCGCAATGAGAAGCTGCGCTGGGTTGCTGTCGTTGCGCTGCTGGTTGCGGCTGGTGGGTTCCTTTATGGCGGCGGTGTTGGTGTTTATCAGGCTGGCGCTGAATGGGAATTCTGGTTGGGCCCGAATGACTGTGCGGCGGGTGGCAGCATGGAGCTGGGATCGGCATCCAACATGTTGCAGAGCTTTCCACCAGCAAGGTTGTGAGCTGCTCTGTTGCTCAGCTGCGCATCTTTGGCCTGTCGTTTGCAGGACTGAACGTGATTTATGCTGCTGGCATGGTGTTTGTGACGCTGTGCGGTCTGGTGCTCCCGCGTAAGAGCTGAGCCTTCAGAATAAAGACATGAAAAAAGCCCGGGGCTCTACGCAGCTCCGGGCTTTTTTGGTTTTGGCAAAGAAAGAAGGGATTAAGCTTCTTCTTTGTTGTAGCGCTCGATGCTTTCCACGATCAGACGCTTGGCTTCGTCTACACCGTGAATGCCGGTGATCTTCACCCACTTGTTCGGCTCAAGGTCTTTGTAGTGCTCGAAGAAGTGCTCGATCTGCTTGATGGTGATTTCAGGCAGGTCATCGATGTTGTGTACGGATTCGTAACGGCGGGTCAGCTTGGTGCTTGGGACAGCGATGATCTTCTCATCCTGACCGGACTCGTCTTCCATGACCAGAACGCCGATCGGGCGACAGCTCATGACAGCGCCTGGAACGATTGGGCGCTGGTTTACAACAACAACGTCGATTGGGTCGCCATCACCACACAGGGTGTGTGGAACGAAGCCGTAGTTGCCTGGGTAACGCATAGGGGTGTAGAGGAAGCGATCGACGTACATTGCGCCGGATTCTTTTTCCATCTCGTATTTAATCGGCTCACCGCCAACCGGAACTTCAATAATAACATTGATGTCCTCAGGTGGATTTTTACCGACGGGAATACGATCGATACGCATTTAAGTATACTCCAATTTCATTTGCTGCCTGTATTACAGGGGCATCGGCGTCTTGCAAGATATATTTCGCCGTTGAGCTTGCGCATTTAGTTCAAACGATTCCTCACGGATAACTCTTGGATAAGTGGGTGCTTTATGTTGAAGGATTATCGAGGCCTCATTGTTGCCATTACAGGAATTTTCGTTTGCACAGCGGCTCTGGCCGACAGTGTTTATTCCTCACTGGATCTAAATGAGACATGCGAGCTTCAGGAAACACCTGATCTTGTTGAAAGCGCGGCCGTGTGGATCTGTGAGGGATACAACGGCATCCCCGTTTATGTGGCGGAAGATGATTTGCGTTTCTTCGTCAGCTTTGGCGAGGCGGCGCATGAAGAGCCAGCGGCGACACAAGCTGAGCCCATGGAACCGGATTGGCTCCACCATCGAGTGGGTGCTTGAGGACGGAAAGCCCGTGGCGACCATTTTGCGGTGGTATACGGATATTCCAGCGGACCTTGCTGGAGAGGCTAAAGCGGATGCGGACGGGTTTTATCGCGGGCAAGTGCTGGTGATCACCCAGCTTGGGCAGGGCAAGACCTGTCATATCGGTTATGTGGATGCGCGTTCCAGCAAGAATGCCAATAAGCTGGCGCGGGACGCTGCCGGACTTTTGGCCGGAATATGGGATTGTAACAGTCAGCCGAAACTACTTGGGGGTGGTGGATTGTCGCTTGGGATCACTGATTAAGAACCAGTAATTTGCCGCAGCGTTAAGTTGTAGAGGGAAGCGGTTCGGTTCTACTTCAGCGCCGTGGTTACTGGGGCAAATGGGGGAGGGGTGAGCTCTTCACCAAAGCTCCGTAGAACCGAACCTGCTTGGGCAATAAAGATAATTTCGCTTGGTTCGTGGCTCCTCAATGACCTAATTGCGGCGAAATAGAGAAACTACTGTGACAATTTTAGCGTGTACTCCTAATTTTGACGGAGGCATTCGGCGCATTACAAAAGTTGGCTGACTTGCGTTATTTTTGGCTTTGCCGCAGGATAGACGGATTATGTGGTAAAATGCCTGTATCGATGGTTTGGTGTCCGTTGCGGGTTTGCAAGTTCACCCTGCGTGCCCAGCTGATTGCCTCGATGCAAATGCGGATGCGGAATGCGATCCTTCGCTTTTTGGCAGATGCGCAACCTCAGGATCAGAACGAGGGAGGCCTTCATGAGTGAAGGGGATGATATTGCAATAGCGTCGGGGAGCGTTCGCTCTCTGGATGGCGGCTCAAACAGCGCCGCCGTTAAACGAAAACCGAACCTCCCCAAACCGATAGTTGCTTTTCATCGAACGGAACTCGATCAGATCCTCAGGCTTTACGGGCGCATGGTTGCCAGTGGCGAGTGGCGTGATTATGCCATCGGCCACGGAACGGACAAAGCAATCTTCGCCATCTTCCGCCGCTCCAGCGAAATGCCACTTTACCGTGTTGAGAAAGACCCCAAGCTGGCCCGCAAGCAGGGCGCTTATTGTGTCGTTGGCACAGGCGGTGTGATCCTCAAACGCGGCCACGATCTGGCAAACGTGCTCAAGGTGCTGGAAAAGAAAAAGCACCTGCGCGTGGTGGAGTGAGTAATCGGACCGGCTGGCCGCTTGCTGCATACCTCCTGAGGGTATCAGCTGGTTTTCGGAAAGAGCTCCGTATGAGATTGCGCACGACAACACCAAAGCCCTGCCATCCTTAGCGGGCGCAAGCCTGTGAAAGACTGGAGTGCGGGACAGAGCGGGCATTCGCTGCGGTGCGAAGTAAACCCATTCGCCTGTCCTCTAAGCACAAGGCATCTCGTATCGGCTGATTTCGACTGCTTGGAAGGCATATCGCTATGATAGTTTATTACTCTCTCTCAATAAACTGCATTCTGAGCTCTGTCATTGAGTCTGTCCGATTATGTATGCTCTGCTTTAGGTGTCCCCATGCATGCATTTGCACGCGGGTACCTGAATGCCCTTCAAGTTGTTGACCTTCCGGTACCGACAAAATAATCCCATTCGGATATGTTCATTTCACCAATAATTGGAGAGAATTGAATGAAAAGCCGGACGCCTAGTCAAGCAGTCTTGAACTGTGAAAACGCGATAAAAGAAAATAGGGATTATTGGATTGAGCATAATATTTATCTGCGCTTAATTGATATTCCAAATCGATTTCTCGAACGGCGCATTGAGCTGTTAGATTTATATGAAGAGCTAGACACCAAGCTAAACTCAAATCCAGTCGCGTTGCATTCTTTTTTTTGACAGCGTTTTTCTCACTGCTGGGCTATGGAAACCTGAAGAAAATCAGAAAGCCCGTGACGAACGTTGCAAATTGAAAGAGATCAACGAACAGATCGTTGATGCTGCAAACGCCTTGTCTGATTTGCTTGAACAACGATCAGATCTCAACAACAAGTCAGGCTTTTACAGCAACACCCTTGATGGTGTTTGCGAGACTCTCGATGCAGCAGCTAGTTCAAACTACCACTACCAATTTTATGTACAAGAAAATTTCAGGCGATTGTATCACCAGTTTGATTGGAAATATTGGCCAAAATTCAGCGATCTACTGGATGAACTTGCCCGAGATGCTTACGAAGCAGAAGTATTGCCAAGCAATAAGGTTACCGAAGCAGCAACAACAGGCTCTCGGGCATCCTTAAAAGACTACGCTAGAGCGCTACATACTCACATTGATAATAATCTTCGTTCAATTCCAGGGTTTTGCAGGTCAGATTTCAAACTATCAGACAGCGCCGTCGCGTCTCTAATGAACTGTGCCCTCAATCTGGAACCTGATGAAATGAAGGATGCTGCGTACGTGAAACGTTTTCGGCAGGGAGAGCGAGAAAGACTGAGTAAGGCGCTGGAATGAATAGCTGCTTTTAAGAATTTGCACTTTGGCAAGTCAAACCAATTGACCGGCGGCTTTGGGCTCAAATAGACCATTGTGCCCCGCAGAATGTGCCTAGCGCGCATTGGCGACTTACCTCTCTGAACGATTATTTCCTTTCGTCCCTACCTCGCCAGCATTGGATACGTGAAGAAGAGGATGTGGGTGAGGTTTACGAGGAAGTGGACGGCTATGGCGACTTCTATGCGGCCTGATTTCCAGAAAGCTGCGCCGTAGAACAATCCTGCGATGAAGGAGAAGGCGGCGTAAGGGAGGCCGCCATCCAGGTGGTAGTAGGCGAAGGCTAGAGAGGAGAGTAGGAGTGCTGTTGCTCCTGCCCAGATGCTGCCGCCGAGTTTTTCCATGAGCTGCCCCATGACAAACTGGCGGAAGATTGCCTCTTCAGCGACGCTGACGAACAGCAGGTTTGCGAAGATCCAGATGGGCAGAAAACTCACCAGTTTGGGATCGAAGACCACCAATCCTGCCGCATATGTTATGCCGATGAGAACGGCTGCTGCCGGAATGAAGAACAGCAGTGTCATGCGCAGGCAGCGGAGCCATTCCTTTGCAGTGCTAATGCGAGGGGCTGCGAAGAGGAACAGCAGGAAGCCCAGAGCGGCCTTATCAAAATTCAGGTAGAGCGAGTAAGGCACTGCATCTGCACTGGTTCTTACGCCTGACAGGACCTGTAGATTGTAAACACCGGGGACCATGTGCGTCATCACAAGGTGACCAGCGAGCAACAGCAGGGCTGCCATCAGGCCAAAGAGCCAGATTGGATGTTTTCGCGTGAAGAGGAAAGCGCTGACCACGGTCCAGCTGAGAACGAGCAGGAGGCCGGTCCAGTCCAGAACGCCGGAGACCATTGCCAGAACGAGTGAGACCGCAAATGCTGACAGCGGCACCCATCGCTGCGCCATAAACGGAGTGAGGGCGATTGCAAGGCCGAGGGCGAGAAAGGCACTTAAGGAAAGGGTCATGATCTGGCCTTGTGACTGGGGCAGTGAGTGAAATTAAGGCGCTTTCTAAAACAGTGGGATAAAGGATGTGTTGTGTCAAATGGGTGAAGACCATCAATATTTGAGGGTAGGCCGTCTCTTCGCAGAATGCGGTCCTGATTGGCGTGTGTTGCCAAGCCAAGATTGTGTGCCCGAGCTGCAGATAAGTCTTGCGTGCTTGCTTCAGACAGGTAGAGGTTAGGAAACGCCTCTCCAATCCCTTTAGGTAAGTGCTGCTTCTCATGACTACTGCATCCGATATTGTTGCTTCGCCAAATGATGTTTTGAAAAGAGTATTTGGCTATGACGCGTTTCGCGGCAATCAGCAGATCGTGATTGATAGCGTGCTTTCTGGCGAGAGCTGCTGCGTGCTGATGCCGACGGGGGCGGGTAAGTCTCTGTGTTATCAGGTGCCTGCCTTGTGCCGCCGTGGGGTTGGTATTGTTGTTTCGCCGCTGATCGCGCTGATGCAGGACCAGATTGCGACCTGCGCGAGCTTGGGGTGAGGGCAACCTCCATCAACTCTGCGCTTTCTCGTGAGGAGGTTCAGACCGCTTATCGGGATTTGCGGGCTGGTAAGCTGGATTTGCTTTATGTGGCACCGGAGCGGCTGGTGCGGCCCGAGTTTGTTGGTCTTTTGGAAGAGTTGAACCAGCGCGGAATGATTGCGCTGCTGGCCATTGATGAGGCCCACTGTATCAGCCAGTGGGGGCATGATTTCCGCCCTGAATATCGCGAGTTGACCAATGTGCGGGCGCGGCTTGAAGGTGTGCCTTGCCTTGCGGTGACGGCAACGGCGGATGAGCCGACGCGGAAGGATATTCAGGAACGCCTTAACTTGCCACGGTTGATTTCCTCCGGGTTTGACCGGCCTAATATTACCTACACGGTGAATATCAAAAATAACCCCAAGCAGCAGCTGCGCCGGTTTTTGAAGGATCGGCCTAAAGGGGAAAGTGGCATCATCTACTGCCTTTCGCGCAAGAAGGTGGAGGAGACCGCTGCATGGTTGGTTGATGAGGGCTTCGATGCTCTGCCTTATCATGCGGGTTTTGACAGTTCCGTGCGCGAGGCAAATCAGGACCGTTTTATCAAGGAAGAAGGTCTGATCATGGTGGCTACCGTGGCGTTTGGCATGGGCATTGATAAGCCAAACGTGCGGTTTGTGGCGCATCTGGACCTTCCCAAGAATATTGAGGCTTATTATCAGGAGACGGGCCGTGCCGGACGTGACGGACTGCCGTCTGAAGCGTGGCTGGTCTATGGGATGCAGGACGTTGTGTTCCTGAACCAGATGATTGACCGCAGCGACGCGCCAGAGAGCCAGAAACAGATTGAGCGGCAGAAGCTGCGATCCTTCCTCGCTTACTGCGAGACGGCGACCTGTCGGCGCTCCGTCTTGCTGCGCTACTTCGGGGATGAGTGCGAGCCTTGCGGCAACTGTGATACCTGCCTGAACCCGCCGAAGACGATGGACGGGACCATTGCGGCGCAAAAGTTTCTCTCCTGTATTCTGCGTACGGGGCAGAGCTTTGGCGCGAACTACGTGATTGACGTGCTGCTTGGGAATGCGAACGAGCGGATTACCTCTCGCGGGCATGACAATTTGTCGACGTTCAATATTGGCGGTGAATTCTCCAAGGTGCAGTGGAACGCGATTGCGCGGCAGCTTCTGGCGGCGGGGCTTATGTTCGCTGATCATGATGCGCACGGGGCGTTGAAGATGACGGCGATGGGCATGACGTTCTTGAAGGAGCGTCGGACTATCGACCTGAAGGTGGATCAACTTGCTAACTCGGCAAAGGTGGAGCGACGGGCGAAGACGCCAGCGCGGGCTCAGATTGAGGATGTGGCGGATCAGGAGCTATTCGAGAAGCTTCGCGCGCTGCGGATGGAGCTGGCACGGGAGCGGAACGTGCCGCCTTATGTGATCTTCAACGATAAGACGCTGATCGAGATGGCGGTGGATCGACCTCAACGGCTTGAGGAGATGCTGGAGATTTCCGGTGTCGGGGAAGCCAAGCTGGAGCGGTTCGGCGCGGCGTTTCTGGAGATTATTCGGGATTAGGGAGAATGGCCCTTACTTACATTAAGATAAGTAAGGGCCATTTTGCATGTGATGGCGTGTTTTCTAGTTCAGAAAATCAGCGTGTAGAGCACGCCTGCACCGACGGCCATTCCGAGGACGACCACGAGGAAAGCGGCGATCATCTGGCTTTTGAAGAGGGATTTGAGCAGGATGACCTCGGTCAGGCTAGCGCCCGCGCTGCCGATGATGAGGCCATGATCGCGCCCAGTCCCATGCCTTTGCCAGCGAGTGCTGCGGTTAGCGGGATAACGGCTTCTGCTCTGATGTAGAGCGGGATGCCGATGACTGCGGCCAGAGGAATTGCGAGCGGGTTGTCTTCACCTGCCCATGAGGACACCAGATCTGTTGGCATAAAACCATAGATCACAGAGCCGATGGCGATGCCGACGATCAGGTACGGCAGGACTTTTTTTGAAGTCGGACCATGTCGCGTTCCAAATTCTTTGCCATTTGCTTTCCACCGGTGCGCTGTCGTCGCAACTGCTGCCGCAGGAAGAGGCGGTGACGGCGGTGTAGGCTTCTGCCTTCACGAACTTTTCAAAGCCGAGTTTTTGTAGCAGGTAGCCGGCGATGATGGATACGGTCAGTGCGATGGTGAAGTAGAACACGGCCACTTGCACACCAAAGGTCACTGCAAACAAGCCGAGGATAACCGGGCTGAGCAGGGGGCTGGCGAATAGGAAGACCATCATGGTGCCAAAGTCAGCTCGGGCGCGTATCAGGCCTTTCAGAAACGGGATTGTCCCGCAGGAGCAGAACGGGGTGATGACACCAAGCGCGGCTGCGGTTAGGTAGCCTTTGCCGTTCTGGCTGCTGAGGATCTGCTGCACGCGACTTGGCGGAATGTACTCCTGCAATACGCCAACGAAGTAGCTGATCGCCAGAAAGAGGATGGTCAGTTCTACAGCAAGAAAGGCGAACATCTGTAGGCTGCTTATGAGCATTTCCGAGGACAGTGGCATGAACTTGTTCCTTGTCTCTATATTTCCAGAATTGTCGAAATGATAGGATGTAAGCTTTTCATGTCAAGTTATTTCTAGTAATATCGAAATATCAGGTATGATGGTGAGCGTGATGGATATTGAAAATACTGCTAAGGCTCTAAAAGAACTCGGACATGTGACGAGGCTGGCGATTTATATGCGGCTTGTGAAAGCTGGCTATAAGGGGCTTGCTGTGGGCACATTGCAGGAAGAACTGGAGATTCCGGGCTCAACGCTGTCGCATCATGTGTCAGGTCTGGCGTCTGCCGGGTTGATCAAGCAGCGGCGCGAAGGACGGGTGCTTTATTGCGTGGCGCAGTATGAGCAGCTGGATGCGGTTATTAAGTTTTTGCGCGATGAGTGCTGTATCGATGAAAAACTTGATAACGATGAGGGTGGCCAGACAGAGTTGAACAGGGGCTAACCGGCGGAGGCGCGGGTGTTGCACTTCTTTTGTAAAATCCAGTCTCTACTTTTTGAAAATCCGCGATAGAGTATCTGCATTTCATAATTGCAGGTATTTAAAGTGGTTGATCATACTGAGTTTGTGCAGGCGGTGGCAGATAGTGCCAGCTTGCAGGACGCCGCGCGGAAAGCGGGTGCACTGTTCTCCAGATTTCCCGGATACAAGCTGTTTACGCTCACGGTCACTCATCCTGACGGGAGCATGTGGTGCGGCTGTTCTCTAGTGCGGAAGGGGCTTACGGCACGTCTGGCACCAAACCTATCGAGACAGAAGGCGGGTGGTATGAGCAGGTGTTTGTGCAGCAAAAGCCGTTCCTTGGGTACACAATTGAGGACGTGAAGAATTACTTTCCCGATTATGAGAAGATTGCCGCCATGGGGCTGGGGCTACGTTGAACTTGCCGGTGGTGGTGGTGGGTGAGGTGATTGGCACCGTGAATCTGCTGGATGCAGATCATGCGTATACAGTTACGGATGCTGAAAGGAGCTTTGTGCTGGCTCAGGCGCTGGCGCCGCTCTTCATAAAAGCGCGGGAAGAGCTTGCCCCTGTTTGATTTCAATTTGCCGGGTTTTACTTAGCTTGCCTTTACCATAAGGCCCAAAACCTTCCATTTTCGCCGAGTTCCGTTTTGCTCGTTTCACCGCGGGTAACCCTGAACAGGTACAAATACTGCTCTATTTCGTCTGCGTTCTGCGCTGGCATCATGCAACTCTTGAGAGATGAGCGGTACAGGCTATGGCTTCTGGTGGCGAACATGAGCAATTCGTTGGGCATCTTCCCATCTTTATTACTCCGCCGGGCAGTACAGATGTTTTGATGGTGGTCACAATCATCATCGCCATTGGGGCGGTGCTGTTGCTGGGTGTGTTTTATTTCTCCCTGCATGCCTTGCCGGAGAAGATGGCGCACAAGTATGGGCGGTCGCATATGCAGATCGTGGCCATATTGGCGGTTCTCGCGCTCTTTACGCACAACAACTACTTCTGGATTGCGGCGCTGTTGCTTGCTGCGATCAACCTGCCAGATTACGAGACGCCACTAAAAGCCATAGCAGCCTCGTTGCGTAAGACGGTGAAGGGGAAGAAACAGGATGATTGAGTTCTTCCTTTGCTCGCTTGTCACGATTTTGCCCGACTACCTGTATCGCCGCTACAAGCAGGGGAAGCGGTTTGGGTACGAGATTACGTTTTTTACGGTCTGGTATGAGCTGCGCTGGGGGATTACGTCAGCGCTAATGCTGACCATTGCGTTGATTACGCTGGTTTTTTTTCTATCATCCAACAACATCCAATACGCTGTCATTGTTCCGTACAGTGTCCATTCTGCCAGAAACCAATGGTCGGGTTGAGAAGGTGCTGGTGGAAAACAATCAGCGTGTAAAGGCGGGGGAACTGCTTTTCACGATGGATGCCTCTACCGAGCAGGCGCAGGTGGATACGGCGCAGAGTGAGGTGGAGGAGATTGACGCGCAGATTGATTTGGCGGACTCCGAGCTGATCAGTGCTGAAGCCGTGATCGCTCAAGCGCAAGGTTCCTATGATCAGTCGGTGAGCGAGTTGGAGCGGACGTTGGAATTGCAACGGCGTAACTCTGATGTGGTGACGGAGAAAGAAATCGACACACGAAGGAATCAGGTGGTTGTCCGTAAAGGACAGCTGGACGCAGCTGTGGCCAACCGCGATATCGTGCAGAAGAAGATCTCCGTGAGCCTGCCTGCACAGCGAAGCAGCGCGCTTGCCAGATTGAATCAGGCTCAATCCGCCTTTGACAAGAAATTTGTCTATGCGGGCGTGGATGGTGTGCTTACGCAGTTTATTTTGCAGCCAGGGGATATTGTGAACCCGATCCTGCGTCCTGCAGGCATCCTTGTGCCTGATTCGACTGGGCGCGGGCGGTTTCAGGCCGGTTTCGGGCAGATTACAGCTTCTGTCATCCGCGTGGGTATGGCTGCGGAGATAACGTGTGCCTCCCGTCCGTTTGAGGTAATCCCGATGGT
This sequence comes from Pseudovibrio sp. JCM 19062, assembly GCA_001310715.1. Next base: position 58,727 of record BAXV01000009.1, read on the forward strand.
CGTGGTGGATACGCAGGATTTCGTTTCCTCAGGCCAGTTTCGGCCAACAGACCAGCTGATTGACGCACAGGATGTTTCGGCCCCCGGCACGCTGCTGGTGACTCTGGAGCCTTTGTACGCAATGGACACTGCGGGCATTCCTCCGGGCAGTAAGTGCATTGCGAATGCCTACAGCAATTATGGTGAGCAGATTAGGGCAGGTGAGTTTGGATTCTGGGGCGGCCTCTACTATCACATGTAGATGCGACCTCGATCATGCATGCGCTGATCTTGCGGTTCCAGGCGCTGGCCTTCCCAGTTAAAACACTGGTACTTTCCGGTCATTGATAGTGGCAGAGGCTATTTTCTGGCACCGACAAAGATGCCGGTGAGGACCATGCCGACGAGGCCGATGACTGTGGTTGCGGTACTGCCAACGAGGAACTCTAGTACGCTGTCTGCCAGAATGAACGAAATGCCGTAGACATTTTTGAAGCCCGCCAGAACAAGGATCACAGCGACGGTGCCGCAATAGACGCACATGAACCAGTAGCTTTGCCTGCATAAGGTTTGATGAGGGCGTCCAGCTCCTGCTTGGTAGCAAGCTTTGACTTGAGTTCCATCAGCTCATTCTGCAGCTGGGTGTTGTCGTCAGACAGCGCCTGCCGATCTTTCAGCAGCTGCTCCATTCCGATCTTGGCCGGCGGGTCTACCTCAATAGGAAGTTTGGAGACTGCTGCGTCGATATCATCAACGGTGAGCGGTCTTTCGAGTGTCTCATCGAAAGTTTCGTTAGGCGGCATTGATCCGGCCCGCTGTTTGTAGGGCTTGCTCTTCCTCTGCATTTGAGCGGCCCGCCAGAGCGAGTTTTATGTAGTATTGCCGTGTGCGCTCTGGATCGATTTCTGCGTTTCTCCCTTTTTCAAAGTAGGCGTGAGCCCATGGAGAATTCGCCTGATGGGTGAGATCTGAGAGTTGCTGTGGGGTGTAGTTGCGGTACTTTTTCCAGACGTGATCGATGATGTCCTGCTCGCTGCCACTGAGGTGGGCGGTGATGATCTGGCCGGTGACCGGATCGGTGATCTCACAGTTTGGACCTTTGTGTCCGCCTTCTTTTATGAAATCCCATATCTGCCGAAACACAGGGCCGTTCTTCCATGCTTGCGGGGCGGCACTTACCAGCGGTTCGCCGTTGATCGCAAGGTTCCAGCCGTTCGCTATGGCGACCAGTTTTTGAATATACATCTGCGATGGGTATTCAGAGCTGCCTCGCGTCTCAGAAATTCGTTGGCGATGGCACAAGGTGAGTGTCTTGGCATTTTTTTGCCCCTACAAATGCTGTTGGAACAAGCAGAAAATTGCTTAGAAAAACATATGATACGCTACGTAAAGAAAATAGGTCTTCTTACTGATCTTGGCTAGTCAAATTTGGTTGTGCCCCTGAAAAATAAGCGGCTACCTTGTGGGTTATCTGTGCGTGTCGGGTGCATTTAAATGGCCAAAAATCAGGGAATAGAGCTTTTACGACTGCGAATTGTAGCTGGTGAAGTTTTTAGTGATTTGCTCTGGCAGAACCACTGCTTATTCGAGAATGCGGAGCTGTAAACGCTGTTTTGTTTCTCTTTGGCCCGATTGATTATGTGGCTCAATACCGGGTGCAAAATATAGGTAATTTCTGCGGCTGTCAGTCGTTTAGGCAGGTTGATGGCTGCTGCGGTTGCGGTGCCGTCGGCCAAGAAAAAAAGCCCGAAGCGGGTGCTCCGGGCTTTCTTTGATTTGTACGCCTGATGCTGTTGCGATTAATCGCGATTGCCGAACAGGGACAGAAGCATCATGAACAGGTTGATGAAGTCCAGATACAGACGCAGCGCGCCCATAATGGCTTTCTTGCCTGCTACTTCGCTGTCATCAACAGCTGCATACATTTCCTTGATCTGCTGAGTGTCGTAGGCGGTGAGGCCTGCGAACACGAGAACGCCGATCACAGAGATCGCGAACTGCAGAGCAGAAGAACCGATGAAGAGGTTCACCAGAGACGCGATGATGATGCCGATCAGGCCCATGAACAAGAAGGAACCCCAAGCGGAGAGGTCTTTCTTGGTGGTGTAGCCGAAAATGCTCAGCGCGCCAAAGGAAGCAGCAGAGATGAAGAATACACGAGCAATGGAGTTGCCGGTGTAGACGATGAAGATAGATGAGAGAGAAACACCCATGAGTGCAGCAAATGCCCAGAAGGTCATTTGTGCGCCGGATGTGCTCATCTTATTGATCCGTGCGCTCAGGAAGAACACGAAACCAAGTGGAGCAAGCATAACAACCCATTTCAGCGGGCTACCGTACAGTGCAACACCAAGGCTGGTGAGCATAGTACCGTTACCCAACTGCGCTGCTGCCATTGATGGATCAGTCGTTGTTGCCATCATAGAGGTGAGCAGAGCAAGCACACCGGTGATTGCAACACCGATTGCCATGTAGTTGTAAACGCGAAGCATGTAGGCGCGCAGACCAGCGTCAAATGCGGCTGCATTGGCTTGAGTGCCAGCCATTCCATACCGCGTAGAATTATTGCGGTCGAAGGTCGCCATGTGGATCCTCTCTCTCGTTAAACACCTGTTCGCTGTTGGGCATACCAAACAGCACGGACAATTGGCCCGAGTTACATATCACCAAATATGGTGGGAAATGCAGCATAAGACAAGAGCGTCCGCTACCGTTTTTATATAATAGGGCCATAAGGCAAGATCTTTTGGTATAAACTTGGTAGAAATGGATCTTATTATTAACCGATTGTAATGTTGCTGGCGTTGCAAGACCTTAGCCGTAAAATAGAACGGCTGATCTGTTAACTCTTAATTCTGGGAGATGTGGACTGCATCTGTGCTGATCAAGGCTTTTTACTTGATGCAGCCCACGGAGTTTTACAGATTGCGCAAAACGGGCGCGGGTTTCTCTCCCAGTACTCTCCATGTGCCCAGCAGACCGAAGCCAACTGTGAAAACGAGAGCGCCGATAATGGATGTCACCACCGTTACCGGCAGGAGTGTGAAGGTTCCCCCCATCACGCCAGTGATGATGAAATAGGCCGCCAGTGAGCCCGCAAACAGGGCAAAGATGGCAGTGGAACCACCAAGGATCAGGTATTCCAGAATATATGCCTTGATGAGGCGCCTGCGGGTGGCACCCAGCGTTTTCAGGATGACGGCGTCATAAATGCGGCTTTGATGGCCTGCCGCCAGTGCACCTGCCAACACCAGAACACTTGCGAGCAGCGTTATGGAAGATGCGCCGCGAATGGCCCATGCCAGCTGATTGACGATCTCATTGACCTGCTCGATGGCGTCCTTGACCCTTATCGACGTGACTGTCGGGAAGGCTTGGGTGACTTTACTCAGAAGATCGAGTTCCTGTTGCAAGGTGGTTTCGCCCGGCCAGCCAACGGTTGCCAGATGGGCATGTGGGCCCCCGCAAAGGTGTTTGGTGAGAAGATCATCACGAAATTGATGGACATACTCTCCCAGTTGACCGTTCTGAAATTGGCGATCTTTGCGCTTATCTGACGACCAAGCACGTTGACGGTGACCATATCGCCGATATTGAGGCCCAGCTCGCGGGCATTTTCGTCGGCGAAGGATACCAGCGGTTCACCACTGTAGTCGGCTGGCCACCATTCACCAGCTGTTACGGTGGAGGTCTCAGGGAGTGTGTCGGAATAGGTGATGCCGCGGTCTCCACGCAAGACCCACTCTGCGCCCGGTGGTGCCGGGTAGTCAGCTGCGGGAATGCCTTTCAGCGAGACGATGGTTCCGCGAAGCATTGGGACAGACACGAAGTCGGAGCCCGGTGCGTTTTGCTCAATGAAGGACTGGAAAGCGTCCCGTTCGCTGTCCTGAATATCCACGAAGAAGAAGCTTGGTGCCTGTTCCTCTGCGGTTCGGTTCAGATCGCGCCGCAGGTTTCCGTCAATCAGTGCCAGTGTGACGAGCAGGGACAGGCCAAGGCCGAGAGAGAGAACGACGGATGGTGTCAGTGCGCCGGGGCGGTAGATGTTGGTGACGGCCAGACGCAGTTCGGTGGAGTGGACTGTGGGCACTCTGCGGGCGGCTGCATGATGAGGCGGGCAACACCCAGCAACAGCAAGTAGGTGCCTGCACAGGCACCGATGAAGATGATGGCTATGGTCTTGTCGTAGGACATGACGAGCGCAAGGCCTGCGAGCAACAGAAGCGTGAGTGCGGCTCCGGCGATGTATAGCGGTTTGGGGTAGCGGTTACGCGTGCTTACTTCATCGCGGAACAGGACTGTGGGAGCGATGTCATGGGCTCTGCCGAGTGGCCAAAGGGCGAAGGCCAGTGCTGTGAGGTAGCCATAGGCCATGCCAGTGAGCAGCTGCAGTGGGTAGACCGCTTGCACACCGTCGACGGGCAGGATGGATTGCAGGGCTGCCATCGCGATGAGTGGGATTAGCGCTCCCAGCACCATGCCGATTACAATGCCGATGGTGGCGAGGACCATCATCTGGATGAGGTAGACTTTGAAAACAAAGCCGCCTGAGGCACCAAGGCATTTGAAGCTGGCGATGACCTCACGGCGGGTATCCATGTAGCTGCGCACTGCGTTCGCCACACCAACACCGCCAACCACGAGGGATGTGATGCCGATCAGTGTGAGGAACTGGGCGAAGCGCTGGATGTTGCGTTGCAGGCTTGGTGCTGCTTCCAGCTTGGACCTGATGCGCCATCCGGCATTGGGGAACTGATCATTGGCTGATCAATAACCTGCTGCAGCTCGTCTTCCGGAGTGTTTTCGCCTATGCGGACGCGGTAGGAGTAGTTGACCAGTGAGCCCGGTTGAATCAGGCCAGTGTCTTGCAGTGCGGCCTGTGAGACGAGGAGGCGGGGCCCGACGGTCATGCCGGAGGAGAGTTTGTCAGGCTCCAGCTCGATGGTGTCTGCGATGTGGAACTGTGTTTGTCCGACAGCGATCTGATCGCCAACTTCCAGACCAAGGCGCGCCAGCAGAGCAATCTCTGCCACTGCGTTGCGAAGCCGTCGGTTCTGGCATTGATGACTGTTTGCAGGTTCTGGCCGGAGTCGAGCTCAAAGTCGCCGGTGAGTGGGTAGTGATCGTCTACCGCCTTCATTTCGACCAGTGTCTGGTTGCCCGCTGTTTGCGTTCGGGCCATGGCGCGCAGGCTGGCGATTTCCGAGACCTCGCCTGTGCTTTGCAGGTAGGCAAGCTGGTCTGGTGTGGCTTCGCGGTGGACTAGCGTGAACGAGAGGTCGCCGCCAAGAATGACCTGACCTTCCGAAGCAATGCCCTCTGTCAGTGCGCGGGAAAAGGAGGAAACGCCGGCAATCGCTGCTACACCGAGCGCGATACAGGCAATGAAGACATAAAAGCCCTTGAGGCCACCACGCATTTCGCGCAGGGCGAAACGAGCGGCTAGGCCGATGCCGGCTTATAACCGTTTGAGTTGGTTGGGCTCATCGGCGCGTACCTCACGCACTGCGGGTGCTTCTTCCTCAATGGTGCCGGAGTGAACCCTGATCTTGCGCTGACAGCGGTCTGCCAGTGCCGGGTTATGGGTGACGAGGACCAGCGTGGCGTTCTTCCGCTGCTGGGCAAGGAACATCAGTTCGACAATTTGCTCGCCTGTGCTTTCATCAAGATTGCCTGTTGGTTCGTCGGCAATGATGATTTCAGGGTTGGTGACAAGCGCGCGGGCTACGGCAACGCGCTGCTGTTCGCCACCGGAAAGCTGGGTGGGGTAGTGGTTGAGACGGTGAGCAAGGCCAACGGCTTCCAGTTCTTCTCTGGCGCGGTCAAAGGCTTGTGGATCGCCGGAAAGCTCAAGGGGGACAGCGACATTTTCCAGAGCGGTCATGTTGGGGACCAGATGGAAGGACTGGAAGATGATGCCGACGTTCTGCCCACGAAAGCGCGCGAGTTCGTCTTCGTTCATTGCGCCCAGTTCTTGCCCTGCGGCCTTTACGGTGCCTTTGTCAGCACGCTCAAGACCTGCCATGACCATGAGTAGTGTGGATTTGCCTGAGCCGGATGGACCGACAAGGCCAACGCTTTCGCCTGTCGCGATAGAAAGATCAATGCCTTTGAGAATATGGGTGCGGCCTGCGCCATGGCCCAGCTGAGGTGAACGCCGTTTATTTCTAGTGCTGGATTAACTGTCATTCTTCCACCTTGATATATAGGCTTCCACCTTGATGTGTCGTCGATACAAATCCCTGAGCGACATCCTATAATAAAATAGTTGGGCGCTCTTGTAGCCGCCGCGTTTGGGAAGCATATGGGTAAGGTGTATCGTATCGTCCAGCTTACTGTGAAGAATCTGAGGTATTTGAATGTCAGGATCACGAAAAGTTGAAGCGAAATCAGGTGTGCTGCGGTTTTTCAGCAGTGCAGTTGTTGCGTTTGGTCTTGTTATTTCCACGCTTCCGCCGGTTATGCGCAGGACGAAGCCAAGCCAGTGAAATTGGTTGCCTTTGGAGATAGTCTGACCGCTGGGTATCAGCTGCCTCCTGAAGATGCATTCCCAGTACAGCTGGAAAAGGCTCTGAAAGAAAAGGGCTACAACGTTACCGTGGTGAATGCTGGAGTATCGGGTGATACGACTTCGGGCGGTCTGTCGCGGCTAGATTGGTCTGTGGGGGATGATGTTGACGGGGTTATTCTGGAGCTGGGCGCCAATGATGCGCTGCGTGGCCTGGATCCTTCCATCACCCGCGAAAACCTCGATACGATGGTTGAGAAGTTGAAGTCTCGCGATATTCCGGTGTTGATTGCAGGTATGATGGCACCACCGAATATGGGCGCTTCCTATGGACAAGCGTTTAACTCCATCTATGGCGATCTGGCTCAGAAGTATGATGAGCTGCTCTATCCGTTTTTCTTGGATGGTGTTGCCACTCATTCCGACCTGACACTAAGCGATGGGGTGCATCCAACAGGAGAGGGCATTTCGATCATTGTCGAGAAAATTCTGCCTTCTGTTGAAATGCTGATTGAACAGACCAAATCCGAGAGCTAACGGGACTTTGATTGCAGGCTGGAACGCAGAGCCTGCTTTAAAGTATTGACTTGCTGCGTCTTCCTGTCGGAAAAACACGACTTGCTTTTTTTGAGGTGGGTCGTCGTTTTGCTCGCTGGGCTACCTCTCCTGCCGTCTCCATCCGCTGGCAGATTTAACATAATAGATTTAGGGCATGATCCATTGTCGTTGGGCGAACGTGGGTCTTTGTCCTTCATGCCCGGTACAGGGCGCAAAAACAAAAGACAGCATCGGGCTGCAAACGGGGAATATATGGAATTTCGTAAATTGGGGCGCACAGACCTCAACGTCTCCAGCATTTGTCTTGGTACGATGACATGGGGTGAACAAAATACCGAAGCTGAAGGCCATGCTCAGATGGACTTCGCTATGGAGCAGGGCATCAATTTCTTCGATACGGCAGAGCTTTACTCCGTACCGCCAAAGAAAGAGACTAAGGGCAGAACTGAAGAGATCATCGGGTCTTGGTTCAAGAACACAGCAACCGCGACAAGGTTATTCTGGCAACCAAGGTTGTTGGCCGTTCTGTGCAGGATTGGCATCGTGAAGACGGGTCTACCAGTCAGCTGTCGCGCGGACAGATCATGGAAGCAGTGGATGCCAGCCTGAAGCGTTTGCAGACAGACTACATCGACCTTTACCAGCTGCACTGGCCAGACCGTAATGTTTCCGGTTTCGGTTCCGTCAGCACAATCTGGAAGGACGTGGAGCGCGCTGAAGACGAGCATGCGATCCATGAAACCCTTGAGGTTCTTCAGGAGCTGGTGAAAGCCGGTAAGGTTCGTCATATTGGTCTTTCCAACGAAAGTCCTTGGGGCACTATGAAGTTCGTACAGGAAGCTGAAGCGCGTGGTTTGCCGCGGGTGCAGTCTGTGCAGAATGCGTACTCTTTGGTGAACCGTATGTTTGAAGTGGGCGGTGCAGAAATTGCCCATCGTGAGGATGTTGGTCTGCTGGCTTACTCTTCTCTTGCTCAAGGCTATCTGACTGGAAAGTACCGCAATGGCGCGCTGCCAGCTGGTGCGCGGAAAACACTGTTCAATCGCCTGAACCGCTACGAAAAGCCGTTTGGACAAAAAGCTATTGATGCCTATTGCGATCTTGCAGCAGAGCTGGGTATTGACCCATCCGTAATGGCACTGGCATTTGCTCATTCCCGTTCGTTCGTGACCTCTGTGATCATTGGTGCAACGAACATGGAACAGCTGGCGACTGACATTGGTGCTGGTGATTTTGAGATGACTGAAGAGATCGAAAAGCGGATCAATGAGATTCACGTGCAATACACCAATCCTTGCCCGTGATTGGCAGATAGTTTCCTCAGATTAGTCATGACTGAAAAGTGCCGGAGCCTTGTGTGGGCTTCGGCATTTTTTGTTTTAAAGGGAGTGGAAAGAAAAACCCCAGATGTTCGTAGAGTGATTATTTTCTGCTTGTACTCTGGCGATAAACGTGAGCTAATTTATCATCTGCAGTCGCGGAGGGTCCTGATATGCCTCGTCTTTTTACTGGCCTAGAGCTACCTTCGAGCATCGGTACGATGTTGAGCATTTTGCGCGGGGGGTTGCGCAGTGCTCGTTGGATCGACCCCGAATTCTATCACATCACATTGAGGTTCATAGGCGATATTGATGATCGCATTGCCGATGAAGTTGCCTACGAACTGGCGCGGGTTCACCGTGCTCCATTGACAATCAAACTCACCGGGCTAGGGGCGTTTGGAGGTGCTAAACCTCATGCGCTGTGGGCGCGTGTTGAACCGACACAGGAGTTGACCGAGCTTCAGGCCGAGCAGGAGCGCATTCTGCAACGGCTTGGTTTGCAGCCGGAGCGGCGTAAGTATACGCCGCATGTGACGCTGGCTCGGTTGAAGGGCACATCACCTGCAGAACTGGCACATTGGCTTGAGTTTCGCGGTGAGTTTTCTGCCCCTGCCTTTACCGCTGGGCGGTTTGTGCTGTTTTCTGCAAAAGCAGCCGTTGGGGGCGGACCTTATCTGGTGGAGGAGAGCTACCCGCTTGCAGCATGATGCAGCTGGTGGCATAGCAAAGAGGCGTGCTGATAATGTGCGCCTCTGCAAATCTGAACATGACTTGCTTAGGGCAGGGATGAGGGAAGCTATCTACGCATCAACTCGCCTTGGCGTTTCGCTTGCCCAGTTGTTCCCTGCATTAAACCAGCGCATGACTGGATTTCTGTGAGCTGCTAGATGCCGCTCTTCAGGAGAACGAGCAATTCCTCTGGAATCTGCTGTGGGTCAGAGGTGGAGGTGTTCGCTGCCAGCACATAGTCCAATGCTGGGTGCTGGGAAGGTGAATTATCTCCAGCGGTCTTTACAGTATAACGGAATAATCTGGATTTGGGCTTCATCCGCACCAGCTTTGATTTGGCTTTGAGCGGTTTGAGCGATGACTTTGCCGGATATGGCTTCAGTTCACCACTGGCCGAGATTGGTTTCAAAGTATTTTGAGCGGGGGCGTCGAGCTGGGTCAGGCCCGGACCTAACGCACGTGTTTGTGTCATGGCCCAAGTGTTGGGCGAAATTGATAGTGCAGAACTCATCAGGAGACCTGCAATAATAAGAGGTCGCAGCATTACGTGGCCCAAATAAATAGAATTTAATTAAAAATTTAATTAAATGTATCGCAAAGTTTGCAATTTGCAACTCAAGGTAGTCAAAATATTTCCATAAAGTTAAAATCGATAATTTTTGCAACTGAGAGTTAATTGTATTCAGCGAAATATTTTAGAAAAATTGCAGATGACCATGTTGCAGCCACAGTCCTCGTTGAGAATAAATCAAGAAAAACAAAAGATAGAGGTCTGTTTATGGGAATGGATCGATTAATCGAACAACAAATTCGCCGGTCACAGATGAATGGTTCTATGGATCGCCTCGAAGGGGAAGGGAAACCTATCCCCAGACGATCCGGGACAAATTTCGCACAGTCCGCACGGATGAGTGTGAGGGATAGCGCTGGCGGTAGCATTCAGGGGGAATTGACCCTGCGCCGCGAGATTTCTTCGCTGGAAAATAAGCTTTCCACTGCGACTAAAGCTGACGAGCGCGTTGAAATTAGAAAGGCGCTGATGGACAAGCGCCTTGAGCTTTCAGTTTACGAAGAAGCGCGACGGAAATAGCCGCGCTTCCTGATCGGTTACAATAGATATCAACGCACGCCTTACAGCTCGGTTTCGTCGAGCAATCGGCGTGCGATGACTTGTGCCTGAATTTCAGCTGCTCCCTCAAAGATTGAGAGAATCCGCGCATCGCAGAGTACCCGAGAGATCGGGTATTCCTGCGCAAAGCCGTTGCCGCCGTGGATTTGCAGGGCGTTGTCGGCTGCTGCCCATGCCACGCGTGCACCCAGTAGTTTCGCCATACCTGCTTCCAAATCACATCGTCTGCCACTGTCTTTCTCCCATGCGGAGAAGTAGGTGAGCTGGCGGGCGATCATGGTTTCGCAGGCGATGATAGCGAGCTTGTCGGATACGCGCGGGAAGTTGATCAGCGATTTGCCAAACTGGACACGTTCTTGCGCATAGCGCAGGCCGAGGTCCAGAGCGCATTGGGCCACACCGATTGCGCGGGCGGCGGTTTGAATGCGGGCGGACTCGAATGTCTGCATGAGCTGTTTGAAGCCCTGACCTTCTACCCGACCCAGCAGGTTCTCGTCTTTGACTTCAAAGCCATCAAACGCGATCTCGTATTCCTTCATACCGCGATAGCAAGAACCTCGATTTCACCGCCGGACATGCCTTCTGCCGGGAATGGCTCTTCGTCCGTTCCGCGTGGCTTTTCCGCGATGAACATGGAAAGGCCTTTATAGCCAGGCTCTTCCGGCTTGGTGCGGGTGAGCAGGGTCATGATATCGGCGCGGACAGGGTGAGTGATCCATGTTTTGTTGCCGTAGACTTTCCAGGTGTCGCCTTCCTTCACCGCGCGGGTTTTGAGGGAGGCGAGGTCGGAGCCTGTGTTTGGCTCGGTGAACACAGCGGTTGGCAGAGTTTCGCCGGATGCAATGCGTGGCAGCCACTTGGCTTTTTGCTCTTGCGTGCCGCCGCCGAGAATAAGCTCTGCTGCGATTTCGGAGCGGGTGCCGAGAGAGCCGACGCCGATGTAAGCGCGGGAGAGTTCTTCTGAAACCACGCACATGGATTCTTTGCCAAGGCCCATGCCACCGAATTCTTCAGGGATGGTCAGGCCGAATACGCCCATCTCGGCCATCTCATTGATGATCTCCAGAGGGATATATTCGTTCTTCAGGTGCCACTCATGGGCAAACGGGGTGACCTTCGCTTCGGCAAACTTGCGCATTTCCTCGCGAATTTGCTCGTAGGTCTCATCCAGACCGGTGGCGCCAATGGTGGATTGGCCTTCCGCGTGCTGCATGAGTTCTGCAAGGCGGGTGCGCAGGGCTGGTTGGCTGCCGTCGGCAATGACGCTTCAACCGCTTCTGTGTAATGGCTGTTGGATTCAGCGCGGCTGATGCCGAGGTCGGAGAGGCGCAGAATTTCACCCTGGCTCATTGGCAGGCCACCAAAGACCTGTGCGGTGTATTCTGCGGAGCCGATGCGCAGGATCAGGCTTTCCACTTCACCGAAGATGCCTTCAGCTTCCAGTCGTTCGCCATATGCGTTGAGCTGCTTGAGGCTTCCACATAGGTTGCAAGCCAGGCCAGACCGTGGGTGGCACGCTGCTCTTGTTCCATGAGAGCGGAGGCGATGCGTCCGTCTTTTAGAACGCGCAGTTTTACGTTTTTGCGCGCGATGCCTAACAGGGCTTCAAGAGACTTTAACGCTTGAGCACGTGTTTCCTTTGATGGTGTGACTGCTTGTTCTTTTGTATTCACCGTTTCCGACACCGCTTGCCTCCCTCAATCCACTCAGTCATTGTGCACTGCAAACTTAAATGGGATGTATATTTGTGCAATGCCCTAAAGGTGGGAGCTTTCTTCATTATTATTTCTTGAAGCTCCATCTATTATCTAACTTGAAACTAACAGCGTGACAGACCAGATCAGTTTTATGAAGAAACGTAGCCTTTGGGGAAAATCGTATCAGGTGCTCGCAGATGCTTTGGGGCACTTTAACTCAGATGATGGCTACGCTGTGGCAAGTCATGTGGCGCTGTCGTCGTTGATGGCGTTGTTTCCCTTCCTGATTTTCGTCGCTGCTTTCTCTGGTTTTCTTGGCCTGAACTCGGTTGCGCAAAGTGCATCGGACCTGATCTTTGATGTGTGGCCGGAGCAGGTTGCGGGGCCGGTCTCTGGCGAGATCCAAGCTGTTCTGACACAGCCGCGTGGTGATTTGTTGACCTTCGGTGTGGTTGTTACGCTTTGGTTCTCATCCAATGGCGTGGAGGCAATGCGCATTGGGTTGAACAGGGCCTACCGGGTTAAAGACACGCGCAGTTGGTTTTTCTGCCGGACGCAGTCCATTCTGGCCGTTCTGATCGGAACTGCGGTTCTGATGATCTCCACATTCCTGATCGTGTTTGGTCCTCTGGCGTGGGAATGGGCGGTGCATCTTGCGCCGGTGATGGAGCAGTTCAGCTACAAGGCGAATATTGTTCGCTACGGCATCACATCGTTTTTGCTGCTGTTTGCGCTGCTGGCGGCACATATGTACCTGCCAGCTGGCCGGCGTCGTTTCTTTGAAGTGTTACCCGGTATTGTGCTGACCATGATCCTATGGATCATCGCCGGTACGGCGTTTGGTGCCTATCTGGCGCGATGGGCGAACTATGTGACGTTGTATGCGGGTCTTGCAGGTATCATGACGGCCATTATCTTCATGTATCTGACAGCCGTTATTTTTATTCTTGGTGGCGAGTTTAATGCAGCCCTGATGCGTGTTCGCCGGGTTAACCGGCGGCTGGAGGACGGGCCTCGTCATCATGGTGAGGACCCGAGCTAGGCTTTCGGCTTGGGCCTGCATACTGCGATTGACACCACAACCACTGCCATGCCCACCAGCTGGACGAGGTTGAGGGTTTCTCCAAATAGGAAATAGCTGATGATGGCTGTCGCGACAGGTGTCAGGTAGAACAACGTTGCTGTCGCGGAGGCTGCCTTGTGTTTTAGCAGGTACATGAGTAGCAGATTGGCACCCACCGATAAGACAATGACCAGCCATGCAAGAGCGAAGATCAACTCGCCTGACCAGACGATTACCCAGCTTTCTGTGAAGGACAGGGGAAACATAACCAGAGCCGCGCCGAAATACTGGTAGAATGTTCCCACGACCAGATCTGTGTTCATTGGCTGCCGCTTTTGCCAGATGGTGCCACATGCGATGGCAAGGGTTGCTCCGAGAGCGGCTGGGACAGTCCAGAACGGAATCTCTGCGATGCCGGTCCCTATTTTCGGAAGAACCACCAGTACAATGCCGATGAAGCCCGCGGCGAGTCCGATCCACTGACGAGCGGTTACGCCTTCCTTCAAGAGAAAGAAGGCAAGAGTGCCCGTGATGAGGGGTTGCAGGCCGGTGATTACAGAGGTGACGCCTGCGGGCATGCCGTTGTCGATGGCCCAGAACACACCAGCAAGATAGCCGCCGTGGAGCAGAATGCCTGTGACGACTGCGTGGCCTATCTGCTGGCGTGTCAGCGCGAAGCTTTTTCCGGACACCAAGACAACAATGGCCATCAGGGGCAAAACCAGTAGGAACCGCAGGCTGAGGAGCGTGAAAGGCTCTGAATAGGGGGCTCCGAGCGCGCGCCGATGAAGCCTGTTGACCAGAGCAGAACAAAAACGACGGGGATGAGTTTGGGAAGTATGCGCAATGGTCTGTCTTATTCTTATGCGTCTTTGGTAGATGACGCTGGGTGGCACGAGCAACAATGCTAGCTATGCGTATCGGTATTTGTAATCTTTAAACGATTTATACCTAATCTGTGCGTAATAATAAAAAATACTATTAGTAATTTTATCGGCTGAGGGGTCTCCGATGCGAGTAGGGTGGAAGTTGGGTATTTCTTCTATGGGAAAGAAGTTTTTCTCGTTAACCCGGAATAGCAGTATTCGATTTCGAGCAATTATGCTTGGTATTCTGACACTTATCGGGTTTGCTGGGGTTGGGATTGTTTATCTTTGGGGTCAGCAGCAGACAGAAGCTGCCTTGCTGAAATCCAAAGAATACACTGAGCTGGCCGAGTTGAGTCAGACCATTGCTATTACCGCAGGTATGCTGCAATCCGTTCAGAAAGATTACGAGAATGTGCCAAGCGACAGCCTGAAGCGTCGGTTTGATCAGTTGATCGGAGAAGCCCAGACGGAGTTGCAGGAGCTAAGTCAGCTTCCTGTTGCGTTGGATTACTTCCTGGAAATCTCCGATGCGCGGGACACGATTGAAGCGATCAGCGGTGCCTTTGAGATGCTGCATAGCTATCAGTCCACACTTGGATATGATGCAGACCATGGTTTGCAGAGGGAGCTGTCCAGCAGGCTTTCGCAAGCAGAAACCACCCTCCAGAAAAAAATACATACGCAGCAAAGACCCGAACACACTGAAGCTATGCAAACATTCAGTGAACTGGCGCGGGCGCAGCTGGCCTACGCGCTGACGGGGGTTGATGATTCGCTTGGCGCGTTTGAAGTTGCCTATTCCCGCTTTGAACGCACGATTCCGCGAGCCGAGATTGACCCGGCAATTGCTGAGAGGGTCAAAGCCGAAATGGTGGCCTATAAAAAGGCGTTTGAGGCTTACACCGAGACATACAAACAGCGGGCAAGAAGTTCTGAGCTGCTCGCGAACCTGTTTGACCTTTTGCCGCCGCGCCTGAATGAGTTAAAGGGCTCTGCTGTGCAGGGAGCCAATGATGCGCGGGCACGGCTGACAGCAACAACGGAGCAGACCAACCTCTATCTGGGTATTGCTACTGGCGGTATTGCTCTGACCCTGTTCCTTCTCGGCACATTGTTGATTGTTGGCCTTCTGCGGAGCCTGACGGCTCTGCGTTATGCGATGTCGTTGTTGGCGAAAGATGATCTGTCTGCGGTTATTCCCCTCGATAAAGGGGGACGAGAAATTTCTGCGATGGCGCGGGCGCTGCAAGTGTTCCGCGACAATATTGAGGAACGCCACAAACTGCGCGATCAGCAGGACCGTGAGAATTCCGAGAAACAGGCTCGTGTCGAGCAGGTTGATAATCTGATTATCGGCTTTGAGCAGACCGTTGCCGAGGCTCTCAAGAGCCTGCACAGCGCTGCGGATGGCCTTGGCCGCGCCTCAAGTGATGTAGGCTCAGCTGCAGACAATGTTTCGAACGAGGCGATGTCTGCGGGGCAGGCGGTCGAGAGTGCGGCTCAGAATGTTTCCAGCGCGTCTGCTGCCACGGAAGAGCTGGCGATGTCCATTAATGAGATTGCCGGACAGGCTGACCAGTCTACCGTGTTGCCAACCGTGCGGTTGAAGGGTCCAAAGCCACTGCAGCGACAATGAACTTGCTGAGTGAGGCGGCGAACCGTATTGGGCAGGCGGTTGGTCTTATTCGCGATATCGCAAATCAGACCAACCTTCTGGCGCTCAATGCCACGATTGAAGCGGCTCGGGCCGGTGAGCACGGCAAAGGCTTTGCTGTTGTTGCCTCTGAGGTGAAGATACTGGCAAACCAGACTTCGCAGGCCACTGAGGAGATTGCGCAGCAGGTTGGCTCAATTCAGGAAGCCTCCGCCGAGGCTGTTGGTGCGATTGGTGATGTCAGCGATGTAATTAACGAAATGAGCCAGATTGCGACAGCCGTTGCGGCCTCTGTTGAGCAGCAGAACGCTGCTGTGCAGGCGATCACAGAGAATGTGGCGCACGCAACGCAAAGCTCGCAGGAAGGTGCCAACGCCATGCAGATGGTGGAAAATGCCTCTGAGACAGCGCGGAGCACCGGTGAGACGGTGTCTGATCTGGCTGATGCTCTTTCCCGTCAGGCGGACCACATCAATAACACCGTGGCCACATTCCTTGAAAAAGTGCGCGCTGCCTAAGGTGCCTTGCCGGTTAGGGATTTGGTTTTTGGTGTGATTATCTGAAGACTGCGAGGGATGTTGAGGGATACACCTCAACATCTTCACAAATTATCATTTTAAATGTGGCGCTGGCTCTGGTTTTATGGGAGCCATGCGCCACATTGCTTTTGCGGTTGGGGTTTGCTGAGCTGAGCAGTTAGGACAGACCTGCTGCGTTGTCTTTCTGCGGCTAATACGGGTTTTGAGAATGATTAATAAGATTGTTGTGGTGGGTGCCGGACAGGCAGGTGTGCAAGCCGCGCAAACTCTTCGCCAAAAGGGATATGAAGGTGAGCTTGTGATGCTTGGCAATGAGCCTCAGCCACCTTATCAACGCCCACCGCTTTCTAAAAAGTTTCTGAGTGGAGATGTGGAGCCGGATGCGCTGTTTATTCGTCCCGAAGCGTTTTATGAGGCGAACAACGTTGACCTGAAGCTGGATGCGCATGTGGACAGCATTGATCTGGCGAAGAAGAGCCTGATGCTGGCTAATGGCGGTGAGGTGAACTGGGATAAACTGGTGCTTGCCACCGGAACCCGCGCGCGCAATTTGCCGTTGCCGGGGGCTGATCTGGAAGGGGTTATCTCGCTCCGTTCCATTGGCGATGTTCAGCTCATCAAGAAGCTCTTTGTTCCCGGTAAAAAGCTGGTTGTTATTGGTGGCGGATATATCGGCCTGGAAGTGACTGCCGTTGCCAAAGGCATGGGACTGGAAGTTGTTGTACTGGAAGCGCAAGAACGCCTGTTGAAGCGCGTGGTTTCACCGCATGTTTCCTCCTTTTTCCATGATCTGCATTCCGGGAAAGGTGCGGAGCTGTATTGCGGTACGGGCGTGACCAGCATTGAGGCGTTAATGGCCGGGTTGCTGCTGTGAAGCTTGCTGATGGCAGTGAAATCACGTGTGATCTGGTGCTTTCTGCCGTTGGTGCTGTGCCCAATGCGGAGCTTGCTGCTGCGGCTGGTCTGGATGTGGATGACGGTGTTCTGGTTGATGGGGCCGGACAAACATCACACGAAGATGTTTATGCCTGCGGTGATTGTGTTCGCTTCTTCTCAGAGCGGTATGGCCGCAGTATTCGTCTGGAAAGCGTTCAAAATGCCATTGATCAGGCAAAGGCCGTTGCCGTTGCTTTAACTGATCCGGATCAGGATCATAGTCAGGATTATGACCCATTACCGTGGTTTTGGTCGGATCAGCATCACATCAAATTGCAGATTGCTGGCCTGTCTAACGGGTATGATGAGGCCGTGCTTGTTGGAGATACGAAGTCCGACAGCTTCTATGTGGCCTATCTCGAAAAGGGCAAACTGATTGCGGTTGATAGCATCAACCATCCGCGCTCGCACATGATGGCGCGGCGTGTGATTGGGCAAAAGTGGGACGCGGGTCTGCTTCCACCAGCTTAAGCTGGGGCATGTTGATGCGTGCCAGAAGGTGTTCTGGCACGCTTATTTGTTGTAAGAAAACTAAACATCTGCCTCTGGCAGAGGTCTTTGACTTTAGCGTGTGTTTTCCAGAATAAGCCGGATTACGTCCTGTGGGATTTCCATGTGTACCATGTGGCCGACACGGTCGAAGACGTGGCAGGCGACTGGTCCGGGCAGTTTGTGGCACTGACGGGTTGGCAGGACTTTATCTTGCGTACCCCAAACCACTTTCACAGGCATTGGCAGCTCGCCGAGTTTGGCAGTTGGCAGTACGCCCTGACTTTCCCCTTCCAGAATAAGCTCGGAAACAGCTTTCAAGGCTTCAGCTGCGCCCGGAGTAGCACGTTGGGAGGCGACATATTCTGCGAGCTTCTTCGGCAGTTTGAAATCAAGGCCGACAAACTGCTCCAACAGTACCTGCTGCTCTGCTTCAGTTTGGCCAACTGCGTAACGACGCAGAAGTTTTGCGTTGATCTCCGGGCCAAAGCCTCCGGGAGCCAGTAGGGTGAGGCTTGCAATTCGTTCTGGGGAGCGCATGGCAATCAGGGAGGCAATGGCGCCGCCCATGCTGTGGCCGACCAGGTGGACGCGATCGAGTTTTAGCGCATCGAGAGACTTTACGACGGCCTTGGCTGAGCCAACTGCATTGCACGGCTCAAAGTCTGCCAGAGCGCGGCCGTGAGCGGGCAGGTCAAACGCGATTGTGCGGCGTTTGTTTTCTAATTGAATTTGAATATTGCGCCATGTGCTGGCGTCACCACCAAAGCCATGGATGAAAATAATTGGTTCTGCGCTTTCAGGGCCAAAGGCGGTGAAAGGCAGGCAGGTTACATCTTGGATACTATCGATATTCATATAAGGCCTCCCGTTGGGCGTATTATATGCCCCTTTCATTGGGAGGTTTACCTGTGACTTAGGCTAAGGCAAAGTTTTTTTAGCAGCATGAGACACTGTGAATTTGGCTGAAAATTCTGCTCGGACTTCGGAAATGAGACAAATCAACAATAATTGACCTGCAATATGCGGTTTTGCTTGGATATCGATTTTCTGATGTTGATAATCACTGTCAATTTCAAACATATGGGATTCACGGGGCCGAGAGAGTTTTTGGTAGCGTTTATTGTTTCTCGTGCTGATTTTTTTTGAAAATTCGAAAAGTCCCGCAAGGGCAGGGGCTATCGCCAATTTCAGGGGGTGACGATGCGAGGACATCTTCGCAAGGGAATATTTGCTGTCATTTGTACGTTGGTTAGCTTTGTGTTCGTAGCACCAGCAAGCGCGGGCAAACTGTGGAATCCAGACACACGCCAATGGGACATTTTCCCGGATACACCTGCTGTGGCATCTAATTCAGCTCGCCGCAAGTTCAAGCGCAAGCTGATCACATACCGCACTGATGAGAAGCCAGGGACCATCATTATTGATACGGACGAGCGCTATCTCTACCATGTGCAGGAAAACGGCAAGGCAATGCGTTATGGCATTGGCGTTGGCCGTGATGGTTTCGAGTGGAACGGTACTGAGCGGGTCACGCGTAAGGCTAAGTGGCCGGGCTGGACACCGCCAGAGGAAATGCGCCGCCGTGAAGCGAAAAAGGGTCGCATTCTTCCTGCCTACATGAAGGGTGGTCCAGACAACCCACTTGGGCTCGTGCACTGTATCTGGGTTCTACCATCTATCGTATCCACGGTACGACGGAGGACTGGAGTATTGGTCGTGCGGTCTCCTCCGGTTGTATCCGCATGTTCAACGAAGACGTCTCCTATCTGTATGAGCAGGTGGACATTGGTGCCAAAGTGGTCGTGAACTAAGGCGCCGTAGATATGTGAAGCGAATTGAACCCGGGGAGACCCGGGTTTTTTTCTATTATAACTACCAGTTCTCTACCCGTCTGGAGGCTTTTGACTGGATCGATGCAGTTCGCTTAGCGGTAGCCGTCGACCACAGGACGGCAGCACCCCTTGAGTTTGATGGGGGCCTGTCCCGGTTGCTTGATGGTGCTGACCGCTTCACCCCAAACGAAAGTATCCAATGGCGTGTAAGTGCACTGTTTATTGGTGACGGTCATCTGCAGCTCTACGCCGTCATCACCACCCTGAAGCAAGGTTGCGTTGTTTCCGTCTGATTTGGCTGACTGAAATGGTACACGATGGATGATGCCCGCAATGCTGGAATAGGTGACGGTGTTGGAAGTCCACTCAATGCTCCATGATGGCTCTGTGCCACTACAGATACCGAGTACGGGCAAATCTGTGCCTGCGAATGGGATAGGCTCGGCCAATTTCAATCGGCTGGCCTGGATCCAGCCTTCGATCTCTCCAATGCTAACATGTTGCCAAAGGGTATCGCCAACTTGCTTTTGCTTTCCGTCTGAGATGAGGATGGTATCGCCGGGCAGCTGAACAATAACTGCAGCTTGATTGTACGGTGCATCGTAAATTGGGAGCAGAGCGCCCAGCTGTTGGGCTACCTGATTGTAATAACCGGGATCTACCTGCAAGGGCTGGGCGGTGGAGGCTGATCAGAGGCCGTGTCGGAGATTTGCTCGTGTTCTTCATCTTGATTAGAAGCCGGCTCTGAGTGCGCTATCGCTGGCAGGCAGAGCGCTCCGATCAAGATGCAGCTAGCCGAGACGTATGTTAGTCGCTGGCAAAATGCCTTCCTTAAGAAACTCAAGCCCATTTTCTGCTCCTGATGCAGGGGAACTGTGTGTTCTCCTGCCACGTCTTTTTGTGCTTTTCAGGAATATAGTGGAGTTTCACCGAGGAATCCTTAAGCTGTAAAGTGGTGTCGCTCTCAGGGAGACAGGCGCACCCATTCCTCACCAAAGCTACAATAATGCCGTGGTGCAGGTCAGCGAGTGTGATACAGGGCGCGCGCTTATTGTTTGCGGGTGATCATGACCAGCATATTGTCGCGCAGGCTGATGTGTTGGCGGTAGAGCAGCAGGCAGCGGCAGTTGAATTCTGTTTCGCGCTTCTTGAAGTACTCGGCATAGCGGTGCATGTCATGGCGGTTCACGTCCTCGATCATGTAGACGCCGTTGCTTGCGAGCAGATCGACAATGTTCTCAAAGAATATAATTCCGGCCTTATAGTGGTGGAGGCCATCATCGATGATCAGGTCGTAGGGCTCTGGCTTTGCAGTACTTTTGAAGTTTGTAATGCTTTCCGGGTTGGTCTGGTCGACTTGATGGGTCTGAATGCGGGTATCGGAGAACAGGCATTTTTCGTCGATATCCAGACCTGTGATCTGTGCGTGGGGAAAGTAGTCCCTCCAGACCCGCAGGGACGCTCCGGGTTTGCCGTCCTTACCCATGTTGGAGAGGCGGCTGGTGTCATTGGTGCCGATGCCGCATTCCAGAACATTGGTGATCTTGTCGCGGCAGTGGTCGAAAATCATGCTGTAGAAGTCGGTGTAGGTGTGTGGCTCCCAATCGAATTGGCTGGTTTCGGGAGAGTTAGTGCCTTTGTCGCTGCCATACACGTCGCAGAGTTGCGCCAGATAGCTGTGTTTTGCAGGGGCGTAGAACGCTTCGATGTGTTGACCTAAGTGCTGTTTAACTGAAGCTCGGGTTTTATCGAGTTTGGTTTTTGGCGTGAGCTGCCGAAGGATTTTTTTGAAAATCGAGCGTAGTTGAAGTGTTCATGTTCTGCCGCGTCTTACCAGTTGGTGCCGGGAAGAGCGTAGAGTAGCACTCTCAGGCATTTGGAATACTCCTGCCTTTCGGGTGCAGATTTCCATGGTGCGAGGTGGGGTACTGGGAGGTACAAAAAAGGGCCGCCGAAGCAGCCCTTTTTATAAGTTTGGTTTTGCCGGATCAGACGAGCGCGCCGTGGCAGTGCTTGTACTTTTTGCCGGAACCACATGGGCAAGGCTCATTGCGGCCTACACGGCCCCATGTTTCAGGGTCATCTGCATTGCGGCTTGTTGGAGCTGATGCTGCGCGTGCTGCTGCCAGCTGGCGATCTGCTTCAGCCATCTCATCTTCCCCGGTCAGAGGGTTGGTGTGATGTGCTTCCATGTGCGCGGGCATCTGAGGTGTTTCAGGTGCCTGCTGCTGTACCAGCTCAACCATCATCAACTGTGATGTGGTGGTCTGGCGCAGGCTGCTCAGCATGTTCTCGAAGAGCGTGAAGGATTCAGTCTTGTATTCCTGAAGTGGATCACGCTGCGCGTAACCACGCAGACCAACGGCAGAACGCAGATGGTCAAGGTTTGCCAGGTGCTCGCGCCATAGGTTGTCGATGGTTTGCAGCAGAACAGCCCGCTCGATCTGACGCATGACGTCCGGACCGTAGTTTGCGGCCTTGCCTGCCATCAGCTCGTTGGCTTCCTTCTTCAGGCGTGCGGTGACTTCTTCGTCCGCAATGCCTTCCTCGTTTGCCCACTCAACGATTGGCAAGTCGAGGTTCAGCTTGGTGCGGACTTCTTCCTGCAAGCCCTGCGTGTCCCACTGTTCAGGATAAGCGCGTTCCGGAATGTGTGCTGCGACGAGATCTTCAATGAACTCGTCGCGCATTTCCACAACAGCTTCCTGAGTGACTTCAGGTCCATCATTTCAAGACGCTGATCGAAGACCACCTTACGTTGGTCGTTCATCACATCATCGAATTTCAGCAGGTTCTTACGAATGTCGAAGTTGCGCGCTTCCACTTTCTGCTGGGCTTTCTCCAGAGCCTTGTTGATCCAAGGGTGGACGATTGCCTCGCCTTCCTGCAGGCCTAGCTTCTGGAGCATGGAGTCCATGCGGTCGGAACCGAAGATGCGCATCAGGTCATCTTGCAGAGACAGGAAGAACTTGGAGTGTCCAGGGTCACCCTGACGACCGGAACGACCGCGCAGCTGGTTATCGATGCGGCGGCTTTCGTGGCGCTCGGTTGCCACAACGTAAAGGCCGCCAGCTTCAAGTGCTTTTTGCTTGAGCTTTTCGATCTCTGCTTTGATGGCGTTTTCTTTAGCTGTGCGCTCTGCGCCTTCCGGCATGTCGCCCAGCTCGGCTGCGATACGCATCTCGACGTTACCGCCGAGCTGAATATCTGTACCACGGCCTGCCATGTTGGTTGCAATGGTTATTGCACCCGGCACACCTGCCTGAGCGATGATGCTTGCTTCCTGCTCGTGGTAGCGTGCGTTCAGAACTGCGAAGACTTTCTCGTTGCCTGCAGACTTTGCGTATTCTACCAAAGCTTTTGGATCTGAAACGTCGATCTGCTTGTAATCATGCTTCAACAGCAGTTCTGCAAGAAGTTCAGACTTTTCGATGGAAGTGGTGCCGACGAGAACAGGCTGACCGCGCTGATGGCAGTCATCTACAAGTTCCATGATAGCGTTGTATTTCTCGGCAACGGTGCGGTAAACCTCATCGTCGTCATCGATACGCTGCACGGGAACGTTGGTTGGAATGTCAAGAACTTCCAAACCGTAGATGTCCATGAATTCTTCCGCTTCGGTCATTGCCGTACCGGTCATGCCAGCCAGCTTGTCGTACATGCGGAAGTAGTTCTGGAACGTGATGGACGCGAGTGTCTGGTTCTCTGGCTGGATTGTAACTTGTTCTTTAGCTTCCAGAGCCTGATGGAGGCCCTCAGAGAAACGACGTCCCGGCATCATGCGGCCAGTGAATTCGTCAATGATAATAACTTCATCGTTGCGGACAATGTAGTCTTTGTCGCGCTGGAAGAGCTTGTGAGCTTTCAGGCCCTGCTGCAGGTGGTGTACCGCAGTGACGTTTTCGACATCATAAAGCGATTCGCCTTTCAGGAGATCAGCTTCAGACAAGAGTTGCTCTAGCTTCTCGTTACCTGCTTCCGTGAAGGTCGCGGAGCGAGCTTTTTCGTCGATCTCGTAGTCTTCCTCAGTGAGGTGAGGAATGAAGGCATCGATTGAATTGTAGAAATCGGTGCGATCTTCTAAAGGACCGGAGATGATGAGAGGCGTGCGGGCTTCGTCGACGAGGATGGAGTCGACCTCATCTACGATGGCGTAGTGGTGTGGACGCTGCACCATGGACTCGCGATCATACTTCATGTTGTCCCGAAGATAATCGAAGCCGAATTCGTTGTTGGTACCGTAGGTTACGTCAGCAGCATACCCTGCTTTACGTTCTTCATCGGATACACCATGGACGATCAGCCCGGTTGTCAGACCGAGGAAGCGGTAGACCTGACCCATCCACTCAACGTCACGAGAGGCAAGGTAATCGTTCACTGTTACGACGTGAACACCCTTACCAGTCAATGCATTTAGATATACCGGTGCGGTTGCAACAAGGGTTTTACCTTCACCAGTCCGCATTTCGGTGATCTGGCCAGCATGAAGAACCATGCCGCCAATGAGCTGAACATCGTACTGACGAAGGCCAAGAACGCGGCGAGATGCTTCACGCACAACAGCAAAAGCAGGGACGAGAAGGTCGTCCAGCTTTGCTCCGTTTGCAAGCTGCTCACGGAACTCGTCCGTTTTGGCTTTTAGCTGCTCATCCGTCAGAGCTTCCATTTCTGGCTCTAAAGCATTGATAGCATCTACTTTAGGATTGAGTGTCTTGATCCGACGGTCGTTAGCTGAACCAAATATTTTTCGAGCGAGTGCGCCGAGCCCCACCATGTGGCGGTCCTTCCTCTGTTGGGCGCGCCGGTTGTTTCACGTCGCGGCCGGGCCCTAAAAAAAACTTCACATTCCTGATCTATCCAGTCAGAACCGCGTGGTTCTGACATGAGTCACAGCATATTAAGCACCTGCGTGTAAAAAAAGCAGGCGACAGAGAGATAAGAGTGGGTTCCAAGGTTGTCAACGGCAGTTGCCATCGCAACATAATGCTTTGTTGGTTTGTAACTCTTTTTAAAGTCTCCATAAACAGGAAAGAAAGAGGTCTTATGCTTCGTAAAATTACAGGGATTCTTAGTAGCTCCGTTGCTGTTGCTGCACTGGCTGTTAGCTTAAATATTGCTCAGGCACAGGATGCAGACGCTGTCCCAGATCCGGACGCACCAGTAGCGAAGGTTGGGAACAGCGTTATTACTGAAGCAGATCTTGCCTACGCAGCTCAGGATTATGCGCAGCAATTACAGAGTGTTCCACCCGCAGAATGGCGCACGGTTTTGACTGATGTGCTTGTTGAGATGAACTTACTGGCGGAAGCCGCGACGGAACAAAGCTTGGAAGATACCGATGAATTCAAGCGCCTGATGGCATTTGAACAAAAGCGTGCTCTTCGCAATGCTTACTTCCAGCAGTTCATTCAAAATACTGTCACAGACGATGAAGTGCAGGCTGGTTACGATGCTGAGTATGCCAACTTTCAGGGTGCTCCAGAAATCAGCGCATCACATATTCTTGTAGAAAATGAAGATGAAGCTCGTGAAATCATTCAGGAACTTGAGGGTGGTGCGGACTTTGCTGAGCTTGCACAAGAAAAGTCTATTGGTCCATCCGGTCCAAATGGTGGCGACCTTGGTTTCTTCGGAAGAGGCCAGATGGTTCCTGAGTTTGAAGCAGCCGCTTTTGAACTTGAGCCGGGTGAGTTCACAAAAGAGCCTGTGCAAACACAGTTTGGCTACCACGTCATTTTGAACAAGGAAGAGCGCACTCAGCCAGCTCCAACCTTTGAAGCGGCGGAAGGTCAGATCCGTCAGGATCTGGTTCTTGCGAAATTCCGCGAGGTGATTGAGCAGCTGAAAGCCAACAACACTGTGGAAATCATTGGTCCAGAATCCGATGAGGCCACGACTGAGGAAAGCCAGTAACAGGCTTTGCCTCTTTGCTAGGCTGATTATTGAAATAAAACATCTTGTTTTTGTAGCCCCGGATGGCTTAGGCCTTCCGGGGCTATTTTTGTGCTGTAGTCAGCATTGTCATTTTCTGGAGTTTTTCATGTCTGCGACCATTTCTCCACTCGCACCCAAGTCCTTTCCCGAGCTTCCGGAGATTTCGGGCGTTCGGTTGGGCACAGCAGCAGCTGGTTTGAAATATGAAGGACGCACTGACGTTCTCCTTGCTGTGTTTGATGAGCCGGCGCAAATCGCGGGTGTGTTCACGACTTCCAAATGCACGAGTGCACCAGTGGACTGGTGCAAGCAGAATCTCGCCAAGGGTGTTGCGCGGGCGATCATGGTCAACTCGGGCAATGCGAATGCATTTACCGGCAAGAAGGGGCTCGCCTCTGTAGAGCTTTCTGCGGATATCCTCTCAAAAGCGACCGGCTTTGCTGCGGATGAGCTGTATTTGGCGTCTACCGGCGTGATTGGCGAGCCGCTGCCAGCGGAGAAGTTTGCTGGTGTGGCGGATGGTCTGGTGGCCGGTGCTGTTGCTGACAAGTGGATGGATGCGGCAAAGGCGATCATGACGACGGATACCTATCCGAAGTTGAGCACCCGGACTGTGAAGCTGGGTGAGGCGACCGTTACGCTGAATGGCATTGCCAAGGGTGCGGGCATGATTGCGCCGGATATGGCGACGATGCTGGGCTTCCTGTTCACAGATGCTCCAATCAAAGCACCTGCCTTGCAGAGCCTGCTTTCCGAGTGCGTGGGTGGTTCGTTTAATTCCATCACGGTTGATAGTGATACCTCCACCTCTGACACCGTTCTGCTGGCAGCGACCGGGGCTGCGGGTGATGAGTGGATTGAAGACAGCGCGGACCCACGCCTTGCGGAGTTCCGTGCGGCCCTTTCCAGTATGATGCTTGAGCTGGCCCAGATGATTGTTCGCGATGGTGAAGGGGCGACAAAGTTTGTTGAGGTACAGGTGGAAGGCGCTGAGAGTGATGTGTCGGCCAAGCGGATTGCTCTGGCGATTGCAAACTCTCCTTTGATGAAGACAGCCTTTGCTGGTGAGGATGCCAACTGGGGCCGCGTTGTAATGGCTGTTGGCAAGGCGGGTGAGCCTGCTGATCGTGACAAGCTGGCGATCTGGTTTGGCGATGTCCGCGTTGCGGTTGAAGGAGAGCGGGATCCTGACTACAGCGAAGAAGATGCGTCTGCGGTGATGAAAGAAGACGAGATCATCCTGAAGGTTGATCTTGGCATTGGGCAGGGCCGTGCAACGGTCTGGACGTGTGATCTGACCAAGGAATATGTGGCGATCAATGGTGACTACAGAAGCTAAGAGGGTCCAACCTCGTCAACCCAATTGTGATCTGGAAACGGTCCTGAGGCTGGAGCAGGCAAATCTGAATTGCTTCCCCAGCCTGATGGCGCATCATGACGGAAGCTGGATTTCCCGGCTTTCTCCGGGCAGTAGTGCCCGTCGGAATAACTCTCTGAACTTTTATGATGCTGGTGACGGGGAAGAGGCCGAGCAGAGGCTGGATGCAGCTCGTGCGCGCTTTAAGCGGCTTAAGACGTCGTTCCAGGTGCGCTGGACGCCTCTGGTGCCTGCGGATGTGGATCAGGTGCTGAACGCCCAGAATTATGTGCGTGTGGATGAAACGCTGGTGCTGACGCGGTCCATATGGTACTTGGGGATACGGATGTGATTGACGGTTACCGGCTCGTCAAAGTTCCGCTGGATGAGTGGGTCCATAAGTTTGCGCAGGTCTCTGGGGCCGGGCAAGGTGAACCTCTCAGTGCTGGTCATCAAACTCTGCTTGAGGCACATTCCAGAGCGGCTGTGGAGCTGTTATGTCTGGTCTTGGAAACGGAAGACGGGACACCAGTTGCGGCACTGCTGGGTGTTGTTGATGGCGACCTGCTTGGCATCTTTGATGTGGTGAGTGCAGAGCAACATCGCCGTCAGGGACTGGCGTATGCGTTGATGTGCGAAGTGCAGCGCCTTGGTGCGGAGCGCGGTGCAGAAACGGCGTGGCTTCAGGTGGTGGCAGATAATCAGGCTGCTATGGCGCTCTACGGTTCCATGGGGTATCGCGAAGCCTATGCGTACCACTACTGCAGAGATCCACAGCCTTAAGAAAATCGGTAAAATTTCACTCGGGACCGTTGGTATGGTTTCCAAAAGGTTTCCAGAGTGGTCCGTTGTGAAACAGGAAAATACATGAAAATTGTAATCGTTGCGGCGTGTGCTCTGGTTGATGCTGATAACCGCATTCTGCTTGCTCAGCGCCCCGAAGGTAAATCAATGGCGGGTTTCTGGGAGTTTCCGGGTGGAAAGATTGAGGCCAACGAGACTCCAGAAGACTGCTTAATCCGTGAATTGTCTGAGGAATTAGGAATTACGGTTAAAAAAAGAGTGCCTGGCACCATTAAGTTTTGCCAGTCACACTTACGAGGATTTTCACCTGCTAATGCCACTTTACGTTTGCAGGCGCTGGTCGGGCACACCTCATGGGGCAGAGGGGCAAAACCTGAAATGGGTACGAGCAGTTCGCTTACGTGATTATGACATGCCACCAGCAGATGAGCCGCTGATCCCGCATCTGATTGACCTAGTGTCGTATTAGCGGGAGATCACGGAGAATAAGAGGCAATAATGGCGTTGAATGAGAAAGCGTATCACAATCAGAAAAGTGGTTTTACGATTGCTCATATGACGGAAGATGAACGCGGTGTTGCAGCTGTTGAGTACGCTATTCTTGTTGGTTTGATTGTGCTTGCCATCGTCGCAAGCCTGACAGCAATCGGAACTACGATCTCGGATAACTTCCAGTTTCTTTCAGATACGATTGCTGCCGTTCTCTCCTAATCCTCAGGACTTTCTTTCTTTTGTACCAAGCGCTTCGGCCAGGCTTTGCTTTGCAGAGCCGGGCTTGAGTGGTTTTTGCTGTGATTCATGCGGTGCCCAACCTGACAGGGACGCGAACGTGAAGGTTGCGCGGATGCGGCCGTCGGGGTCGGAGTAATCCTCCGCATAGATTTCTGCCGCTCTCATGAAGAGTTTCTTGCTTGTTGGTGTTTTCAAGCGCTCGTGAAGCGGGTTGGTTGCGCCCATTGCACGCAAATCTCTGATCAGATCAAACATCGTGTCGTATCTGACGGTTAGCGGATCGATGTCGGCGACCGGTAGTGCAAAGCCTGCGCGTTGGAGAAGACCGCCCAAGTCTCTTGTATCTGCAAATGGGATGACACGCGGAGATACCCCATCACTGACTTCCATTTCCGCGCGCATCAAACAATCGCGTAGCTCTGCGAGTGTGTCTGTTCCCAGCAGCAGGCCGAGGAAGAGGCCATCTGGTTTCAGGGCGCGCTTGATCTGAATGAGCGTTCCGGGCAAATCGTCAAGCATTTGCAGGTTGAGAGTGGAGACAATGAGGTCCACACTCTCCGGTGCAAAAGGCAGGACGGCGTCGTCGACAACCAGATCTGGCTCAGAAAGGTTCGGGTCTGCCTCGAATAGATCGGCGCGCAGCAGGTGTTTGACTTTGCCGGATGCTTTCAGAACGTCATAAACATGCCCAGTGTGGCCGCCGAGGTCTATTCCGCAGTCGAACTCTCTGCTGATA
The DNA here is from genome assembly GCA_001310715.1 of Pseudovibrio sp. JCM 19062. Next base: position 87,597 of record BAXV01000009.1, read on the forward strand.
AACTCGAGGCGATCCTGAAGATCTGCAGCAGCTGCTTTCATCAGGAAGTCAGAGCCTCTTGGGCTTGTTTCAATGCGGTCATGCGCCGTTTTGCAATGAGTTTACGATCAAAGAGAGTGTGTTCGCTCATGAAGGCGCCTTTGGCCAGACTGTGCAGTCGCTGCACTATTGGAAATTATATCCCCATTGAACATGGGGTGATGTCCAACGGAGGCTTTGTTAGCTTAATTTGTCTGCAGATATATACGGTGAGCACCAATGGGCGACAAGTTTTCTTCTCTGGAGTGGTTGCCTGATCTAGTGGATAGCCGAAACGGCCTGTTCAACAGCGCTCACGCAACCTTGAGGTACTGTCTTATCTGAGGCGTGGCCTGACCGTGGTTCTCGATGGGCTGTTTCCCCATAGCTGTCCTGTCTGCAATGAACTGGTGCAAAGTGATGGAGGCCTATGTGTCTCTTGCTGGCAGACCTTGGAGTTGATCTCAGCGCCTATTGTGAGCGGCTTGGCGTTCCTTTGCATTATGATCTGGGACCAAATGCGTGGAGTGCGGCAGCTCTTGTTCACCCGCCTGATTATGACCGTGCGCGTGCTGCTGTCCTTTATAACGGGCCTGCGCGTGAGCTGGTGAAGCGGTTTAAGTTTTATGGAGAGATCAGGCTATCGAAGTTTCTCTCCAAGTGTATGCTCAACGCAGGAGCGGAGCTGGTTGCGCCCGAGAGTTTCCTTGTTCCTGTGCCTCTTCACAGTCGCGATTGCGTCAGCGTACTTATAATCAGTCGGCCTTGTTGGTGAGGGAGATCGGTGGCCATTTAAGTGGGCGGGTTCTACTGGATGGTTTAATACGAACCCGCAAAACCCATCAGCAGGTTGGGCTGAAACGGCGTGCAAGAACAGCAAATGTGAGCGGCGCGTTTCACGTGGCTGAGCATTTTCTGCCACTGGTTTCCGGCGCTCATGTGGTGCTGGTTGACGATGTTCTGACAACAGGGGCGACGGTTGAAGAATGTGCACGGGTTTTGAAAGCAGCAGGTGCGCGGCAGGTTGATGTGCTTGTCTTTGCGCTGGTCGATCCCGAAAATTTCTCTGCTGATAACGATTGAGAGTCGTTGAAATGCCATTTTGGCCTGCGGATATAACCAAGTGATCAACTTGAGTTGAGGTGGACTTGCGGTTTATTGGGGCCTGAGCCATATAGACTTCAGTTTTGATAGCTGATTTTTATTGGCTTTTGCTGTGAATCCTAAGGACAAAAAAAATGGCTCAAGTTACCATCTACACCCGTGACATGTGCGGTTACTGTGCACGCGCAAAAAGACTTCTTGATGAGAAGGGTGTCGATTATAAAGAATTGAACTACAGCGAAGATCCGACAATCCGTAAGGAAATGATTGCAAAGGCGAATGGTGCAAACACCTTCCCGCAGATCTTTATTGGATCCGAGCATATTGGTGGTTGTGACGACCTGTTTGCATTGGAACGCCGCGGACATCTGGATGGTCTGCTGAGCGCTGGACTGTAAAGAAGTTTGGGACGTGTCGTGCGACCCGTGCTTTGAAAGTGAGAGTTGATGACTAGTTTTGTGGCTGCATGTGTCCAGATGAGAACGGGACGTAACCCGCTCGAAAATCTTGATGTTTGTGAGGCGTTGGTCAAAGAAGCCGCTGCTGAAGGCGCCGGTTATGTGCAGACGCCGGAGATGACCAACGTGTTGGAACGTAGCCGCAGAGCGCAACTTGTCGCCTCATCTTTTGAAGATGACGATCCGTTTTTGAAACGCCTTATGGTGCTGGCTTATGAGTTGAATATCTGGGTACACATCGGTTCGCTGGCAATTCGCCTTGAGGGGGAAAAGCTGGCCAACCGCAGTTTCCTGATTTCTCCACAAGGCGAGATCACTGCTCGGTATGACAAAATCCATATGTTCGATGTGGATTTGCCAAACGGCGAAAGTTGGCGTGAGTCTGAGAGCTACTGTGCCGGTACTGTGTCGCCCGTCGTTGATATGGGTGTGGCGCAGATCGGCATGGCCATTTGTTATGATATTCGCCAGCCAGCGCTGTTTAGGGCACAATCGAAAGCGGGCGCACAAGTGCTGACCGCCCCGGCTGCATTTACCAAACAGACTGGTCAGGCGCATTGGCATGTGCTGCAAAGAGCGCGTGCCATCGAGAACGGTGCTTTTGTGATCACCGCTGCGCAAGGTGGTACTCATGAGGATGGGCGCCAGACTTACGGTCATAGCTTGATGGTTGACCCTTGGGGGAAAGTGTTTGCAGAATTGGATCACGATGAACCGGGGGTTCTGCTTGGCGAAATTGATATGAAGAAAGTAGATGAAGCGCGCCGGCGTATTCCGGCAATCGAGAATGCACGTGAGTTTTCTGTTGCCAGAGTTTCTCTGGGCGGGGAGACGGTTAGTTGATTAACTATTCACTTGCCTGCGACAACGGGCATAAATTTGATGGATGGTTTCGGAATTCCGGTGATTACGACAAACAGAAATCACTAGGCTTGGTGGTGTGCCCGTTTTGCGATAGCGCCTCAGTGCATAAGCGCTTGATGGCACCAAATGTTTCGACGTCTCGAACCCAGAAGAAAGCGCGCGGTGAGCAACGAGCTGCTCAGGCGGTTGCCGCTGCAGCTGCACAGGCCACGGTGAGCAAGAGCGCTGCCAGCACACAGAGTGGGGGTACTTCTGTGCCAGCTGCTGGTGCCGAGCAGGCTGTTTCAACGTCGTTGCCGACTGCTGAGCTTCAGAAGGTTCCCGAAAAAGCGAAAGAGCTGATTGAGGCTTTGCGCGAGTTCCGCAAGCAAGTTGTCACGAACTCTGAGTATGTTGGCGACAAGTTTGCCGAGGAAGCGCGCAAGATCCACTACGGCGAAACCGAAGAACGCGGGATTTATGGAGAGACAACTCCGGATGATGCAAAAGAGCTTTTGGAGGAGGGCATTGAGTTGATGCCGCTTCCGGTGCTGCCTGAAGATCGGAACTGATCCGAGGCGGAAGCCACAGCACTTTTAGAGCATGTCGCGTTCACACGTATTCTTCTCCGAAAACCGGACCCACTTTTCGAGAATATACTC
>BAXV01000010.1 GCA_001310715.1 Pseudovibrio sp. JCM 19062
TCAAATCTCTCCGGCAGCACCATTCTTTCAATAGCGATGCACAGATTTCGGCGCGCTGCCGTAGCTCAGGGGTAGAGCACTCCCTTGGTAAGGGAGAGGTCGAGAGTTCAAATCTCTCCGGCAGCACCATTCTCCTTAAGCATTATTGATATTTCCAGCCTGACGCAGAGCTTATTTCTCTCGTAATCGTGGCCTCCGTCAATTCTGTTTTTTTGAAAACCTCCAGCTTTAAAGTCGTTTGCAACTCTGCCGTGAGATAAAGCGCTACATTTTAGTTTTTCTGGATTAGGTACTCATACTTATCAACGGCAAACCAAAGAGCGCGCGAAATAATCAGCCCTTTGGTCGTATTTAAATTTCATGAAATCGAAATAAAGTTACCGTGTAACACGCCCTGCTTTTATTGCCTCTACGTCACTGTGTCTCAGCTACAACGTGCCACAATTTCACCAAATTTCATCTTGGGGTTGGTTTACATGAACGGGAAGTCCTGCGACCTTTCTTGGGTCTTGGGGGCGTATTGGGGTAGTTTCCAACCAGCGTTTTGCGGCAACGGGGAAGAGGGTATGCCTCCCAGGCGCACTAGCACGAGCTCTTATGCTGATGTGCGCTGACATTCATTTTGTTGGAGTTTCAGGAGGTTAAAATGGATCAGGCAGCAATCGAGGCGGATGTTCCAACGACAGCGACCGGAAAATTTTCTGGGGCAGAGTTGCAGATGCTCCGCTACCAGCTCGAAGAAGCCGAGTTTGCCCAGCTCATCCGGTTGGCGTCCAGCTACCACCGGAGAAATGGGAAAAGGCGATTGAGAGCCTATCCACCCTTTAAGCAATAAGGGTCATCCACCTTGGAGGCGCTCTGGAGCCTCCGAGGCGGTTTTGAATTGCACTGGTTTTCTAGAGGCGCGATTAGATCATTGTGGCGGAACGGGCCTGATTGATCAGGATATTGCATCCAGTTCTTCTTGTGGCCACGAATTTCGCGCGGCTCCGGACCAAAATAACCCGCAGTCTTCACAAAATCTCTTGGTTGCAAAATGATGGATGCAATGCGTTGGTAGAGCGCCTTTGCGGAAATGGGCTTGCACAGCAACTCATGGATACCTAGCTTTCTTGCCTCGATAATCCTGCTGCGCTCAGTGTGAGCGGTAACCATAATAATCGGGATGTAAGCGTGAGGATTGTTCTGAGTACGGATCATCCGTACCATATCGGCGCCATCCAGAATTGGCATGACCCAGTCGAGAATCAGAATATCTGGATTTGCGCGCTCCATGGCTTCAAGACCTGATGCACCGTCCTCTGCCTCAACGATTTTTCGCGCTCCAAAGCCCTGCAACATCGTGCGCAGGATAGTACGCATGTAGGCACTGTCTTCAACCACCAGAAATGATAGGGATGAGAGATCTATACTCACGCAATAACGCCCCGGTCACTCAACGCAACCCAATTCAATTAGAACAGAAATTCAATTATTAATTACAAGGTGTGGCAGAGAACATAACAAATTGCAAGACTGCGCAATTATAGTTCTATATCAAAGACGATCACTACGATATATATAGGCTGATATGCGTTAGGTGAAAATATCCTTTGATAAATCCGCAAAAAAACAGGACCGCGTCAATGTGTCCTGCGACAGGACTAGGGATTATCGCTAAGTTTAGGCTAACTCTAAAGTATCGCCGAAATAATACCGCCGCAGTATAAGGGGCAAAAAAATGGACTACCAAAATATCTTCAATGAAGCGATTGCTTCTTTGAAGGATGAGAAACGGTACCGCGTATTTGCTAATCTCGAGCGCATTGCAGGGCGTCACCCCCACGCTCTCTGGCGCAAAGAAAATCAAAATCTTCGTGAAGTCGTTATTTGGTGTTCAAACGACTACCTAGGGATGGGGCAACACCCTAAAGTTATTGATGCCATGACGGAGACCGTTCAGCGCATGGGAGCTGGCGCAGGCGGTACGCGTAACATCTCTGGCACGAACTACCCGCTGGTCCAGCTTGAGGAAGAACTCGCTGACTTGCACGGCAAGGAAAGCGCTCTGGTTTTCTCCAGCGGTTTTGTTTCCAACGAAGCATCCATTTCCACAATTGCTAAACTGCTCCCTGATTGTTTGATCCTGTCTGACCAGCTGAACCACGCTTCCATGATTGCGGGTGTTCGCGGCGCAGGAACTTCCAAGAAGGTTTGGCGTCACAACGACCTTGAGCATTTGGAAGATTTACTCAAGTCTGCTGGCAACGAGCGCGCAAAGCTGATCGTGTTTGAATCCGTGTACTCCATGGATGGCGATATCGCACCGATTGAACGCATTTGTGACCTTGCCGACAAATACAATGCGATGACCTACATCGACGAAGTGCATGCGGTTGGTATGTACGGCCACGTGGCGCTGGCATCTGTGAACGTGATGGTCTTTTGGACCGCGTCGACATCATCGAAGGTACTATGGCAAAAGCATTTGGTGTGATGGGCGGTTACATTGCAGCTTCCCAGACAATCGTTGATGCGGTTCGCTCCTACGCGCCTGGCTTCATCTTCACCACTGCTATCTCCGGGACTTGCGGCGGCGGCTACAGCTTCCATCAAGCATCTGAAAGCATCCAATGAAGAGCGTGAAGGCCAGCAACGTCAGGCACAGCGCACGAAAGATGTTCTGGAGCTGCAGGCCTTCCTGTGATGACTTCTGAAACACACATCATTCCGGTGCTTGTTGCTGATCCTGATCTATGTAAGCAGGCAAGTGACCTTCTGCTGGAAAAGCATGGCATCTACATTCAGCCGATCAACTACCCAACAGTTCCACGCGGCACAGAGCGCCTGCGTATCACTCCGGGTCCAGTTCATACTGACGCGTTGATTGATCATTTGCGCGATGCACTGGTGGATGTGTGGCAGACACTTGAGTTGCCGTTCACAACAACTGCTCCTGCTGAAGAACAGCTGGAGACAGCTCAGGGACAGGCTGTTTATCAGTTCGCTGGCGGCTAATCACCGGCAGATCCAAATTAAGAAAAAGGCTGGCACTGTTGCCGGCCTTTTTTGTTGGCTCAATCTACCAAATAAGGAAAGGCTTGCAGCGGAATGCTGACAAGCCTTTTTGTCGGTCAATTCGTTTCGCTTACAGGTCTTGAGCTCAGGAAACCTTGCGCTTAGCCGCTTCGACAGGTTTGCTGTTTTCCTGTAGGTCACCGTCATCCAGAATACGCCATTTGGGGCCTTCCATGTCATCATACTGACCGGAGCGCAGAGACCATAAAAATGCCACCAGACCAGCGCCACCAAGAACCAACGCAACCGGGATGAGGTAGATTAAGACTTCCATCGTTTTTTTTAGGCCTCCTGATCGGGCTGGGTCGCTGTTCCTGCAATCATTCTCAGCCGTACTGCATTGAGCGTCACGATAATGGAAGAACCCGACATAGCCAAGGCTGCAACGAGCGGTGTGACAAAACCAAGCACCGCAAATGGCACTGCAATCAAGTTATAGATTACAGAGAGCGCTAGGTTCTGGTTCATCACGCGACGAGCCTTCTGTGAGATTGTGAGCGCACTCATCACAGGGGCCAGACTGTCGCCCAGAAAGACTGCATCGGCCGCTGCCTGACTGACGTGAACGGCAGAAACCGGCGAGATTGAAACGTTGGCGGCGGCAAGAGATGGGGCATCATTGAGACCGTCACCGACCATCAATACTTTTTTTTGCCTTGTGCCTTCAACTCTTCAATACGATTGATTTTGTCTTGTGGCTTCAGACCTGCTTTCCAGCAGTCCACGCCAGAATATCTGCTGCGTGCTTGACCGCACCTGCATGGTCGCCGCTCAAAATCTCAATGGAGAACCCGGCGTCCTTGAGTTTTTGAACCGTTTCAGCGGCCCCTTCCCTCATGAACTGGCCAACAGGAAGCAGATGCGCCTCCGCCTCTCCAAGCCGGAAGGCGACAAAAGAGGCATCCGGCTGCTGGTCTTTTGCTTGAGCAAGCTGTTCATCAGAGACACCACAAAAGGCTGGGGATCCAAGTTTAATCTGCATGCCATCTACAGTCGCCTCAACACCCTTACCGGCAGCCTCTTTTGCGTCCGGTAGAACGTGCTGTGCTCCTGTTGCTCTGGCAATTGCCTGCGAGAGGGGGTGGGAGGATGACAAGGCAAGACGGCCTGCCAGATCCAATTGTTCAAGTGACAGGCCATGGTCTTTAGAAAGTGAGGCCTCTGGCAGCGTCAACGTGCCGGTCTTATCGAAGACAATAGTGTCAACGCTTGCCAGACGTTCGATGGCGTCACCGGCATTGAGCAGCACTCGTTCGTTAAAGAACAAGCCACTGGCAACAACCTGAACGGCGGGGATAGCAAGACCAAGAGCACATGGGCAAGTGATGATGAGAACAGAGATTGCGATGACCAGCGCTGGCTGCCATTCCATGCCGAGCATGATCCAGCCGACAAGCGTGAGCAGCGCTGCTGCGTGAACAACGGGCGCGTAAAGCTGGGAGGCGCGGTCTGCGATGTGGACGTATCTGGAGCGGCCTTCCATTGCCGTTTCCAGAAGCCGGTTTACCTCATCAAGCAAGGTGCCTTTGGCGGCAGCTGTGACCTCAATCTCCAGCACGCCATCGGCGTTCATCGTGCCAGCGTAAACAAGATCCCCTTCCGCAACGGATTGAAGCAGGGTTTCGCCGGTTACCAGGCTTTGATCAACCTCGGAGGTGCCAGCGGCAATCCGGCCATCCACGGAGATACGCTCCCCTGCCCTGACGAGGACGCGGTCGCCGGCGGTCAGTTTGGAGAGTGGAACATCAAGCGTGGTGCCATCCTCCTGAATTTTTGCTGCACTCTCTGCTTTGAGAGTCGCGAGGTTCTCCGCAAAGGCGCGGGTTTTCCGGCGCATGAGGTGATCAAAGTAACGTCCAACCAAAAGGAAGAACAGCAGCATGACCGCGCTATCGAAATAGGCGTGTTTTGCCTCCTGAATGGTTTGCCAAAGGGACAATCCAGTTGCCAGAAGCACACCGATCGTGATCGGCACATCCATGTTCAAGCGTTTGGTCTTGATCGCCATGTACGCGCTTCGGAAGAAGATACGTCCGGAGTAAGCGACAGTTGGCAGGGCGATCAGCGCCGAGATCCAATGGAAGAACGCACGTGTTTCGTTGTCGATATCCGAGGCGTTGCCGGACCATACGGAGATGGACAGCAGCATGATGTTCATTGCTGCAAATCCGGAGACGGCCAGCGCGCGCAGGATCTCCTTTCCAGCTGCATCCCCGCGTGATTTCACCTGAGCTGGATCAAAAGGGTAAGCTTTATAGCCAAGCGTTTGTAGTAGGTCGACAATGGGGGACGGGTTGGTTTTTTTCCTGATCCCAATCCACGGAAAGGCGGTGAGATGACAGGTTCACGCGAGCTTTCTCAACGCCCTCCAGCTTCTGGAGGCCACGCTCGATCTCATACATACAGGCTGCACATGTAATACCGTCCACAGCAAGATCCATGTGGGCCTTGCCGTTATCGGTATCTGTTACGAATGCAGCCCAGTCCCTTTCAGGCGCAGACATGCTCATACCGCCTTACTCAGCAAAGAAAATCTTGTTTTTGGAACGGAAGATTGGAAATTCCTCATCGCTCCGCTCGGAGATTTCGACCACCACGTTCCAGTTCCCTGCTCCAACATCCGTGGTGTTGGCCACGTATTCACCAGCGGTGCGCTCAGACAGAAGAATATCCTGATCAGCTGTGGTGATTGTAGGGCGGTGCAGTTTCACAGAGACCATTTCACCGGTGATTGGTGCTCCGGTTTTGTCGGTTGCAACAACGCGGATGTGTGCGGAGCCATCGCCATTGCGCTCGATTGCTGCGTCAACGCTCCAATTGAGTGCGGCCTGCGCTTTTGCTTTTGCAATTTCTTTGTTGTAGCGCTGGCTTACCTTGTAGGAGCTGTCCACTTCCAACCCAGGGAACGTGTCGAGCGCAACATAGATCATAACGGCATTCACGGAGCAACGACGCCGAAGAACCCTAAGAGGCAGAACAGAACCATACGGCCAGTGATTTGCCTCGGTTTGCGCGGAGACTTTTGGTCTACAGCCATTGTCATATCTTAGCTCCTTTTTGGCGGCTCTAAGGATGGGGTGAGCTTCGCATTATGATCTTCAGGGTGATAAGGGGCGTACCCTCATCACAAAGTTTCAAAAGGTAGTCTTACCTCACAGGACTTCAGTTGCCGGGTGTCCGGAAGAAGTCATGGATAACTGTGGTCTCACCAGTTTCATGATCGATCAGCTTGAAGCTCATCGGTTTTGACCCAGGAAGCGCAACACCTGCCGGAGAGAACACAAGCGCACGCACAGAGCGTGTGGTGTCAGCCTCAACCCTCAGGGTCAGCTGAGTGTCCTTTGCAACATTGGCTGCATCTTTGTGAACACCCACGACTTCAAGAGTGGTTCCTGCTGGCATATCCTCAACACTGAGCGTGAAGGATTGCGCATTGTTGTGCTTGTTCAGAAGACGGAGTGAATAGCCGTTTCTGAAGGAACCATCACTTTGCTGAACGTAAAGCGGGTTACGGTCATGAACCACAGAGAAGCTGGTCATGGAACGGTTGAGCTGCGCATAGAGCATAACGCCTGCAATCAGGGCAATGATCACGGCATAGATAACAGTACGCGGCCGGATCAGGCGATAGACCGGGGTCTCCCCTTTCTCGCGGAGCTCGATGTTCATGTCGGTGTCGTAGGCAATCAGACCCGTTGGTCGACCAACCTTGGTCATGACTGTGTCACAGGCATCAATACACAAGCCGCACTGAATACAATCCAGCTGTGCGCCTTTTCGAATGTCCACGCCGGTTGGGCAGGCATATACGCACTGATTACAGTCAATACAATCGCCCGCCGGAAGACCATCTGCGGAAAGTTTTTTTGCTCTCCTTCAGGTGCGCACGAGGCTCGCCGCGGTCAAAGCGGTAAGTCACGTTGAGAGCGTGCTCATCGGTGAGTGCGGCCTGAATACGTGGCCACGGGCACATGTATACGCAGACCTGCTCACGCATGTGACCAGCCAGCGAATAAGTGGTGAAGGTGAGAATGCCGATCCAGACGTAAGCTGACAGAGCAGCCTGACCGGTGGCAAGATCATAAACGAGTTGGAGCGTCTGCGAAGTAAAGAACCCACGCCCCGCCGGTCCACCAAGCAATCATCAGCCAGAGAAAGTGCTTTGTTCCCTTTTTGAGAATCTTTTCAGCATTCCATGGCTGCTTGTCCAGTGCGATCCGTTTGCGGCGATCGCCTTCAATCATGCTTTCGACGCGGAAGACAAATCGGTCCAGACCGTCTGCGGGCAAAGATAACCGCACCAGAGGCGACCTGCGATCGCGTTCATCAAAAACAGGGCTACGGATGCAATGATGAGCAATCCGGCGAGATAGTAAACTTCCTGCGGCCAGATCTCCAAGAAGAAGAAGTAGCCTCTTTTCCTCTCGAAATCGATGAGGACAGCCTGGTCAGGGAGCAGAGGTCCTCTGTCCCAGCGAATGAAGGGAGTAAAGTAATAAATTCCAAGGGTAATAAAAAGAATGGCCCATTTGATCTTACGGAAACGGCCCTTTACCTCCATTGGGTAAATTTTTGCCGCTGACGCGAACCAGGACTCATCCTCTTCTTTATCGATGGGATCAACTTGGCTAGACATAATGTCTTCCTCAGTTGGCGATGCGCTTTGTGCAAGTGAAGCGAGGGCACTTGCGCGTCCTCGCTTGTGTTGTCATCTGATTAAAAACTCAGAGATCTTATTGTCCGCCGCCGCGAGAGTGAACGTACACAGCCAGTGATTTTACTGTGGTTTCACCCAGTCGGTCGATCCATGCAGGCATCACACCGTGACGGGGTGTGGTCACCTGGGCAATGATGCCGTCAATTGATCTGTTGTAGAGGAAATTTGGCGCAGTCAGGTTTGGTGCACCCATTTCTGTGTCGCCCTTACCATTGTCCATGTGACAGGCCGCACAGTTCTCTTCATAGACACTTTGCCAGCTTCCAGATCTACGCCATCCTGTGTCGGAATACCGGCCAGAGAGCCAACGTAGTTTGCAACCTGAACGATCTGTTCTTTTTCCAGAAGTTCATCACGGCCAAACGCAGGCATTTCTGCGTAGCGGGTATCGTCATTATCCGCGCGGACACCGTAAGCGATGGTGGTCGCCAGAGTTTCCAGATCTCCACCCCAGATCCAGCTGTCATCCTGAAGGTTTGGATAGCCTTCAAAGCCAGTCGCGCCGACACCGTGACAGGCTGCACAGTTGTCGCCAAATGCCACTTTACCCTGAGCCATTGCGTACTCGAGCAGTTCGGGTGTGTTCTGGATTTCATCAAGAGAGGCTTCAAGAAGCATCTTGCCGGTTTCTGCACGTTCCGCTGCTGCAGCGTTAAACTCTTCGGTTACGACCGCACGCTGACTGTACCCCAGAAGACCCTTGGTGTAGCCATTGACCAGCGGCCAGCTTGGCATAAGGATCCAGTAGACCACTGCCCATACGATACAACCGTAGAACATGTAGAGCCACCACTTAGGGAGCGGGTGGTTGAGTTCTTTCAGGCCGTCCCATTCGTGACCAGTGGTTTCAACGCCCGTTACCTGGTCAATTTCCTTCTTATGCTCAGCCATTAATCGTCCTCCCGAAGCGGGATCTGTGAAGCATCGTTAAAGCGCTCCCCATTACTTGGCCAGCAGGCGTAAAGAACTACGCCTGCAAAAATCGCCATGAAATAGAGCAGCCCGCCGGTTTGCGCGAAGTTTGCGAGAGCGGTGTAAGTAGCGTCCATCATCGCCTCCTTAGCGCAAGTTGGCTTTTTCGTCGTAGAGGCTAAAGTCTACGAGCGTGCCAAGCATCTGAAGATAAGCTACAAGTGCATCCATCTCAGTGACTTCTTTGGCGTTGCCATCGAAATCGCGGATGAGAACGCCAGGGTAACGCTCTTCGAACCCCTCTGCCGCATCACTATCAGGCTGAGCCTGAGCCATGAGATCAACTTTTGCGTATTTGATCTGCTCCTCGGTGTATGGAACACCGTAGAGTGCGTTCACCTTCAGGTGGTTTTCGATCTCGATCGGAGAAAGCTTCGCATCCATCAGGAATGGATACCAGGCATCACAGAGGTCGGAGACACTGAGCGTGGATCGATCAGGTGATCGCGCTGCCACTCATCAGAGTACTTGCCGCCTACGCGAGCGAGGTCAGGACCGGTACGCTTAGAGCCCCACTGGAACGGGCGATCATACATGGATTCCGCTGCCAGTGAGTAGTTGCCGTAACGCTCCAGCTCGTCACGCATTGGACGGATCTGCTGTGAGTGGCAGGCATAACAGCCTTCGCGCACGTAGATGTTACGACCAACAAGCTCAAGCGGGGTGTAAGGGCGCATACCCTCGGTTTTTTTCGATCGTGCTCTTCAGGTAATAAAGAGGAACGATTTCAACGAGACCGCCGATTGAGATCATGATGACGATGCCAACAATCAGGATCAGCGAGTTTTTCTCGAAGATTTGGTGTTTTTTCCAAGCAGACATTCGTGCTCTCCCGATTATTCCGCTGGCGCCAATGCAGGCTGACCTGCAGCTTCGCTTTCGACTTCTTCACCTACACGAACTGTCATCACGAGGTTGTAAGCCATGATGATTGCACCTGCGAGGAAGAGAAGACCACCGAATGCACGCATAACGTAGAACGGATACATCGCATCAACTGTTTCGATGAAGGAGTATTCAAGGAAACCAAGCTGTCGTAAGCACGCCACATCAGGCCCTGCATGATACCGGAGACCCACATGGCACAGATGTAGAACACGATGCCCAAGGTAGAGATCCAGAAGTGCCAGTTCACGAGGCGCAAGGAGTACAGAGACTTCTTGTTGTAGAGCATGGAACCAGACAGTACAGCGCACCAAAGGAGATGTAACCAACCCAGCCAAGAGCACCAGCATGCACGTGACCAATGGTCCAGTCAGTGTAGTGCGACAGGCCGTTTACAGCACGGATGGACATCAGCGGACCTTCGAAGGTCGCCATACCGTAGAATGCAACGGAAACAACCATCATGCGCAGAACAGGGTCAGTACGCAGCTTGTCCCAAGCACCGGACAGCGTCATCAGACCGTTGATCATGCCACCCCAGGACGGCATCCAGAGGATGATGGAGAAGGTCATACCAAGAGTAGACGCCCACTGTGGCAGTGAGGTGTAGTGCAAGTGGTGAGGACCAGCCAGATGTAAATGAAGATCAATGCCCAGAAGTGCACAATAGACAGGCGGTAGGAGTATACCGGACGCTCAGCACGCTTGGGAATGAAGTAGTACATGATCGCCAAGAAGCCGGCGGTCAGGAAGAAGCCCACAGCGTTGTGGCCATACCACCATTGCACCATCGCATCCTGTACACCAGACCAAACGATATAGGACTTGGTGGAGTAGATGCTTACAGGAATGGACGCGTTGTTAAACAGGTGCAGAACTGCAATTGTTACGATGAACGCAAGGTAGAACCAGTTTGCCACATAGATATGCGACTCTTTCCGGCGCCAAATGGAGCCGAGGAAGGTCAGCAAATACGCAACCCAAACAACGGTCAGCAGCCAGTCTGCGTACCACTCTGGTTCAGCGTATTCTTTACCCTGTGTCACACCGAGGAGGTAACCTGTACCTGCCACAACGATGAAGAGGTTATAGCCGAGGACTACCAACCATGGGGCAATTGTACCCGGCAAGCGGGCCTGACAGGTGCGCTGCACAACGTAGAATGATGATGCGATCAGCACGTTACCGCCAAACGCAAAGATCACAGCAGACGTATGCAGCGGGCGAAGACGCCGAAGTTTGTCCATGGCAGGTCAAAGTTCAAAGCTGGGAATGCCAGCTGAGATGCGATGATCACGCCTACCAGGAAACCCGCGATACCCCAGAAGACTGCTGCCCACGTTGTGAATTTAACCGGGCCCATATTGTAGTTAGGCTTACCGTTAATTTCCAGCGGTGCAGGTGTGTTGCTTCCGTCGAAGTATCGGCGAAAAATAAAGAAAATACCGGTCAATGATGCAAGTGCAATCAATGCGGTATGAAATGCCAAGACCTGATCCCAGGTTTTCCCTGCAATGACCAGACAGAAAATCGCCGCCGCCAGAAGAAGAAGGGAAAATCCTCCCTCTTCGAGCGACAGATATCTGACTTTCCGCTCACCCATGATGTTCGCCCCATATAAAGTAAACAAGTTCGTCCAAATAGGACTACCTGACCGTAGTTCTATGGGTGGCAAATACCCCCGCCCTTGATGTATGTCAAAAAAAACTCGAACAAAAAAAAATAAAATTACTCTAATTCGTAACTACACACCCTGTTTTTTATGTTTCGTCATATATTACATAACTTTATGCTCGGATGCGTTGTTTTGGCGCAGCCTAACACAGGCATGGCGAGTACTGGAGAAACAGGCAAATTTACTGGGAAAATCAGAGGTAATCTCGTTTTGGAATCACGAAAAGCAGTTTGAGGTCTGCTCACTATGATGCAGCGCACAAATCTCCCCTACGGCAATCAGCTCAAGGTGCCGTCTCATTCTGCGCCTTTGCTGGCCTTTGCAGGGAGGCCGGACCAAGAACATATTTGGTCACAACCGGCATGAAAGCGAGCAATCCCATGAAACGGGCGAACTGATGTGTTGCGACGAAGACCGGATCAATATCAAGCAGTATGGAAATGAGAAGCATTGCTTCCATGCCGCCGGGTGCGAAGGCAAGGAAAACCTTCTCGAAGGAGACATCCAGTGCCCAGGAGGTCATAAGTGCACCAATCAACGCAACGGATAGACTAATCGCAAATACAACAAGAGATGTGCCCAACATTGGCATGAGCGTGCTGCGCTCCATCTTTCCGATATGAAGGCCGATATTGGTGCCCATTATTATATAGCAGGGTATGGCAAGCCAAACTGGCAACGTGAATTCCAAAAGGCCCGTGGAGTTTAGGGCAGCGCTGGCGAAGAACGCTCCGGTGAGCATTCCTGCTGGGGCCTTCAATTTCTGCGCTATGTACGCAAACACTGCACAGATGAGAAGCGCAGCTACTAGGTCAACAGCTTCCATCGCAGGCATAGCATTTCCCGCACCCGGGATCACCGCATCGCCAACCTCAACGATGTTTGTAATGATGAAGGGCAGCACGGCAATCAGAAGAAAGAGGCGAACGAGCTGGACAACCATGATGCGGTCCATGGGTGCACCTCTCTCCTGCGCGAGTGCTGCGGTTATGCCCAATGCACCAGGCAGGCCTGCAAAGAAGGCTTCATCGCGGCTCCAGCGACATCGCTTATAAGCATAGAGATAGACCGCCGATGTAATACCTCCAACGACTGCTACCAGTGCCAGCATGGAAAGCGGCCAAAGGGCAGCGCCCGCCCAGAAACCAGGAGAGACTGCCGAGCCATGACTGCCCCGATCAGGATGTAGTTTATGGAAATCAGCGGCTTTGGAAATTCGAAGCTCTGGTCAGCGATCAGGGGGAGTGAAAGAGATTTGGCAAGCACGACCGCAACCATCGGCCTGCGAGGAAACCCGCTGGCAACGACAGTGCCTCAAACGTGGCCGCCCCTGCCCCGCCAACTGCCAGAATTCCCAGTAATGTCAGAATGTCTTTTCCGCGCATCGCCTTACCTCTTCCCGTTTGTTACCCAGAAAGAGGTACTGGCCCGTATCTATGTGATCAATCTTGATAGAAACAATCAATATATAGATTCGATATAGATTCGGCAGGTCGGCTCAGAAATGTGTGCGACGGATCGAATTGTTTGAAGAGACTTGAGTTTTTGAAAAACTCCGTGATGTTGACAGGGATCAAAGTTCGATTAGTCCATTTGCGTATGGTAGCGGCATGACCCATCTTGAGCAAAAATATGCGTCTTTGAACGTACCTCGTTACACCTCCTACCCGACTGCTCCTCACTTCAGTGACGCAGTGACGCCTTCTCTCTATGGAGAGTGGCTGGAGGGCCTTCCTCGTGACACTCCGCTATCGCTTTATTTGCATGTGCCGTTCTGTCAGGAAATGTGCCATTACTGCGGGTGTAATACCAAGGCGACCCGCAAAATTGCGCCGGTGCTTGCGTATGTGGAGTTGATGCTCAAAGAGATCGACCTTGTGCTGAAGCGCCTTGGTACGGGCCGTTTGGTTCACCACATCCATTGGGGCGGCGGCACACCAAGCCTTGTTCCTCGCGACGCATTCCTGAAAATTGTCGAGAAGCTGAAGGCTAACTTTGTTTTCTCTGAAGACATTGAGCACGCCATTGAACTTGATCCTAGAACAGTTGGTGACTATCTGGCGGAAACGCTGAAGATGGCGGGCATCACACGAACAAGTCTGGGCGTTCAGGACTTTGATGAGGATGTTCAGAAACAGATCGGTCGTATTCAGCCTTGAAGACGGTGAAGAAAGCAGTGACTGCGCTTCGCAATGTGGGGCTGCACGATATCAATTTTGACCTGATGTACGGTTTGCCGGGACAGTCAGAACAGACGATCCGTGAGACCGTGGAATACACCAAGGAGCTTGCGCCGGGCCGCGTTGCTTTGTTTGGGTATGCACACGTGCCGTGGTTCAAGAAGCACCAGCAGCTCATCAAAGAGGAAAACCTGCCGGGCACAAACGAACGTATTCGCCTTTCTGATGTCTCACGTGATGCGCTTGTTGAAGCTGGTTATGAAGTGATCGGCCTTGATCACTTTGCGCTGCCGACCGACGAGATGGCAATTGCGCTGAAGGAAGGCGTTTGCGCCGAAACTTCCAAGGCTACACCACAGATACGCTGATACGCTCATCGGGTTCGGGTGCAGCTCCATCGGCTTCCTGCCTCAGGGCTATGTCCAGACTACCCCTTCAGCTCGTGAGTGGGAGCGTATGGTGGTTGATGATGTTCTGCCGATCAAGAAGGGTATTGCCGTTGATAAGGTGGACCTGTGCCGCGCAGAGATAATTATGCAGCTGATGACCTACTATCAGGTAGACTATGCTCAAACCGCTGAAAAGCATGGTCTGCCAGCAAGTGAGTTTGACAGCATTCCCGCTGACATGCAGGAGATGATTGCAGACGGCGTTGCGACCCTTGAAGGTACAGTGGTTACGGTTACTGATGCAGGCCGACGCTATGTGCGCGTTGTTGCTGCTGCCTTTGATACCTACCTTGCAACTCAGCAAGCACGGCACTCCGTGGCAGTCTAATCCGGGTTCAACATGTGAGCTATAAAGCGCCTTTTCAGGCCGCTTTTGTTTTATGCAGACAACAAAAAAAAGGCGCTGAAATCACAGCGCCTGTCTTATTAGTGCGAATTGAAGATGCACCTTTGCAGGGTGCCCTTCCCAACTTTGTTTTAGTGCATTCCAGTGAGCTGACAGATGCCACAGATGTGGGAGATATGGATACTATCCTGCTTTTCCACCTTGATGAGGCCACGGCGCTTCAACTGGGAAATGACACGGCTCACTGTTTCAATGGTCAGGCCAAGATAGTCGGCAATTTCCTGACGGGTCATAGAAAGCTCAACGGTTCTGGTATCCGGTTTGCCTTCTTCAACCGGTCCTGCGCAGCCATGCCCACCACGATTTGGCACCAAGCCCATAAGGAAGGTAGAAACACGTTCCAGAGCGGATTTGCGACCCAGAAGGACGGTATGCTCGTGGAGGTTTTCCATCTGTGAGAGCAGGCAACGGTTCACGTAGTGCTGCATCATCGGAGACGTGGAGATCTCGCGGCTTTCAAAGACCTGTAGCTCAACCTCTGTCAGGGCTTCAGCTGTGCAGTCGAAGAAATCACGGTTGGAAAAACCAAGCATATCGCCTTCACGCAAGATGTAGACAACCTGACGGCGCCCATCAGGAAGCAGCTTGTAGAGCATCATCACGCCGCGCATGACTTCATAGAGGCGCTCTGCTTTGTCGCCTTCATAGAAAAGCACGTCGTGTGCAGACAAGCGCTGCTTACGACCTGGGTTCTTTCCCACCAGCCCCTCCGGCTGTCTGAAGTGTTCCTGACACCCTTGAAATGGTGCCTGCCCATCAAGGTCACTATGCTTTGTCAATGTGGCCGATACCATAATCCCTCCTCGCGGACCTCTCCGCAAACATCGTAGATGGCAAGCGGCGAGAACTATTTATCTTTTCTCTAAATGCCGTATTGCCATGGCAAGCATCCGTCATTACTTGCCTGACTTGTTGATGCAGATTTACTGACCGGATTGCAACGTCAAAATACGCATCAAAACTTACGGGGCCGGTTCAGATTCCAGCAATTTGATCTGAAACAAACGGGTTTTTGCGTTAGATCAAGCTCACACATACGCCAATAAATCCTGCTCTTTCAATGGCTTACGAACAACTGGCGTTGGGCCAATTTTTGGCAGGTCGCGCTCGATTTTCCAAAGTGGCTGCCCGGTGATTGCGACAATTTGTGGCGCTTCATCCAAAGCGGCCATCTTCTCAATCAGGTCAGATCCGGCGAGTCCCGGCAGGTGCAGGTCAACAAAAACAACGTCATCTACACGTGGTGAAGTATGTGAGAGAAACGATTCTCCATCCGCAAATGCGGTGCAGTACAGGTCCAGACTCTCAAACATTCTGGAAATCGCGTCACGCACAGACACATCATCTTCGACGATATAGATCACAACAAACCCCAACGTTGTTCTCGTAGCCAATGAAACAAACTGCGAAGGTGCAGCACTTTGCCTCACCAGCCACCTTAAACAAGCGCCGGGGTCTTGTAATGCGTAGTAACACTCGGGAATGACAAGATTGGCCGAAAGTCTAGCCAGTCATTCCCTATGAAGTTGCGCTCAATCAAGCAGCAGGTGGTTCACCTGTCAGGACGATACGGACGAGATCGGCCGCATTGCGTGCGCCAAGTTTTTCCATGATGCGTGCGCGGTGAACTTCCACGGTGCGTGGGGAAATCTTAAGATTTCTGCCAGCTTCTTTGTTGGAGGAGCCTGCTGTGATTTCGGTCAGAACCTGACGCTCACGCGGGGTCAGTGTTTCTGCACCTGGGAAAACCATCGCGTTTGCGTTGTTGCCATGTGTCGTTCTGGAAACAGCTTCGCGAACGCGGGCGATAATGGATTCAACGTCAAAAGGCTTTTCGATAAAGTCGTATGCACCAGATTTGATCGCCTCAACGGCCATCGGAATATCGCCCTGTCCAGAGATAATAAAGATCGGTGCGGGGAAGTTCTCTCCGTTCAGGCTTTTGAGAATATCAATGCCTGACCGTCCTGGCATATGAACGTCGAGCAGAACGCAGTTTGGCGTTTCTTCTTCTACCCCACCAAGAAACTCTTCAGCGTTGGCAAAGGATTTTACGCGAAACCCTTCTGTTTCAAACAGCAGAGAAAGCGCGTCGCGAACCGCTGGGTCATCGTCAACAATATGGATCACAGACGGCATTGTCATGATTGCTCAGGTCCTTATTCTTGTTTTTGCAAACAACAGAGCTTCAGCTCAGCTCTTTGTTTCTTGTTTTACCGGCAGCCGCAAAGTGAAGGTTGCACCTTTGCCTTCCTCATATGGTTCTACAAGTAAATCGCCACCATGGTTTTGAGCTATACTTCGGGAAATCGCAAGTCCAATACCCAAACCGCGCCGCTTTGTCCCAGTAAAGGCCTTGAAAAGGTGCGACACTGCTTCCTCACTCAGGCCTGACCCGGTGTCGGTAACCTTTATGAAGACATTGTTATAGTCACGCTCTACAGACACAACTACTTGCTTAACGGGTTGATCCTTTACAGCTTCTCCCGCATTTCGGATCAAGTTGACAAGAATTTGTTGTATCTGGACCGAGTCCAACTCCAGCTGGTAATCGTAGTCCACGAAAGTAGAGAGGAACTCAACATCGTCTGCCTGATGGCCTACGCGGACCAGTTCCAGACAATCATCGATAAGCTCAGCCAACCCGGTGCCAATGCATTGAGGTGCCTGGCGCTCAACAAAGTTGCGCATGCGCTGGATGATCTGGCCAGCACGCTCGGCTTCTCCGACTGCTTTGTCCATCAGATTGGTCATCATGTCATCTGATTGATCCGTAGCCCGCGCGCGGCGCGCAGCGGTTTGCAGGTAGAGCATGAGCGCGGTGAGTGGCTGGTTGACTTCGTGGGCAATTGCTGCACCCATTTCATCAAGCGCATTCACTCTGGTCATGGTCACCAAGTTAGACTGAAGCACGCGCAGACGCTCTTCATACTCCTTGGTTGCCCGAAGGTCCTTCAGAACACCCGTAAACTGATGGCCGCTTTCTGTTTGCGCTTCGCCCACCGAAAGCTCAATCGGAATCTCCGTGCCATCTCTATGGCGTCCAACAACTTCCCGACCGACGCCGACGACTTTTGCAACGCCAGTTCTCAGATAATTCCTAATGTACTCGGCATGTTTTTCGGCAATGGCGGGCGGCATCAGCATGGTGACGTTCTTGCCAACAACCTCAGCGCTCTTGTAGCCAAACAGGTTCTCGCAAGCACGGTTAAAGATCAGGATCGTTCCGTTGTCATCAATCACAATGATGCCATTAACGGCCGTATCCAGAACACTGTGCAAGCATGAAGTGGAGACCATAGTCGCTTCCCGGTTATTGTATGCGCACCCATAGGTTTATCAAAACGGGTATCTAGATGGGTATTTTGACTAATCAGTATCCCATGCCCTCAGCTAGGTCAATCACCTGACGTGCGACCGATTTAACGGGTAAATCACCCTGACTTATTGATATATTAGGCAATGAAGCTGCATCCATTAAATCTATGCGTGTATTCGTGGTTTTGAAGTGGCTCAAATCTCTGAAGGTCGGGCCGTCGGCCAAACTTTTTTAATAGATAAAAACCTAGAGAATCCTTAGGTAAATTTAAGGAGAATATTATTTTAAGAGTTTCCGGTTGGACCGCAAAGTCCCTGCTGTAGTTAGAATAAGACCAAGTTGCATGAACCAAAAGTAGTAGGCATGTTCACTTATATGGCGCGTATATGTCGCAGGAAATATCTTACCCTAATCCTTGGTTTTCCACCGACGCGCCCCTTTTTACGGGAATTTTGCAAGACTCAGGTTTGTCCAATTCGCCTTGCAGGCACACGCTGAAATAATATTCTCCGTATTACAAATCCGGATCAGGGGAGCGGATCTGGTGGTTGCGCGCCAGTGCCGACAGCGCTTTGCAATTCGCACGAATAGTAAACTCGTGCTGAAGCTGCAGCAGGTTCAGACGCAGTCCGTTCAGCAACAGCAACTCGTCATGACCGCGCAGTCGTTTGTGGACTGGTAGGCTACAAAAGATCTTGGAGACATGCACGGCAGCAAGATCAGCAACACTTCTAGCTGGCACCAGAGCGCCGGTGCGCATTTTTGTTGGCAGATTTTGAGCGGTTGCATTCCATTCCTGCGTGGGGCAGACCGATGCTTCCTGATGCTCCATCAGGATTTCCTTGAGAAGCTGGCCAATCATACCTGCAAGATCCTGCGGATCTGTTCTTGTTTTATGACGCAGGACGATCAATGCCATTTCTCCAACCAGCTCGACAGTGGTTGAGAATGAACTCCAGCGCGAGGCCTCCAGCGCTTCCAGAAAGTCCTCTTCGTCAAGCAGGGCGTTCCAGTGCACACCAGCGCGCGAGCGCGAGTATTCCAGCACGTTCTTATGAGTAAGATAAGCCGCGCTTCGTCCCAGATAACGCTTTAGCTTGTCGAGGGTATCAAGGTCAGATCTATAGAAGAAAAAGGCATAGGTGCGCTTCAGCCAACTTGGACCATCCAGAGATACACTCTCAATATTTTCAAAAGCTCCCAGCAGGTTCGCTTTTGTCGAATTGCGCTGTTGTCCCAACACGTGGCCTTTCGTCGTGGTCGGAAAAATCTACCGTTACTAAAGACGCAATAACTCGGAGAGAACTCTTGCCTTTCACAAAAGTTCGGTCAACTGTGCAATATCGAGAGACAAAAAACATTTAATGGAAGTAACGGACTTAACAGTCCGGCGGGGGAAGCATGCTTCAAGGTTGGATCGTAGTCCTTGTTGCTTTGGCATACATACTACTCTTGTTTATTATTGCGAGTTACGGTGACAAGCTTGCCAAGAACCGCGTTAAAAAGACAAGAGGGCGTCCACTCATCTACGCTCTCTCCCTCTCCGTCTACTGCACATCATGGACATTTTTTGGATCAGTTGGATCTGCTTCGAGAAATGGTTTCGAATTTATTGCGATCTATCTCGGACCGATCATTATGTTTGCCTTTGGCACTCCGCTGATCCTCCGGGTTATTCAGCTGGCAAAGGCTGAGAAGATTACATCCATTGCCGACTTTATTGCCGCGCGCTATGGGAAAAATCCCATGGTTGGGGCGATTGTGACGCTGATCGCGTTCATTGGCATGATCCCCTACATTGCCCTTCAGCTGAAGCGCTGGACCTTTCCGTCGGGACGATTGTGCTGCATCCGCTGCTGTCGCTGGATGATACCGAGATCTCGATTTTCGGTGATGAAACTCTACTGATCGCCATTTTTATGGCTGTGTTCACTTGGTTGTTCGGCACCCGTCATATTGATGCGACCGAGCATCAGGAAGGCTTATGCTGTCGATTGCGACGGAGGCCGTCGTGAAGCTCGTGGCATTCCTTGCTATTGGTATCTGGGTCACCTTTATGCTGTTTGACGGGCCGTGGGATCTGCTCCACGCTTCGTTTGCCAACACCAACAGCTCGCAGGATCTCTTCACAAACATCAATGCCAGCAAATGGGCAGTCATTACCCTGCTCTCCATGTTCTCGATTGTGCTTTTGCCGCGCCAGTTCCATGTGACGGTGACAGAGTACAATAGTGAAGCGGAGCTGAAGCGGGCGCGCTGGCTGTTTCCAAGCTATCTGGTGGCCATCAACCTGTTCGTGGTGCCAATCGCGCTGGCTGGTCTGACCATCTTGGGCAACACGGTCGATCCGGACATGTTCGTGCTGGCCTTGCCGCGTGCTTATGAGGCGGATTGGCTGGCCCTGCTTGTGTTTATCGGTGGCCTGTCTGCTGCCACAGCCATGGTGATTGTCACCACGGTTGCGCTTGCTATCATGGTTTCCAATGATCTTGTGATGCCGATTATTTTGCGCCGGCGCAGCGAAGATGAGATTATCTCCACCTCTGGTCAGGATATGAGCCAGCTGGTGCTGGGTATCCGGCGCATGTCGATCTTCCTCGTTATTTTGGGAAGCTATATCTATTACCGCGTGACGGGAGACAGCGCGGCCTTTCCAGCATCGGGCTTTTGTCGTTTGCTGCGATCGCGCAGTTTGCACCGGCCTTCATCGGCGGCCTCGTTTGGCGCAGAGCGACGGCACGAGGCGCGATTGCAAGCATGGTTGCCGGATTCGGGATCTGGTTCTATACGCTGCTGCTTCCTGTGTTTGCGCGCGAGAACATCTTTGGCACCAACATCTTGAACCACGGACCGTTTGGTATCGAGGCGCTGAAACCGGAAGCTCTGCTGTATTTGGAAATGGACCCGTTCGTGCATGGGGTGGTCTGGAGCCTTCTGTCAGGTCTGCTGTTCTTCGTTCTCTTCTCCCTGATGCGCCAGCCAACAGCCATCGAGCGCATTCAGGCAAACACCTTTGTACCGACCGGCATCGCACAGGCCCCTACCCTTCGGAAACTGCGTACAACAGTGACGATCGGTGACTTGCAAGCAACCATCTCGCGCTATGTGGGAGAGGAACGGACCAACGTTCCTTTGATACGTATGCAGCGGAACACCGCATCACGATCAACAGCAGCGAAGAAGCAGATGCAGTTATCCTGAGATTTGCCGAGCAGCTGCTTGCCAGTGCAATTGGCTCGGCGTCTGCCCGGCTGGTTCTTTCCCTCTTGCTCAAGCGGCGGGATCCGGGCACGCAGGAAGCCATTAAGCTGCTGGATGATGCAACTGAAGCTATTCAGTATAACCGCGATCTATTGCAAATCGCGCTTGATCAGGTGCGGCAGGGTATTTCTGTTTACGATAAGGATCTACGTTTGATCTGCTGGAACCGGCAGTTTCGCGAGATGTTGATGTTGCCGGCAAGATATGGACAGGTCGGCACCTCTCTTGAGGAGATGATGCGCCATATCGCGGAAGCTGGCGAATTCGGAGATGGGGACGTTGATGAGATTGTGGGCCTGCGCATGCACAACTTCATCAACCGTCAGGAAACATATCAGGAGCACCTGATCAGCACTGGAACGGTGTTGGAGGTGCGCACCAGTCCTATGCCCTATGGCGGTCTGGTGACGAGCTACACGGATATCACCGAGCGCGTCTTTGCCGAGGAAGCTCTGGCACGTGCCAATGAGACGCTGGAGCAACGGTTCGGGACCGCACGGAAGAGCTGACAAAAGTGAATGAGCAGCTGGAGGCGGCAAAGAAGACGGCGGAGCTGGCTTATCAGGACAAAACACGTTTTCTTGCCTCTGCAAGTCATGACATCTTGCAGCCATTGAATGCGGCGCGGCTTTACTCCTCTACCCTCACCGACCGTTTTCTGGATGGCGATCCGGAGGACCGCAAGCTTGTGAGCAACATTGAAGCATCTTTGGAGTCGGTTGAAGAGATCATTGGTGCCGTTCTTGATATCTCCCGCCTTGATACACGCACGTTCAAGCCGGAGATCACAACCTTCCGCCTTGATGACATTCTCAATCCCCTACGGGTGGAATTTACACCAATCGCCAAGGAAAAAGGCCTAAAACTCAAGATCCGCGGGACGGATGTTTGCGTGCGTTCTGATCGGCGGTTGCTGCGCCGGTTGTTGCAGAACCTGATTTCGAACGGCCTGAAGTACACCACCAAAGGCGGCGTGGTTGTTGGTGTGCGCAGGACGAAAAACAACATGGCCAACATCGAAGTTTATGACAGCGGCATTGGCGTTCCGGAGAAGCAGCAGGAGTTGATCTTCAAGGAATTCCGCCGTCTTGATGATGGCGCACGAATTGCTTCTGGCCTTGGTCTGGGGCTTTCTATCGTCGAGCGCATCAGTAAAGTGCTGGCGGTCAAGGTTGCCCTTAAATCTCAAGATGGAAAAGGCTCGCGGTTCTCTGTTGCCATTAAAGAGGCGATGAGCGTTCCGGTTGCTGCAAAACAATCTCAGCCACGGGCTATTGTCAGCCAGTTGGCGGGGCTCAATGTGCTGGCCATTGACAATGAACCACAAATTCTTGAGGGCATGGAGTCCTTGCTGCGGACTTGGAAATGTAACGTACTGACCGCTGCCAGTGCACAGGAAGCGGCCAAGGTGATTGTTACCAGCAAGACGCAACCGGATATCATTTTGGCAGATTACCATCTGTCCCAAGGAACAGGCATTGAAGCGGTAGTCCATCTACGCTGGAAGTTTGGCGTCCATTTCCCCGCAATGCTAATCACAGCAGATCGCACAGCTGAAGTACGGGCGTCAGCTAGGGAAAAGGACATGGAGATGATCCATAAGCCTTTAAAACCTGCTGTCCTCAGGGCTCATCTAATGCGCTGTAAGGCGTCTCTTGATGACGGTTGAGGGGAACCATACTGGTAATTCCAACAAAAAGGCGCTCAAACGAGCGCCTTTTTTTGTTGATCATCTAAACGATGTCTAGCCAGCAATGCTTTGCCATTGACCAGCTTCAATCTTGGCAGCTGCAATCACTGCCTGTGTCCGGCTTTCAACACCCAGTTTCTGCAAAATAGCAGAAACGTGGCTTTTACGGTTGCTTCAGACACGGACAATTCATAGGCAATCTGCTTGTTGAGCAAACCTTGCGACAGCATCATCAACACGCGCACCTGCTGCGGTGTCAAAGAGGCAAGTCGTTGAGCCATCTTTGTTGCTTCGTCGACGGTGTTCAGGTCAACGTCGGTGGAATCCAGACCCCACCCTCCAGAACAACAGAAACACCATCCTGAATAACATCAATCCCAAGTGACTTTGGAATATACCCTGACGCACCAAACTCAATGGCACTGCGAATTGTGGTCGGATCCTCAGTACCGGAGACGACAACAATTGGCACACCCACATATTGAGCACGCAAGTACATTAAACCAGAGAACCCTCGCATGCCCGGCATGGACAGATCCAAAAGGATCAAGTCTACGTCTTCTTCCCGATCGAGCGCAGCGGTTACTTCATCAAGACTCCCGGCCTCGATAATCTTTACCGATGCGAATTGCTTCTCGATTGTTTGACGCATTGCACCACGGAACAGCGGGTGGTCATCAGCGATAATAAAGCGGTGGACCGCGTTTTGCACGCTGTGCTCCTCCATTTCTTGTCGTGGACTGCTTCCAATGGTCTTCGATCCGTCTCACCGAAATAAGATCATCAGATTTACAGCTTTCGACGCCTCGGGAGCTTAAACGAAAGTTTCGCAGCTCTCCCAAAACGCCACGATAGATCTTTAACAACCTTAGAACTCCGCAGAGTCACACCCGGTCGTATCCCCCTATCCAAAAGCATTATGCGAAACATGGAGGGGCTGGCAAGCATGAAGTTGATTGTTTTCACCTATCTCACGCTGTTTATTCGCAAAACAGCCAGCAATCATCAAGATATTGCAAGCAGGCCTGCACAGATCTCAAGAGTTGCACCCAAAGTATGGCTCGCGAAATATGTCCATTTTTGCCCGTTGGAGCAGCGAGGCTTGGGGATTAGTAATTAGGTAGTAGAATTTTAGTCTAGCGGTTCGCCCTGTGGCCTGTAGAGTGTAAGGAGGTTGGGCATCATAACTGGGGGTGGAAGTGCGTACACCAAATAGAGTCGCCTATTGGGCCAAAACACGTGCGCTCCTGGCTGCGACACTCACTCTTTGGTTGGTCTTCTTTGGTCTGGCTTTCTATTACGGAGCACCCAGTTCAGATACAAGCGCAACACAGAACGAGCTGGGAGGGTTTTTGGGGTCTCTCTCTCACAGCTACGTATGGGGTTGCCTGCTGTTTTTTGTCGCCAGCATTCTCACTTCATGGTTTTGCGGGGCGCAAGACAGGCTTGACGAAGGCAGCACAAGTTCAACACTGCGACGGGAGAGCAAGTCATGACACTCTCCAGCCTTGATCCGCATAAATCGCAGTATAACCGCCTGCCGCTTGCACTCTCCCTATTCACATTGGCGCTTTTTTCTGCTGACCGGCCTCCTTGCGTGATGGAAAAAGCTGGTGTGGTCGAGATACTTATTGAAGCCTTGATGGCACTACTGCCTCTGTTTGTGTTTGTCGCGGCAGGCATACTTGCCCGCACCATGAAGCTTTCCCAGTTTCAATGGGGGGGCAAAAATGCGCCGGCAGGCCTGACCGGTGTGACACTGGCCGCCTGTTTTGTCGGCGGCAGCTTGTTTCCGCTCTTTCTTTCCCTCACCTTCCTGCCCGAGTATGTGAGCTTTCCGATCCTGATTGGCTGCGCGAGCAGTTTGGTGTTGTGTACGGTTCTTTTTGCTTCGCCTATCCGGAAGTTCGGTTCAGTGACCATTCCTGAATTCTTAGGCGTGCGCCTTCAAAGCAGTCTGGTTCGGGTGGTTGCAAGCGGTCTCCTGATCCTTGTTGGGGTTCCACTACTGTGCACCGAGATATTGGTTGGCGGTCAGGTGCTGGCCACATCGCTCAGCTCTGCTACCACCACTGGCGTTCTCCTATTCTCAATTGTCTTGCTGTTTTCGGTTATTCTTGGCGGATTCAGCGGCGCTATGTGGACACAGGCGCTTCAGGCGTTCTGATGATCTTTGCCTGCCTTTCACCGGTGCTGTTGCTGGGGCTTGATCAGCTGACATCCCCTGCACTCACCAATGGATTCGAGTTCACCCATGTTGTTGGCACCTCCCTCACAGAGCAGCTCTCTGCCATTATCGACATTGAAAACACAAGTGTCGGCTGGTTTTTGACACAAGGGCCTTATGCTGGTGGGATCTGGCCTTTGATCGGGACTGCAATGTTCTTTGCAGTTGGCATGGCCAGTCTGCCACATCTTTTGAGCAAGCTGCAGGGAACAGCGAGTGCGTCAGCCTCGCGCCGTGCTGCGGGGTATTCACTGTCTTTCCTGTTGCTGCTTACTGTGGTTGGGTCAGCTTATTTTCTATTCTTGGCAGATGAGCGCCTTCAAAGCCTCCTCGGGCCTAATGCACTTGATCAGGGGTATCAAAGCGGGCTCATTGCCGCGCTGATCAGATCCGGAATTGTGGCGGCAGCACTTGCGGCCAGTTCGGCGCTTTTGACGGCGCTTTCTACCAGCATTTCGCGAGATCTTATCGAGACCTACGCTTTGCCACGGGCCTCAATGAACCAAAAACTGGTCTCAGCGCGCTTAGTGCTTCTCACCGTTTTTACTTTGGTCACTTACCTTGCTTATAGCAACAGCTTGCTGTTCTTGGACATGCTGGTGTTTTCCATCTCACTGGCGGCGGCATCCTTCTTTCCAGTACTGGTTCTTTCCTGCTGGTGGAGCAAGCTTCATGCCGTGGCTGCGTACAGCGCCATGTTGGCTGGGGCCGTTTCGACACTCCTCTACGCCCTTGCTGTCAGTAGCGGCTCGACCGGATACTGGTTTGGCTTCCCAGCAGAGATGGGAGGGCTACTTGGTGTTTTCCTTGGATTTACGGTCGGAATCTCGTTAAGTTTCGTTGGTTTTTCAGAAGGCAAGAAGCACAATTATCTGGCAGCTTTACTTGAACAACCAAGTGAAAGAGATATCTCATCTGACCCAGATGATGATTATGACAAGGATGAAGCAGAGGAACTTGCGGAAGTTAAGGTGTAATTCCCGTAAAATTCTAATTAAAACCTTACGACTACAAGGACTCGTTTGCAGTCCATTTACGCAGTTTCAAATTTACAGCTTACGATAAGTCGAATTCAATAGTCCTGTGTCTATATTCTATCTCCTATAGAAGCCTAGGAGAAACCTATGGACGCTTTACAACGCGCAGCCCGAGCCAGCGTCGCACGTATATGTGGATTTTATTGCGTCGGAGTGCTCTTCATTATGGCAGCGCTCAGCTTTGATCCGGCTAGTTCTTTCCGCGCCGGTGCTCTGCTTATTATCGCTCTAAGCGCCGCGCTGATTTACAAAGCCTGGATGATGCCGGATGGCAAAAACGATGGCGATGATGCCTGGGCATTGATCAAAGATCAGGAAAGCAGCTCACAAGACCCGAACAGATTGCATAGTGATGCTTTGCGCGTCGCCTATCATGAGTATTCCAAAAAGGCGATGGCTGTTGCACTGGCGCTTTGGTTTGTGAGCGTTGTCGCGAGTTTGTCCGACTAATCGGCACCACCTCAAGACCCCAGGTAATGTAGGGTCATTGAGCGGCGATGGGGCGCTTTTCTATGCTCAATCAGATAGATGCCCTGCCATGTACCTAAGTCAAGTTCGCCATCGACGACCGGGATCTGCAGGGACACGCCGGTCAACATGGTCTTGATATGTGCGGGCATGTCGTCCGGGCCTTCATAGGAGTGGAGCCAGCCGCCATCTTCCGGTGCCACATTCGCCAAGGCCTTTTGCAGGTCTTGCAGCACGGTTGGATCGGCGTTCTCCTGAATTGTGAGGGATGCAGAGGTATGGCGAACGAACAGGGTAAGCAGGCCATCTTTGAGCTGGAGCGACTTACTCCACTCCCGTATCTCATTGGTAACCTCATAAAAGCCCAGACCTTCGGTCATGAAGACCATCCGGCCCATTGACTGGCAGAGCTGCGTGTGACCGCTGTCGATGGTCCAGACCTCGCAGCTCTTCTTTGTTTTTGACCAACCCGACATGTTAAAAACATATCCTCTATTGTTCGATAGTTAAGATCCTGTCGTTGCCATTGACGCAAGATTACGCGACAACTTCTATAACAGAAATATTGGCAACATCTTATTGTAGGTTTCGGAGAAACTACATGGCTGAGAATTTCGTTCCTGTGTCGATAAGTCAAGAGGCGCTAGCTGAAGCAAAAGCGTTTAATAAGGAAATGACCGAGCAGCTGCGCGCCCTGCCCGATCCTTGGAGTTTTCCCCCCTCTGTCACCCGGGACCGACGCCTGGAGGGTCTTGGTGCGTTCCCCATACCTACGTATTCGGAGAATGCGGAGGAACTTGAGATTGAAGGGCCCAATGGTCCTATCCCACTGCGCCTGTTCAAAGCTGATGACAATCCCACGAAGGGCGTGATCATTCATTTCCATGGGGGCGGCTTTGTCTTTGGTTCGGCATCGTTTCAGGACCCCTATCTGGAAGGGATGGCAAAGAACACAGGTCTGGATGTGATCTCCGTTGAGTATCGCCTTGCGCCGGAGCACCCTTTTCCGCAGGGCCCGGATGATTGCGAAGCAGCCTGCCACTGGGTTTTGAATGAAGGTTCAAGCCAGTACGGCTGGAGCGACTTTGCTCTGACCGGCGAAAGTGCCGGGGCAAGCCTTGCGCTGACAAGCGCTTTACGCCTGCGCGACAAACACGGGATGATCCGTTCAAGGCCATGGTTTTGACAGCTGGCTGGTATGATTTGGGACTGACGCCCTGCGCCCGTTCGTGGGGTGATGGCCTGCTTTTTCCAACAACCCGCGACCTGCAGATGTATGTGCGGCATTACCTGCTTGGCGAGGAGCACCCGCAAGCCCCCGAGATATCCCCCTTTATGCCCGCCTTGAGGGGCTACCCCCTACACTCTTGAGTGTGGGTACAGCAGATCCGCTTCAGGATGATACGTATTTCCTCGCCTCCAGGTTGAAATCTGCAGAGGTAGACACTTCCCTTGAGGTTTATCCCCATGGATGTCATGTTTTTCAAAGTTTTGATATTGCCCTTGCCAAGCTGAGCACCCAAAGGATAGATAGTTTTTTTCGGACGAAATTCGGTTCGACCTGAGCCAGTTGTTAACAATTGGTTAGGTATCGCAGTAGCGGTTATGGACCAAGGCTGCACAAAGGGTTGGATATGGCAAGCTTAGAAACACTTCTCTCGTTTGTGAATACATGGGAATGCGACGAGAACGACCATTTGAACGTGCAGTTTTACTTCTCCAAGTTTGAAGAAGCTGACCGTCAATTTAGAATGATGACCGGATTTAGCGAAGCTTTGGTTGGTGCGCGGCGGGTTCGCCATGTACGTTACCATGTGGAGTTGGTTGCAGCATCTCTGATTACCGTGAAGTCTTATGTGGCCTTTGACGGGCCTCACATGTTCTCTGTTGTGCATGAAATGATTGAAGGCTCCACCGGAGAGGTTTGTGCGACTGCCATCGACGGGTATACGCCAAACCCTAGTTCTGCCAAGCAGTTACGTGCGCGTTTTAAAGAGGTTGAGGAGAATATCTCCAAGGCCGCTGTTCCGCGCGGCGTTTCTCCAAGCCCATTCTCCGGCAAGCCAACCAGTGATGACCTGCTGAAGAATGGTGCTCATGTAACTGGCCGGGCAACCGTTCTGCCTCGTAATCTGAATGCCGAACAGAAAGCCGAAGATGCGTTTGCGGTTTCCTGCTTCTCTGATGCGGCGGCGCATGTTTGGGAGCGGACTCCGATGAACACTGCGTGGCTGGATAAGAACGAGTATGGTCGTGTTGCGCTGGAGCAGAAGCTGTCCTGGATTAGCCGCTGAAGGTTGGGGACATGGTTCAGGTGATCTCAACGATTACTGGCGTTCAGGATAAAACGTTCACGATCCGCCATCATCTGTTTGAAAGCCGCACCAAACGATTGGCTGCGGTGTGTGATCAGGTGTCTATCAGCATGGATCTGGACAGCCGGAAAACTGTTCCGATGACAGAAGAAATCCGCACTGCGCTGGTGGCGCTGCAGAGCCAATAAGCATTTAAATCAATGCGTTAGAAACCGCCTTCAATTGAAGGCGGTTTTTTTTGTGCCCTGCCCTATCTGGCTGGTATTTCATCATCATTCTTTTTGAAAGTCGTCTTTCATTTCTTCGACGACAGAGAAAAACCGGCGCATTGCGTTTTCGGTGAATTGCAAGGCATCGTTTAGTTTTTTTTCTTCTGCCTCACCAAACCAGCTTTCGTCCTTTGGCTTGGAGAGGGAAAGGTCGAGGCCGGGTTTTGGTTTTATGGCAGCGACGCTGGCGTCTTCGGTGAGGGTGGCAAGTGCTTCGGAGATTTCTCTAAGCTCCTGACGCATCTCGTTGTTTTCTG
This sequence comes from Pseudovibrio sp. JCM 19062, assembly GCA_001310715.1. The sequence continues at coordinate 29,185 of BAXV01000010.1, forward strand.
TTTCCAGACGGGTGATTTCTTCCTCGTAGACCTTGATACCATCTATCGAGGGCTGGCATACGAGCTTGTCTGCTTTGTGGGTGCAAAGAGAAACTATCCCCGTGCGGGTGTCGAGCCGCACCACTCCCTTATCCGTCTGCTGCATCTCGAACCGAACGGGAACTTCCTGCTCACTTTCGGCGAATGCGCTTGAGGCTCCCGTTGCGATCACAGCCGCGAGGATTCCACTAGCCAGAAAAGACTGTTTCACGGTTTCTTCCCATCTCTCTTTTTCATCAATGACTTACAGCGGCAGAAGGTTGCAGCACCATACCTGCCCTCAGGTATAGCTTTCATCTTACCAGCAATTACTGCCCCTTGACTATCCGATCAGATACGGGAGTGAAATGGGGATTACCTGAGGCTTTGGTAAGGGGACCTGCCGGATTTCAACACATCTTCCAGAAGGTCGAGGTGGTCTTGTCCCCCAAAGTGGCCCGCAATTGAGCAAGTAAGTTGGAATGATGGAATCCAGTTTGCGCGATTTTGTGCGTTGGTTTGCGTTATTCGCGTATTTTTTTGAGCTGAAAGCAAAAAGCTCCCAAACTCATCAGTCGGGAGCTTCATCACGTCATATCTCTTTGAGAGGAACCTGCCGTCTTCTGATTGTGGCGATGCGAAGCAGTCAGGCTTCAATCAGGAGGGTTCGTTCACGATGCTTGCGATCTTCCACGCGCCCTCGATGTTGATGAGCAGGTAGTGGCAGGTGAAGTCGAAGACCACTTCGCCTTCATCATCTTCCTGCTGCCAGTCAAGGCTGACGCTGGCGGTGGAGCCGGAGATGTGTGAAGAGACCACTTCGTAGATGGACGAGGTGACATAGTGCTCACGATGAACTTCGAGCAGCGCATCGATATTCTCGATGAGTTCTACCTTGTCTTTGAAAACGTGGCCCGCATCCAATTGCCATACGACACAGGGAAAGGCAAAGCAGTCAGAAATCCGTGCCGTATCATAATCTTCATAGCCATCTGCATAGTTATCAAACAGCTCGGAGAGCATTAGTTCCGTTTCATCCTGAACACTCATAGTGACAGCCTCTTCTTCCAGCTTTTTAATGAGCCAGCATTCCTCACAAAGATAAGACTTTTAAGCCTCTTGTCGCTTATATGCAGCGCATTGAAGTCAGTTTGCCAGCCCTTTTTTTCAGAAGGAAACAAATTTCATGGGTATTCTCAGCATTTTCTGTAGCTATCCCAACAACATCACAGAATAAATCTCAGGGTTTGACGGCAAAGAGATGAGCAAATTGGTTTATTCCCCTTGGGGCGTGCGCAAGCTAATATGTTCTTGGTTTGCCCCGTTTGTGATTGGCACATGCGATCATTGGTGGCAAAGTGCGCTCACTTGTTTTCCGGATCGGACCGTTTGTCATTGCCAGACACCTCTCTCCTACCTGCCGTCTTCACAAGCTGGTTTGAAAGCCGCGACTGGGCACCGCGTGCGCACCAGCTGGAGCTGTTCGAGAAGGTGCAGGCGGGCAACTCCGCGCTTTTGATTGCACCAACGGGTGGCGGCAAGACGCTTGCTGCTTTCTGCCAAGTCTGGTGGACCTTCATCAGCGCAGTGCTACGGGCAGGCGCAAGGCAGGTGCTGCTGTGTCTTCCGGCTCCGGCGGGCTTCATACGCTTTACATGTCTCCGCTCAAGGCATTGGCAACGGATATTCACCGCAACCTTGAAGTGCCCATTGAGGAGATGGGTCTTTCCATCAAGCTGGAGACCCGCTCAGGTGACACGCCGAGCCACAAGAAGCAGCGCCAGAAGCGCCTTCCGCCTGATATCCTTCTGACCACGCCAGAGCAAATCTCGCTTTTGCTCTCTGACAAGAATGCCGAGCGGCTGTTTGCTGATCTTCAGTATGTCATTTTGGATGAGCTGCATGAGCTGGTGACGTCCAAACGCGGAGATCTGCTGGCTTTGGCTTTGGCCCGTTTGCGCAAGCTGGCACCTCATCTGCGCTGCATCGGGCTTTCGGCCACCATTGCCCACCCTGATGATTTGCGGGCCTATCTGGTAGAGCAACCGCTGTCGCCGCAGGTGAACCTTGCGGAGATTGTGCAGGCCAAGGGCGGGGCCAAGCCGCATATCAGCATACTGGAAACAAAAGAGCGTCTGCCATGGTCCGGGCACTCCTGCATTTATGCGCTGCCGGAGATTTATGAGGAGATCAAAGCCCACACCACCACACTGGTATTTGTGAATACACGCTCACAGGCAGAGCGGCTCTTTCAGGAGTTGTGGCGCATCAATGAGGATACACTGCCCATTGCGCTCCATCATGGCTCGCTGGATGTGGGCCAGCGGCGCAAGGTGGAAGCACATATGGCAGCGGGGCAGCTGAAGGCGGTGGTGTGCACCTCCTCGCTGGACCTTGGCATTGACTGGGGTGATATCGATCTGGTGATCAATGTGGGCGCTCCCAAAGGGGCGAGCCGGTTGGCACAGCGTATCGGACGCGCCAATCACCGCATGAATGAGGCTTCCAAGGCTATTTTAGTGCCCTCCAACCGGTTTGAGGTGCTGGAGTGTCAGGCGGCGTTGGAAGCATCCGAGGCGGGAGTACAAGATACGCCGCCGCTTCGTCAGGGCGGGCTGGATGTTTTGGCCCAGCACATTATGTGCGTTACCTGTGCTACTCCCTTTGAGCCGGAAACGCTTTACGAGGAAGTGATCAGCAGTCAGTCCTACCGTCATCTGGAGTATGATCTGTTTGTGAAGGCGGTGGAGTTTGTGGCAACTGGTGGTTATGCGCTCAAAGCCTATGACAGATACGCCAAGTTGCGGCCCACCAAGGAGGGTCTCTACCGGGTTTCTCATCCTCAGTTCGCCCAGCAATATCGTCTCAATTCCGGCACCATTTTGGATGCGGCAACGCTGAAGGTTCGGCAGGTCAAACCGCGGGGGCCAAACAGCAAGCGCCCGCTTGGCTTTGGCGGCAAGATGCTTGGAGAGATTGAGGAGTGGTTCATCGAGCAGTTGGCGGTGGGCGATACATTTGTGTTTGCCGGTCAGGTGCTGAAGTTTGAGGGACTGAAGGAGAGCGAGGCGTATGTGTCGCGCAGCGCCTCGCAGGATCCGAAGATTCCAAGCTATCAGGGGGGCAAGTTTCCGCTCAGCACCTATCTGGCGGAAGGTGTGCGCAGTCTTGCTTCTGATCCGCACAGTTGGTCTTCGCTGCCAGGTCAGGTTCGTGAATGGTTGGAACTTCAGAAAGAAAAATCACAGTTGCCCGAGTACGAACGCCTCCTTGTTGAGACGTTTCCGCGGAACGATAAACACTATCTGGTGTGCTATCCGTTTGAAGGCCGATTGGCGCACCAGACACTGGGCATGTTGCTGACCCGACGACTTGAGCGCGCTGGTCTGCATCCCCTCGGGTTTGTCGCAACGGAGTATTCACTGGCGCTTTGGGGACTGAGAGATTTGGGCCTCGCCATCACTAGCGGACGGTTGCGGCTGGATGACTTGTTTGAAGAAGATATGCTTGGTGATGATCTGGAAGCGTGGCTTTCTGAAAGTAGTTTGATGAAACGTACCTTTAGAAATTGTGCCATGATCTCTGGTCTTGTTGAAAGACGCCATCCGGGTAAAGAGAAAACAGGGCGGCAGATAACTATAAATACGGATCTTATTTATAACGTACTGCACGAACACGAACCGGATCACATCCTTTTACAAGCCACATGGACGGATGCTGCAACAGGACTTTTGGATATCTCTCGTTTAGGCCACTTTCTTTCTCGTATCGATAAAAGAATCACACATAGTGCGTTAGGTCGTGTTTCACCGTTGGCTGTTCCGGTTCTTCTGGAAATTGGAAAAGAGCCAATCTTTGGAAGCGCGACAGAGGAGCTGCTTGCAGAGGCAGCAGATGATCTATTGCTGGAGGCCCAATTGTGAGAGTCAATCGTCAGTTGCAGCCACGAGTAGAACCGCGTTATCGTCAACCTATTCCAGTCTGCCACGACTTGTCTCTTGGACAAGAACTTGTCGGACTTCATGACAGTGGAGCCCTTTGGTGGCCTGAAGAACAGACCCTTGTTGTCTCTGATCTCCATTTGGAAAAAGCAGCCAGTATTGCCAAGCACAAAGGCTGATGCTTCCCCCTTATGACACTGCTGCCACGCTGGAAAAGCTGGCTAGCCTGATTGATGTGTTTGATCCGCGCCGGGTGATCTGCCTTGGTGACAGTTTCCACGATTGCGAAAGCTCTGCGCGCATGCCGGCGGCCTATCGGGCCATGCTGGTGACAATGCAGCTGAGACGTGAGTGGATTTGGATTACCGGCAACCATGACCCTGAAATTGCCAGCCACATTTGTGGTGAGCGCCATGAGGAGCTGTCGATCCGTTCTCTGTGTTTCCGCCATGAGCCAAAAGAAGATGCGGATCGCGGCGAAATCTGCGGGCACCTGCATCCGGCAGCCAAGGTGCGCCGCATGGGACGGACCGTGCGCAGAGCCTGTTTCGCGACCAACGGCAACCGGCTTATTCTGCCCGCCTTCGGCGCGCTTACCGGTGGCCTGAATGTTATGGACAACGCATTCTCAAAGGTGTTTGCAGAACGGCGGTTCTCGGTGTTTATGCTAGGGAACGGGCGTTTATTCCCCTTCACCGCTTCCAAGCTTATAAGCGAATGATAAAAAGCCCTCGTTGAGGGCTTTTTCTTTGTCTAACGTCGGACCCGGAACCACTTTTTGGTTGAGAGTAGGTGCTAGTCTTTCTTGAAGATCACCCTGCAACCCAGCCGGTGAACAGGGCCAGCATAACGGCGAGCGCGCCGTACACGGCTGGGTGTTGGCGCGAGAGACTGAAGGTTACCTGTTCAAAACCGGATTTTGCCACTGTCAGCACCTGCTCCTGCTGGTCGAGCAGCACGCCCCCACTAAAGAGGAAGGTTGTGATCTTGTATTCGCCTGTGGGGATGTTGGCTGGCAGGTCGACTGTGGTTGAAAACAGTGTGGGGCTCAGGAAACTGATGGATCGTGAGACCTGCGAATAGAGGCCGTCCTGACGCGGGCGCGCAGGAACGCTTCCTTGAAGGCGAGACGTTCAGTGGCGGGGCGCGTGAGCCCAGCGCTGCGAGCGGCAGGTTATCCAGCCCGATGCGGTATTGCTTGAGCCAGTTTTCAGAGGCGATGTTGCGCAGATCATCAGTGGTGTGCACGGCATAGAAGCTGGGGACGGCGATGTAAGTCTGCGATGTGGCATTAATCCAGACACCCAGAATGCGATCCTTACGCCACGTGGTGACACGCTCCAGCGGGCCTTCCACTACGATCACCAGATCCTGATCACCACTGCGGGGGACGGATTCTGCATCCCGTGCGATCTCGCCATACACGAGGATCTGCGCACCGGAGAAGTTGGAGGTGATCGCCACACTTGAGGAAGAGATTGCCGATACAAGCCTTTCAGCCAGTGCAGGCGTGAGCGATGTGAGAGCAAGCAGGAAGAGCGTCAGGACTGTGAGCAAGGAGTTGGTGATGTGCCTCATCTGGCCGGCTCCTCAATCACAGTGACGGAGTAAAGATCACTAGGCTCCACAATGAGGTTGTAGGCAAAGCGCAGGCCGACAAGGAGCACGAGCAGCCCGAGGCCGAGGCGCAGGTGTTCACCGCGCATGCCCTGCCCGACCTGAGCTCCGAATTGCGCGCCGATCACACCGCCGATCATGAGCGTAAGGGCCAGCACAATATCTACGGACTGGGTGTTGACGGAGTGCAGGAACGTTGCCACAGCCATGGTGCCGAGGATCTGCAGCAGCGAGGTGCCGATAACGATGTGGGCCGGGACGCGCAGCAGATAGATGAGCGCTGGCACCATCATGAAGCCGCCGCCAATACCGAGAACCGAGCCGAGGAAACCGATGGAGCTGCCGATGCCGAAGATCGGGATTATGCTGACATAAAGTCTGGAGCGGCGGAAGCGGACCTTGAACGGCAGGCCGTGCACCCAGTTGTGTTGTCCGGGTCTGCGGCCAGTCGGCGCTGCACCGCTCTTGCGGCGCATGATGGCCTTCACGGATTCACCCAGCATGAGCACGCCAATGGTGCCGAGGAAGGTGACGTAGGACAGGGAGATCACCAGATCCAGCTGCCCGAGGCTTTGCAGGATACCAAAAATCCAGACACCGAGGGCCGAGCCAACAATACCCGAGCAGAGCAGAGCTCCGGCGAGTTTGAAGTCGATGCCCGCCTTGCGCCAATAGGACAAAACGCCGGATGCGGAGGAGGCTACAATCTGTGTGGTGACGGTGGCAACGGAAACGGCTGGCGGAATTCCGGAGAAGATGAGCAACGGCGTGAGCAGGAAGCCGCCTCCAATGCCGAAAAGCCTGAGAGGAACCCGACAGTTCCGCCCATGGCGAAGATCATGAAAACATTAATCGGCAGTTCTGCGATGGGTAGATAGATCTGCAAAATAGCACCGCGGGTAACACAGGTGACCTGACGTTGCGTGCGTTAAGTCACCTTTCATCCAACATCATTGTAGAGTGTTAAGCGCCATTCCGGACGCTCTGTCAATCTACGCGGAGCAGCAAGTGCAAATCTAACCAGAAATCCCCTAGTAACGTGAAATTATATGGTCTCAGAGGCAAGCGCCATCATTAGACGCTTGTCAGGTTCGCCCGTTGCTTCCATTCCCAGACGCGCTTGCAAACTCTTGATGGCGCGTCTTGTATTCGGTCCCATTACACCATCCGGACTGCCCGGATCAAACCCCATATCGAGCAAGGCTTGTTGTATCTTCTTCACAGATGGGGAACCTTTTTGTGAAACGCTGGTTTTCTGCTTATCAGTCCACCTGCTGTCGATCTCCACATTGTTTGCATCAGGATCGAGCGACTTCAACTTGTGGGTCGCCACGGCCTGCAATGCCTGGGTGTGCTGTCTGTTGGTCAGCTTGGCGGCAACCTCGTCGCGTTTGGTGGCGGCATCAGCATCGCCCTGCATGGCGGCAAGTGCAAACCACTTGTAGCTTTCCACCAGATCCTGCTCCATGCCCAGACCGCGTGCAGCGAGGATTGCAAGGTTGAACTCGCTGTCTGCCACTCCATAATCAGCTGCGATGCGGAACCATTTGACGGCTGAGGCGTAGTCAGGGTTGCCATCGATGCCTTCCACAAACAAAACGGCCAGATTGTGCATGGCTTTGATGTTGCCTTGCGCGGCTGCCAGAGAATACCAGTCCCGTGCCAGTGTCAGGTCTCTTGGAACACCACGGCCCTTCTCGTAAAGACTGCCAAGGCGGTATTGTGCGGGTGCCAGGCCTTGTGACGCGGCTTTGCGATACCAATCCGCAGCAACACCCAGATTTGCAGGGACCAGATTGCCTTCGGTGTAGCGGCGGGCCACCTCGAACTGCGCTTCTGCTGCACCAGCTGCTGCTGCGGAGCGCAGGGCAATGGGGCCGATGGCGTATGGCAGGTCATAGGCGGTCTGTTCAGGGGTGATCTGCTGGACAGGTTCTTTGGGGATGACCGGCATCTGGATATCGCCAAACACGGAAGTGTTCGCCGATGTGGCTGGCACACTTGCGTTGTGAACGGGGCTGCTGCCTCAGAAGAGGCTACGTTCTGGCCACTGCGGCTGAGCCCTGTGCAGAGCCGACACCGGTTGTCTGGCCAAAGACCACCTCATTGGTTGGCTCGGAGCGTGTGGTTGCAGAGCCGGACTGCCAGATACTTTGAGAGCTGACGGGTGATGGCAATGCTGGTTCCGGCTGAACGGCAGGAGTAATCGCGATAGCATCAGGTGCGGCGATGGCATCCAGACCTTCGCTCAAAAACGAGGAGCTGTCGTTGCCCGGCATTACGGCATCGGGTGCCAATATGCTTGGCGGGGTATCGGAGCCTGCCGTATCCATACCATTTTCACCGGAGAGCAAGCCAGTGTTGAACACCTGCAAGGTGCCAATGGTCAGCAACAGAGCTGCTGCGGCCAGCATGATGGCACGGCGACGGCTCGATTTGCTTTCTGCCTTTTTGCCTTTGGCAGGCTTGCTGGTATTTTTCGCTTTTCCGGCTTTGGCAGGCTTTTCCGTTTTGCCCAATTCAACCGGTGCGGCGGACAGGTTGATTGGTTCTCTGGCTGGCTTTTTGGTTTCCAGCTCCAGATTATCCAGCAGCATGTCTTCTTCGCTCAGGGCGATGGGCTCTTCGCCAACCTGAAGCTTGCTGAGCACCTGTGCGGTGGCGGCTGCCTTTTCGGCGCGCAGGCTTTCTGGAACGTTGTCCTCAGCAGCGCTGTTGGGGCTGATATAATCGCGCAGGCGGCGTGCCGTTCCGGGGCTTTGCTATTTGAGGCGGCAGGCTTTTCTTCTGCCTTGCTGGTCTCGGGTTCCTCCATGGCCGCTGCTTTTGCAGCGCGGCGAGCTGCAGCGATAAAGTCTGCCTTGCGGTTGCGTGGACCTTCCGGCTCGTCAGCCTCAAGATCCGCCATGGTGGCTTTGCGGCCCACGGAAAAGGCGCTCAAAATAGTGCCGAGCTGATTGTCGCCCACCAGCTTCTGGTGTTCTTTGGAAATCTCGGTTTTGCCGATGGCGTTGCGGATGCTTTCCAGATTTTCCAGACGGTTGGAAATGGTGCCAGAACATTGCGCAGGTCTTGCAGGGCATGCTGGTCGGCATCGTCTTTTTGGCCGGAGGCTTCGAGCAGGGATTGCAGATCAAGACGCAATGCGGAGATGGCAGCTTCCACGGCTTCGCCCTGCTCTGCTCCATTGCCCAGTGCAAGCTTGTCGGTGGCAGCTTTGACAGCATCCTGTGCGATCTGCTGCGCCTTACTGGCCATGTCGGAATGCAGGCCCTTCAGTTCCTGCTCAATGGAGCCGAAGCTGTTTTCCAACTCACCGATGGAGGCAAACTGGGTCGTGGACATATCCAGCTTTTGTGAAAGACCAGCAATCTGCTGCTCCAACCGGTCCAGTTCCGCATCAGAGGACAAGCCAGTTGGGCTGGCGATTGTTGTTGCAAGCTCCTGCAGCTGGCTTTCAATCTCGCCGGAGGTTGCCAGCGCGCCGATGTGGCCACGCAGTTCACCGATCTCGGCGCGGATCAAGGACATGGCTCTGTCGGAGGAACACCATGTGCGTTGTCTTCAACCATCTGGGTCAGCGTCATCACACGCTGCTCCAAACGGGCGAGTGCGGCGCTCTCGTTCTCGTTCAATGCAACTTCGAAGGCGGTTTCCGTCAGACGCACCTCAATGTCATCAACTTTGTTGCACAGGTGATCAAGACGGCCTTCGATAGAGGAAAATGCCTGCTCAAATCCGGTTGCGGTTTCCGGACTGCGCTCCATACGCTTCAGCTGCTCGCCGATGGTGGCAAGGCGCTCTTCCATACGCTTGAGCTGTTCATTGTTGCCAGCGTGTTCGGGGCCTTCTGCCAGAATGTTGGATATGGAGTCCAAGCGTCCGTGCAGGCGGTCAATCTCGCCCTCATCGGGCATGCGTGTTTCAACGCTGGTGAGACGGGACTGGATATCGCGCTGGATTGCGGAGAAGTGGTCAAGCTCGTCCATTCGGGCGGTGAGGAACCGGATACGCTGGTCCACATCGTGAATCATGCGACCTGAATCAAGGCGATCAATCACCTTTCTCAGCTGCGAAACCTCTTCGCGCACAACCTCAAGACCGGCCGCACCAGAGCGATGCAGAACATCTTCCAGCCGATCGCCCATGGAGGACAGACGACTTTCCAGCGAGTTGAGCTGATCAACCCGCGGCAATTGGCGGATCTGTGTTTCCACCTCAGCCATGCGCTGGGATAGCTCTCATAAATCGCCGGATCAACGTGTTTTTCGGCCAGCTCCTGTAAGCGGGACTGGATAGTCTCATGGGCCATGCCCAGAGCTTTGAGGCTGTCTTCGATATCGGATCGCGACAGGGCCGACTTCATCTGCTCCAACTCGTGGCGCAGTTCTTTCAGCAGCAGGCCGTTGCCTTCTTCATCACGCAGGCGATCAATGATCTCTGAAAGCTGGGTGCGATTGTCGGTGGTGCGATCCATCATTTCATCGCGCAGGCTGTTGAGCTGGTTTAGCATCCCATCATGCAACTGCTCAATGCGCTCTTCATCCGGCTCGCGCAAGGTATCAAGCTTTGCGGCCAACTGCTTGAAGTGGCCATCAATCAAGCTGTTCAGCTCAGTGTAATCACCGGTTCTTGCTGACTGTTCAGATAGCTGGTCGGGGGTTGTCTCCACACCGTGCGGTCTTATGCCGGTGTTATAGCGCGGCTCCATCTGGGTCTCAGCTGGATAGGCGCTCTCGGGCGTGGCAGATGTATGGTTTTGGTCTGGCTGTCCAAGCTGCTTTGACGGAATGCCTTTGCCTTTTTCATTCTCATTGTGAGCAAGGGAGTCGAGGCGTGCATCAAGGGCATTCAGCGCATCCAACACGGAGGTAATGCGCTGGACTTTAGAATGTACAGCCTCCTGTGTCTCTTCCCGACCGGCAGCAGGTGCGGCCCACGACTTTTTATCCTGCGGCGCAGGGTCAGCGTACGGTTCGCGATGGCGCGGAGGCGCGGATGCAGCCGGAGTTTGCGGTGCAGGACGCCGCGAAGCTTGCTCGTGGGCAGGTGCATGTGTCCGGGCATCATTGGTGCGCGCGGTTGCATGTACGGATCACGTGAGAAACCATCGCGGATGTCACGGCGCTGATCTGTGGCCGGATCATAGCGGTCTTCATAGGCATAGCGGCTGGTGGACTGGTCCAGCCCTGCTCTCAAGTCGGCGCGCTGCCACGGGTCCCGAGGATCATGATAGTGAGGGTCATGCATATGCGGATCACGCGAGCGGGGATCACGTGCACGCGGCGCGTGTGGATACGGTTCACGTGGCTGTGGAGCATGTTGTTGGGGAGCCTGCGCAAAGTGATCGCCTGTGCGCAGATCGCGCGGGGCTTTGGGTGGACGGCCGTGTTCAGCTTGCATCAGGCGGCCTAATGCTTCGGCAACCTCGTTCATGGCCGCTTCCTGCGAGCTTGAATGAGGTTTGCGGGGTTGCTGATCGGCGTGGGCATATTCATCTGAATATGAAGAGTGGTCCGCGCGGTGTGCTGCTGCAGGGTATTGTCGCGCCATTCCACTTTCCTCCAACCACTTAATGTGGTCTGCATCCAGCCCCTCAGTCATGGGCGTGTCTGCTGAGGATTTTCCAAATTCTGGTGTTTTCCAAGACATGCCTGAAGGGCCCCATAGAACTATCCGGTCCGCACACGTCGCTTTCAAATGCTCAATTCAATTTTAAAAAATACACGTCAGCCGATTTACGCAGCTCATGAATTGGTCAAGAAACGAATCACTTTGCGGTTTTGCACCGATTTCAAAACTTCTGAGGCTATTTTTTTAATCCTTAGGGTAAATAGTGGGTTAATAGCACAAATTATGCGTGTAGATCGTCGCTGGCATGTGAATTACGGCTAGAATACGGCGGATACCCAACCTTTTTGGCGCTCTCACCCGAAATCATGAAAAAGATTCGTGTTCAGCACTGCGCAATTTATGGGTAATCCCGCCGCTCACGCTGGACCTGAGTGTTACTGCCAATGTATAAACTTGATGGAAATCGCGCGTCGCATTACTTAGCGTGCACTCAAATACACAGGTCGCAAATTGCCGGCAGTGTCGCGAAAGCAAAGAAGAATAGGTCAAGCAGATGAGCGAAGCCCTACATATCAATGAGATGATTGTTGATGTTGTTGCCAATGAACTGGGTCAAGGCAAGAAAACACAGTTCAGCATTGGCGATCTCGCAAAGGAATTTGATATTACCCTCCGCACGTTGCGGTTTTACGAGGACAAAGGCCTCCTGAACCCTAAGCGTGATGGGCTTAACCGCATTTATAACCGTCGGGACCGCGCACGATTGAAGCTGGTTTTGATGGGCAAACGTGTTGGTTTCTCTCTCTCTGAAATTCGCGATATGCTGGATCTTTACGACCTGCGCGACGGACAGGTGACACAGCTTGAAGTGGCGTTGGGGCGGTTTCAGGAGCAGATCCGCGTGCTGGAAGGCCAGCGTGATAACATTGATGAAGCGATTGAAGATCTGCAGCGAACCGTCAGTATTGTTGAAGGTATGCTGAAAGAAAAAAAACCAGCTAACTCACTGGTCCTAAAAGGTGGGAATTTGCCCCACCTTTTTGTTTTGTGGCTCTTGTTTGGAGCCATGCTTCATCTGAAATATTTATATTCAATATTTCTCATCTATAAATCGGGGTAATTTCGCCCGAGCTGTTTTGGACTACGTCTTATCCAACCCATAATCTCGCAGAACGCTCGCCACGCGGATGCGATATTTCTGAAAATATTCACTTTTTCCGAGCTGCTGCGCTTCCTGATGTTTTTCCTGAGTGCGCCAGCGCTTCACGGCTTCCTCGTCTTCAAAAAAATGACAGTGACAAAATCTTATCCGGATTTGTCAGGCTCTGAAATCGCTCAACTGAGATAAAGCCGGGAATTTTCTCCAGTTCCGGCTTGATGGCAGCAGCGACCTCCAAATAGCTGGCTTTGTGGTTTGGGTAGGGCTCAACTTCAAAGATAACGGCAATCATACTGGGGCTTTCGGTGGTTGGCAGGCGGTCACGGTGTTGCATGCGGGTGAGAGGCAAGTTTGAGGAAAGTTCTGTCTTCTTTCAGGATAAACTTCTCTTGCATGGCGAACTCATAGTTTTCGCGTCCAAGCGGGTCTTTTGCAAGGGTAGCTCTGTATTGTTCGTAGTGCGCCAGACTGCGCACGTTGTAGATGCCATAGGCCAGTGTTGTGGAACCCTCGTGGGGGGCGTAGTAGCCGATCAGGTCTGCTCCGCAGCGCGGAATTGCTTGCCCCCAATTGCGGGCATACTGTTGGAACTCGGCCTTTTTTTGTCGGGTCGATCTGATAGCGAATGACGCAGGTGAGCATGACACTCCTCCGGTTTTGGTTCTCGATGCTGTGGGTGTAGCAAGTAGGCAGGCGTGATTGTTTCGATCGTGATCGAACAATCAATTCTGCGTGTGTGCTATAAGTCCGTCCACAGGCATGGAGGATGGAGCTGCCATGAAAGAAGGACCGAACATTGCCGGGATTGCCGCGCTCATTGGAGATCCGGCGCGGGCAAACATGTTGCAGGCGCTTATGACCGGTGTTGCCCTGACCGCAGGCGAGTTGGCGCAAGAAGCGGGTGTTACGCCGCAAACCTCCAGCTTTCATCTGGGACGACTGGCGGAGGCTGGTTTGGTCAGCCTGCGTAAACAGGGGCGGCACAAGTATTACAGCCTTGCTAACAGTGATGTTGCGGCCCTGCTAGAGGCCATGAGCGGAATTGCCATGCGCTCTGGCATGACGCGCGTGCCGACAGGACAAAGAGCCTGAGCTGCGCAGGTCGCGTGTTTGTTATAACCATCTGGCTGGCGAGTATGGCGTTCAGGCCTACGACAGTTTGCTGACGCGGGGCTTCCTCGTGGAAGACGGCGAGCAGTTGCATCTGACCGGAGACGGGCGCGGCTTCCTCAAGGAGTTGGGTGTTGTGTTGCCGGACAAGGAAAACAAGCGGCGGCCTTTGTGTAAATCCTGTCTGGACTGGAGTGCGCGACGCTCCCATCTGGCGGGAATCGCGGGTACTGCCCTACTCTCTTTCTTTCTGGATCAGGGCTGGGCGAAGCGCGTTGATGGAAGTCGCATTATCACGTTTTCGCGAGAAGGCGATTCTCGCTTTCATGCCACATTTTCCCTTCAAGATTGAGGCTCAGACAGGAATTTACCTTTGGTTTCATAGTGCACAAGCGTTGCGCCGTGAGATTTCACAGGGAAGTTCCCACATGAAACCCCGCAGGATTCCGCGGATATGTACTTGACCTTAAGAAATTACACTTGGGTATAACTTGCCGTGAGCGCGAGGCCGTTCTATATTCCGTCACAAGTTGACGTTTACGCAAACGTTATGTCGCGCCTCTTGGGTTGGTCGGAAGGAAAAATTGCTATGCCGAGTTATAGTGCTCCCGTTGAAGATACACTCTTTTTGCTCAAAGATGTTCTGGGTTACGAAAAACATTCAAACCTGCCTGGGTTCTCCGAGGCAACTCCTGATCTTGTCGAAGCTATCTTGAAAGAAGGCGCAAAGTACTCTGAAGAGATCCTGCAGCCTCTGAACCTGAGCGGCGACAAGGCTGGCTGTACCCGCCATGACGACGGAACAGTGACAACACCTGCTGGTTTCAAAGAAGCATACAAAGCTTACGCTGAAGGCGGCTGGGGTGGTCTGTCCATTCCTGAACAGTATGGCGGACAGGGTATGCCTGCGACCCTTTCTGTTATCCTGAATGAGTACCTGTGCTCTGCAAACCAGGCGTTTGCGATGTATCCGGGCCTGACCGCCGGTGCTATGGCAGCTCTGCTTGTTCACGCAAACGACGAAATTAAAGGCACCTACCTGCCGAAGATGGCAAGTGGCGAGTGGACAGGTACTATGAACCTGACCGAGCCACACTGCGGTACCGACCTTGGCATGATGCGCACAAAGGCCGTTCCACAGGGCGACGGCAGCTACAAGATTTCCGGCACAAAGATCTTCATCTCTGCTGGTGACCATGACCTTGCCGAGAACATTGTCCACCTTGTTCTGGCACGTATTGAAGGTGCTCCTGAAGGTATCAAGGGTATTTCCCTGTTCGTCGTGCCTAAGAAGAAGCTGGATGCTGACGGAAATCCTGCTGAATCGAACAACGTGAGTGTTGGTGCCATCGAAGAGAAGATGGGTATCCACGCGAACTCCACTTGTGTCATGAACTATGATGAATCCGTAGGTTATCTCGTTGGTGAAGAACACAAAGGCATGCGTGCCATGTTCGTCATGATGAACGAAGCACGCCTTGGTGTTGGTATTCAGGGTCTGTCTCAGTCTGAAGTGGCTTACCAGAACGCTCTGGCCTATGCGAAGGACCGTCTTCAGGGGCGCTCACTGACCGGACCTAAGAACCCGGACAAGCCAGCTGACCCGATCATCGTTCATCCGGATATCCGCCGTGTTTTGATGACCATCCGGTCCTTCAACGAAGCTGCCCGTGCTCTTTACATGTGGACCTCGCTGCATGGCGATGTCTCCCACCTGTCTCAGGACGATGCTGAAAAGCAAGCTTCCGACGACATGATGGGTCTGCTGACACCGGTCGTCAAAGGCGTTCTGACGGATAAGGGCTTTGACAACACCGTTATGGCTCAGCAGGTCTTTGGTGGTCACGGCTATATCCAGGAATGGGGTATGGACCAGTTCGTGCGTGATGCCCGTATCGCCATGATTTATGAAGGTGCCAACGGCGTTCAGGCGCTTGACCTTGTTGGCCGTAAGCTGCCTGCAAACGGTGGTCGTGCGGTTCAGGCATGGTTCAAGGAAGTCGGCGCGTTCATCAAAGAACATGAAGGCGACGAAGAACTTGGCGTTTACATGAAGGGTCTGAAGCAGTCCCTGAACGACCTTCAGGCAGCGACCATGTGGTTCATGCAGAACGCAATGAAAAACCCGGACAATGCCGGTGCTGGCTCCAATGACTACATGCACCTGTTCGGTCTGGTGGCTCTTGGTTACATGTGGACCAAGATCGCAATTGCTGCGAACCGCAAGATCAAAGAGGGCGCAAACGGTCAGGAAGACTGGCTGAAAACCAAGCTGACCCTTGGAACCTTCTTCATGGAACGCGTGATGCCTGAATCTTCTGCGCATCTGGCACGCATCTCCACCGGTGCTGACACCATGATGAGCCTCGACGCGGAAGCGTTCTGATCAAATTATCGCAATTCAGGGGCCCGGGACCTATCCCGGGCTCTTGTCCTGCCCTAGTCTCGACCTGATATATTAAGCTAACAGATTTTAGGAGTGCGATATGGCGGAATATAAACTTCAGTGTTTTGCGCAGAGCGGCAATGCCTACAAGGTTGCGCTGATGCTGGAGCTTTCCCAAGCATCATGGACCCTGAGTGGGTCGATTTTTTTTCAATGGTGCAACCCGCGATCCTGAGTTTCGTAGCGAGCAGAACGAGATGGGTGAAATTCCTGTGCTGATACACGGGGAAACACGGCTGACGCAGTCTGCGTGATACTGGAATACCTGACCCAGCAACTTGGCACGTTTGGCTGGGAGAACGAGGAAGAACGCCGGGAAATCATGCGCTGGCTGTTCTGGGACAACCACAAGCTGACTAGCTATGTGGCGACCCTGCGCTTCTTGCGTGCCCTGGCAAAAACCGGTGAGACTGACGTGACCCGCTTTTTTGAAGGTCGGGCCATCGCCGCCCTCAAGGTTCTGGATAAACGCCTTGAGGACCATAACTTCCTTGTTGCAAATCGCCCAACAATCGCAGACCTTTCGGTATGCGGATACCTGTTTTGGCCAGAAGAGATTGGTGTGGACTTCGGCCCTTTATCAAATGTGAATGCATGGCTTGAGCGGATTAAGGCCCTACCCCACTGGGTAGCCCCTTATGACCTTATGCCCGGCCACCCTATGCCTACACCAGCCTGACCAATTTTTGCGGAGGACAATATGGCAGACGCCCTTATATTCGATCATGTTCGCACCCCACGTGGCGCGGCAAGAAAGACGGCTCTTTGCATGAAGTTTCAACAGCACGCCTTGCGGCGAACGCTCTTGAAGCCATCAGAGACCGCAATGAGCTTGACACCAAGCTTGTAGACGACGTTGTGCTTGGCTGTGTTGACCCGGTAGGTGATGCAGGCTCTGACATTGCACGTGCTGCTATTTTTGCAGCAAACTACGACCGTTCTGTTCCTGGTATGCAGATCAACCGTTTTTGTGCATCCGGTCTTGACGCGGTCAACATGGGTGCATCCCAGATCATGTCCGGCCAGAACAAGCTGGTAATTTCCGGCGGTGTGGAAGCAATGAGCCGTGTTGGTCTTGGTGCTTCGGGCGGTCCATGGCCAGCTGACCCGCAGGTTGCTATTCCTGCCTACTTCATGCCTCAGGGCGTTTCTGCTGACCTGATCTCCACCAAATACGGTTTTTCCCGTGATGATGTGGATGCATACTCAGTAGAGAGCCAGCGCCGTGCGAAAAAGGCATGGGATGAAGGCCGCTTCAAGAACTCTGTTGTTCCTGTACGCGACATCAATGGTCTGACCATTCTGGACCATGACGAGCACATGCGCCCGCAAACAGACATGCAGTCTCTTGCAGGTTTGAACCCATCCTTCGAGATGATGGGCAACATGGGCGGCTTTAACGCTGTTGGTATTCAGGCACACCCTGAGATCGAGAAGATCAACCATATGCACCATGCTGGTAACTCCTCCGGTATCGTGGATGGTGCTGCTGCTGTGCTGATGGGTACCCGCGAGGCTGGTGAAGCTTACGGCCTGAAAGCACGTGCACGGATCAAGGCTTTTGCAAACATCGGTTCTGACCCGGCACTGATGCTGACAGGTCCGGTTGATGTGACCGAGAAGCTTTTGAAAAACTCCGGCATGGAAATTGGCGATATCGACCTGTTTGAGCTGAACGAAGCGTTTGCCGCTGTTGTTCTGCGCTACATGCAGGCGTTTGAAATTGACCACGCCAACATGAACGTGAACGGTGGTGCAATTGCGATGGGCCATCCACTTGGTGCAACCGGTGCAATGATCCTTGGTACAGTTCTTGATGAGCTGGAGCGTCAGGACAAAAACACCGCACTTGTTACCCTGTGTATTGGTGCTGGCATGGGTACAGCAACCATCATTGAGCGCGTTTAAGGGGAGAGATAGACATGACTTACACACACTTTACCCTTGAAACCGATGCGGACGCTTTGCAGTTCTGAAATGGGACTCACCTGAAAAGCCAATGAACGTTTTTGACGAATCCGTCATTAACGAGCTGGACAAAGTGATCGACGACATCACTGCTGATGATGCCATCAAAGGTGTTGTCGTTGCGTCCGGCAAAAAAGCGTTTTCCGCTGGTGCTGACCTTTCCATGATCGGCAAGGCTCTTAGCGTTTATAAGAAGCGTCAGGGCGTTGATCCGGAAGGCGCTGCAAAAGAACTGTTTGAAGGCACTCGCAAACTTTCTCTCATCCTGCGCAAACTGGAAACATCCGGTAAGCCATATGTGGCTGCTGTAAACGGTGTTGCCATGGGTGGCGGTACCGAGCTTGCACTGGCTTGTCACAAGCGTGTCGGTGCTGAAGACACCCTGAAAATGGCTCTGCCTGAAGTTAAGGTGGGTCTGTTCCCGGGTGCTGGTGGTACGCAGCGTGTTATGCGTCTGGTTCCGGACCTTCAGGGCGGCTTGCAGTTCCTGATGACTGGTCAGAACCTTGACGCGAAGAAGGCCATGCGCCTGAAGCTGATCGACGCTGTTGCGCCTGAGGCTGACCTGATTGACGCTGCCAAGAAGATGCTCTCAGAAGGTGTTGACCCTGTTGCACCTTGGGACAAGAAGGGCTTCAAAATCCCGACTGGTAAGGTTTACTCCCCAGCCGGTATGCAGTTCTGGCCAGCTGCGAACGCGATCTACCGTCAGAACACCTATGACAACTATCCGGGCGCACGCTACATGCTGCACTCTGTTGTTGAAGGCCTGATGGTTCCAATCGACGCTGGTCTGACCATCGAGAGCCGTTACTTTGCGCATGTTCTGCAGAGCAAAGAAGCTGCTGCTATGGTTCGCTCCCTGTTTGGTTCCATGCAGGAGCTGAACAAAGGTGCGCGTCGCCCAGCTGGTGTGCCTGAGACGAGCCTGAAAAAGGTTGGTGTTCTTGGTGCTGGCATGATGGGTGCAGGCATTGCTTACGTCACAGCAAAAGCTGGCCTTGAAGTTGTTCTGATTGACCAGTCACAGGAAGCTGCTGATAAGGGTAAGTCCTACTCAGAAAGCCTTCTGGACAAAGCAATCAAGCGCGGTAAATCTACGCCTGAGAAGAAAGAACAGCTTCTTGGCCTGATCACCGCAACCACCGACTACAACGCCCTGAGCGATGTGGATCTGGTGATTGAAGCTGTGTTCGAAGACCGTGAAGTGAAGCGTGTTGTAACCGAGAAAGCCGAAGCGGCAATGCCAGCTTCCGCAGTCTACGCGTCCAACACCTCTACCCTTCCGATCACCTCGCTGGCAGAAGCTTCTTCCCGTCCAGCTGACTTCATCGGCATTCACTTCTTCTCCCCAGTGGACAAGATGATGCTTGTTGAGATCATTTTGGGTGAGAAGACCGAGGACAAGGCAACTGCTGTTGCTCTGGACTACGTGAAGGCAATCAAGAAGACCCCGATTGTTGTCAATGACAGCCGTGGCTTCTACACCTCCCGCGTGGTTGGCACCTATGTTCGCGAAGGCATCATGATGCTTTCCGATGGTGTGCCAGCAGCCATGATCGAGAACGCTGGCAAGATGGCAGGCATGCCTGTTGGTCCGCTTTCTCTGGGTGATGAAGTCGCTCTGGACCTTGCCTGGAAGATTAAGGAAGCAACCAAGAAAGACCTTGGCGATGCTTATCCTTCCAGCGGTTTTGACACCATTCTTGATGCAATGGTTGTTAAGAACGAGCGCTTTGGCCGTAAGAACTCCAAGGGCTTTTACGACTACAAAGGCAAGGACAAGGCTCTGTGGCCTGGTATCACCGAGATCACCGGTCCATCCAAGTCTGCTGATGAGTTTGACGTAGAAGAACTGAAGGACCGCCTGCTCGGCATTCAGGCTCTTGAAACCGCGCGCGTGTTTGAAGAGAACTGCCTGACAGACGTTCGTGAAGCAGACGTTGGTTCCATCCTTGGCTTCGGTTTTGCACCGTTCTCCGGTGGCACGCTGTCTTACATCGACGGCATCGGCACCAAAGAGTTCGTAGAACGCTGTGACAAGCTGGCTGCCAAGTACGGCGACCGCTTCGCACCAAACAAACAGCTGCGCGCAATGGCAGAAGCTGGCGAGACCTACTACGGTAAGTTCTCCCCTGTAGAAGCTGTGGCAGAAGCTGCTGAATAATACGGGATCGGCTGGGCGTAACAGCCAGCTGCCTAGCTAGAGTTAAAAGCGCCGGCGGGAGTGATCTCATCGGCGTTTTTTTTATGGGGCGCCTCTCAAGCCGTCATCCCGCACTTGATGCGGGATCCAGTGCAACACGTTCAGGCTTTTCGACATTCCAGACATGGATCCCGCATCGCGCTTCGCTTGTGCGGGATGACGGGAGGGGTGTCAGCTGGCTGTAGCATATACCGGCTTGGCATCATGAAGAACGAAGTGCGGCATCGGTTCATACTGCTACTCGCTTGCCAGCCTTCCAGACAAAATTAGCAGCACCAGTGGGATTGGTCGCACCAATGTTCCTCATTAGGTCGGTACTGTTACAGAGGTTGGCGTGAACTTGTAGCACTTTTCGTGTTTATTGGCGGACACGAGCTGAAAACCGTTACGCAGGTAGAAGGCATTTACCCTACTCTCAGGGAAAGTTTCCAACCTAATAGGTTTCCCAAGCTCCTCTGCTTTGTGCTTCAAAATACCCAGAACACGGCTTCCAATTCCACAACTTTGAACCTTTGGTTGGAGATAGAGGCGCTCCAGATAGAGGTAGTCGTCAGGCTCCCATAAAACGTAGAAGCCGACAGTTTTGCCATGCAGAACAATTTTGCGAGTGAAGGCAGGATCAAACGTTTGTTTAAATTTCTTCCGATAGGCCGCATGGTCATGCAATCCGTTTGCCACCCACTCCTCTTTCATGGCCTCTTGTCGAATATCCGCGAGGAGGTCTATGTCGTGAGGTTCCGTTGCGTAGATTAAAAACGGCACACCAGTAACTTTCAGCAATAACCTGAGGGCACAAAGTGGGTTTGCATCTATGCAATATCCCTCGGGCTTCCTATATAGAAAACAATCTTAAGCAATATGCTTTTAACCTAGAGCAGTCAAACTGCCTTGGCTTTCAATTTTTACGCGCATTCCGGTCGAAAACCGGCCTCTACCTAAAGAGATGCGCTTTGGTACAGCGGAGATTTTGATGTCAGACGATAAGTTCAACCGTTTTCTTGGAGACTCGCCAGCACGGGTGCTTTTTCGGCTGATTTTTCTGTCCTTGATTGTCGGAATTGTTCTGGCCGCACTGAATTTTTCACCGTTGTCGCTGATTTACTCCGTGCAGGAGTTCTTTGTCCGGATCTGGAATATGGGTTTCTCAGCGCTTGAGCGTTTTGGCTCTTACTTCCTGCTTGGTGCCATGGTGGTGGTGCCGCTCTGGTTTATCTCACGGCTTATGAACTGGCGCGGACGATAACGGCGACAGCTTCTTGCTGCACACCCATTACTGCATGCAGATATTGTGGATGTTGATGGACAGGTTTTCGAAGATCTCCGGATCTTCGCTGGTGTTGCCCATCAGAACGGCTACCTCCATTGCAGCAAGAACAAAATCTGACTTCACGAGCGCTTCTTCAGAGGACCAGTCGCCGCTGTATTCCAGCAGATCCGCCAGCCAGATGCGGTTGCGGCGGGCAAATGTTGCGGCCAGTTGCTGAAGGTCTTCGGGTAATTCTTCGTCCTTGTCCCCAAGCACGGCTGAAAGGAACAGCTCGCCACCATCTGTCATCCCAGCTTGAAAGGCGGCGATGTAGGTGTCCAACGCTCTGCGGAAGTGGAGCGTTTGCGTAACAGGATCACCCAGAATTTGCAGGAAACGGTCGATGTACCGTTCCAGCACAGCCCGTTCCACGCCGTTCTTAGAAGGGAACATCCTTGAGATGTCCTGTTTGCTCGCTCCGGTGGTGTTGGCAAGTTGATTAACATCCAAGCCCAGCAGGCCACTTTCGCGGATCATGTAATCGGCCGTGTCCAGTACGACGCTTCTATCGGTGAGCACAACACCCATACGTGTCTCCCAAGCTTGCGCGGCTCTTATTTTTGCAATTAACGAGGGGAATACTGCGCATTTCTCCGGAAATGGCAAGAGACATATATCTAATTGCTTCCTGCAAAAATTACTTCAAATTTTACATAAATTACGGATAAAAGAACTTAGTTTTAAATCATAGGTACTTCGCTGCCGTCTGGTATAAAATTGAATGGCGATTAACCAATAGTTCTAGATCGAAGGAATACCCTCCCCCAAGGACACCAGCTATCGGGATGCCCTCATTCCTTACCAGCCGAAAGACCAGATTCTCTCTTTTGTGCAGGCCCTCATCTGAGAGGGAAAGGCGTCCCAATCGGTCCTCTTGGTGCGGATCAACGCCAGCGTTGAAGAACACCAAATCGGCTTTGAAGGTGGTGAGGACCGATTTAAGCGTATCCTCCAGTATTTCCAGATACTCGTCATCTTCCATGCCATCTCTCAGAGGCACATCGAGCGTGGAGGCCCTCTTGCGGACCGGGTAGTTCTTCTCTGAATGCAGGGAGAGCGTGAAGACGCTGGCGTCGTGCGCGAAGATGTCGGCCGTGCCGTCGCCCTGATGGACATCCAGATCAATGATGAGCACGCGGGAGCATGCGCATGGCCTGAACGGTCTTTACGGCGACAGCCACGTCGTTAAACACGCAAAAGCCCGCACCTTGTGCAATTCGGGCGTGGTGGGAGCCACCTGCGGTGTTGCAGGCGATGCCATGCTCCAAAGCCAGCATTGCGGTGAGCAGAGAGCCTCCTGTGGCGCATTGCGCTCTAAAAGACACGCTCTGCGTCATGGGAAAGCCGATCTCGCGCGCTATAGCGTGGGGGACCTGACAGCTGAAGACTTGATCGACATAGTCCCTTGCATGAACGCGCAGCAGGTTTTCTCTGGAGATTGGGCTGGGTTCATGAAACTCATAGAGCGCGCCGTGCGGGTCGGTATTCTTCAACCACCGGGCCACACCGGCATACTTGCGCATCGGGAAGCGGTGGTTTTCGGGAATATCTGCTGTATAGGCAGGATGATGCACGATTGGTAGCTTCACAGAGGCCCCCTCTTTGTGAAAGACGTCCCTCTGTGGCACACAGATCTGTTGCGCTTTGGGTTTATCTTGGTGTTCAAGGAAGAAATCCGGATCACGTCTTTAGATGGCTTCTTCATACACCAGCAGCTGTCTCAGGCTCAAGTTCGCCGAGTCGTGAAATGTGTTGCCCCCAACAGCGCCGGGGGCAACTTCGGGCGATTAGTTTGGTTGAGCTACAACCCACTCATTCATGACACCATCCCCGGAGATATCTCCAGGAGCTGTATCGAGACGGTATGTGTAGACGGGTTTACCCTGATAGGCCCATTGCTGCGTCCCATCACTGCGCGTTGCAAGGTATAATCACCTTGAGCCGTTGCACCTTCGTCAGCGTGAAGTGGAGGCCACAAGAAAGCACAGAGATGATCACAATTTGACACTCCATCAGTGTCATCGGAATAGAAATACAGGGTATTGCCACTGCCATCTACCAATGTTTGCCCTTTGCTGGTTTCGCCCACTTGAGGTGCGTCTGCTGCCAGAGCATAAGCACCAGAGCTGATGACGAGAGCGGCTGCAAGCGTTAGGGATTTAAGCATCAGATATTTCCTTGTAATAAGGTGATTTGATCACTTTTAAACTTCTGAACCTATTACCCCTGCCAATAGTAAGGGGCGATATTCTGGCATCTTACCGGCTTTTTCACGTTTAAAACTCAAATCAAGCTAGATACTAACCCCACAACTAAGTTGTCAGATAAATTAATTCGAAAATCCCCCCGCAACAATTAACACCTGACAACATATATACTTTTAAAACTATTTTATATAATGCAGAAACACTCATGAACCACCCCACATCATAAACCTATTCTTATTGAAGTGTGACTTTACTTAGATCTCCTGCGCGGAAATCAAATCCCACGTTTCGCAGAGAGGCCATCACTGATCGCGACTTACCGTAATGCAGTATGGACAAATAAAGAACAAACAAATATGAGCGAAGGAAACACTGTTTATTCAATCCCTTTTGAGTCGCTTGCTTACCATGCGATCGTGCGTTTTAAGGTTTCCCGCGTGTCTACAAATTTCAAGGTAACGAACCGCTCTTTTCTTGCGCTCGCTGTTCCGATGACATTGGCCTACATCTCCACTCCCTTGCTGGGCTTGGTGGATACGGCTGTGATCGGGCAGTTACATGATGCTGCACTTTTGGGCGGTCTGGCTGTTGGTACCATTCTGTTTGATGTGATTGGTGCATTCTTCTACTTTTTGCGTGCAGGAACGACAGGCCTTGCTGCCCAATCCCTTGGTGCAAACGATGGGCCGGAGCTGCGGGCTGTGCTGGCGCGTGCGCTGTTGCTGGGCATCATTGGCGGGGTCGTTGTCATCTTCCTGCAATGGCCTATTGTGCAGTTTGGTCTTCCAATTATCGGCGGGACAGAGGCTGTTCAGGAAGCGGCGGCCACCTATTTTGCGATCCGTGCATTCTCCGCGCCGTTTGTTTTGGCCAACTATTCTATTTTGGGCTGGTATCTGGGCCTGAGCAAGGCTGGTATCGGACTGCTCATCCAGACCTTCCTGAATGTCACCAATATGGTGCTCTCAGTTATTTTCGTGTTGGTCTTTGACTGGGGCATTCCCGCGTTGCCATTGCTACCTTCATTGCAGAAGCGCTGACATTCGGCCTTGGCCTCTACCTGATCAAGCGGGAGCTGAACGGTGCGCCGTTGCCTACCTTCTCGCAGATCATCGTTTGGGAAAAGCTGAAGCCCATGCTGGCGCTGAACCGGGACATCATGATCCGCTCCATGGTGATGTTGTTTGCGTTTGGCTTCTTCACCTCGCGCAGTGCGGCGCAGGGGGAAGTGGTGCTTGCGGCCAACGCTGTGCTTGAAAAATTCATTATGGTTGCAGCGTTCTTTCTGGATGGAACGGCATCAGCTGCTGAACAGGTGGTTGGGCAAGCAATTGGGGCCAAGCAACGCGCTGCATTTCGCAAGGCCCTGCGCCTTTCTGTGGGCTGGGGGTTTGGGCTTTCCTTTGGTGCGGCGATTGTGCTGTGGCTGGCTGGCGGGGCTGTGATTGACCTGCTGACCACCCATACAGAGGTGCGCGAGACCGCTCAGGCCTATTTGTTCTGGGCCGTTCTAACGCCCATCATCGGCACACTTGCTTTCCAGATGGATGGGGTCTTTATCGGGGCGACGTGGTCACGGGATATGCGGAACTCGGTGGTGATCTCCACCATCCTCTTCCTTGCAAGCTACTACCTGCTTTACCCAATCTATGGAAACCACGGCTTGTGGTTCTCGCTGCTGGTGTTCTTTGGAGCGCGCGGGCTAAGCTTAAGCTTCATGTGCTATATTCGGGAGCGTCAATACTTTGATGCACTTCAGAAGGCTTAGGGCACGGGCTTGACCGGCCTGAAGAAAGATTACCTTGCCCGGAGGGGGAATACCGGGCAAGGCAGATAGGTTCACTTCTAGGCGATGCTCACTGTGACTTTGCCCATGTGCTGGGCTTTTTCCAGGTAGTCATATGCGGCTTCGATCTCGGACATCGCGAAGTCTTTCTCTACCAGTGGCTTGATCTGGTGTTTGGCGACAAACGCGGACAGGTTCTCAAAGTAGGTGCGTGAGCCAACCAGAACGCCTGCCAAGGATGCGTTCTTCAAGACCAGATCACTGATATTTTCCGGTGCATGTGCCCAGCCTGTTAAGACACCCACCTGAGAGATCAGTCCATGGGGCGCAACTGCACGAAGGGAGCGTTCCAGTGTGTCCTTGCCACCCAGCTCCAGAACCACGTCTGCACCGTGTCCGTCGGTCAGCTGGAACAGTTCTGCGTCCCAGTCAGGAACCTCTTTGTAGTTGATTGTGATGTCTGCGCCGAGCTGCTTTGCTTTTGCCAGCTTCTCATCTGAGGAGCTGATGATCGCGGCACGGGCTCCAAAGGCTTTTACAAGCTGAAGCGCGAAGATTGCGACGCCGCCTGTCCCTTGTATCAGGACAAGATCGTCCTGCTTCAAAGTGCGGTGCTGCTCAAACAGAGCGTGCCATGCGGTTACGCCAGCGCAAGGCAGTGTGGCCGCTTCCTGATAGCTTAGGTGGTCGGGGATACGAACCAGCGTATCCTCATGGAAATTGGCTTGCTCTCTAAGGATGCCGGCGTATTGAGCGGAGCTGAGGCAGAGCCGAGCATATGCGGTACAAATGGTCCTTCGAGCCACTGTTGAAAGAAGGTTGGCATGACGCGGTCGCCAACGGACCATTTGGTTACCTTGTCGCCAACGGCGATCACCTCACCTGCACCATCGGAGAGTGCAACAAGGTCCGCCGGCATTTCTCCGTACTGGCCTTTGCGGATCATCTGATCGCGCGCATTCAGGCTTGCGGCGTGAAGGCGAACCTGAACCTCGAGTGGTCCTGGGACTTCAACAGGAAAGGTGTGGGAGCTCAAGGTGGCACCGTTTACAACAACACCCTGAATTTCTTTGTGTAATGTGATGGGGTCAGTCATCTAAATATCTCTTATATGTATTGGCGTTAAATTGTCTACAAAAGTATGCGTATGCTTTGTTGCCTGCGCGACCTCATAAACGGTAGGTTGTGTTCAGATCACATCACGCAGGCAACAAAGTCATATTGGGAATTATCGAGCGGTTTTGGGAGCTGCTTAGGCCTTGGCAAGTTTCTTTGCAATTCCAGCTACGTGCCGTCCCTGATCGCGGGCAAGCTTCAACTCATCTTCAGTTGGCTGGCGTGAGCCATCCGGACCGGCAATGGTGCTGGCACCGTAAGGTGAACCACCGCGAACCTCAGAGATTTTGCTCAGTTCCGGGCTGGAGTAAGGCAAGCCAGCAATCACCATGCCGTGGTGTGCCAGTGTTGACCAGAAGCTGGTGATGGTTGTTTCATTGCCGCCACGGTACCGGTAGAGGTGAACACAGACCCAACCTTGCCAATGAGCTGACCGTTGAACCACAGGCCACCGGTCTGATCGAGAAAGTTGCGCATCTGCGCTGCCATATTGCCGAAACGGGTGGGCGTTCCAAAGATGATAGCATCGTAGTTAGCCAGCTCGCCGGGCTCTGCAATTGGTGCTTTCTGATCAACCTTGAAATGGCTGTTCTTAGCTACTTCCTCGGGAACAAGTTCAGGAACGCGTTTGACAACAACTTCCGTTCCTTCAACGTCCTGAGCGCCCTCGCGGATGGCGTCTGCCATGGTTTCGATGTGGCCGTAGCTGGAGTAATATAAGACAAGAACCTTGGTCATGACCATTCCTTTGTGTTGTTATGTTTACATAGGTATAGCAATGCTGCGCATGAACAATTCTTCACTTGGTGGACTGTCTGTTTAATAGATATTGACAATAACAAGAGGCAGATTTTGGCAGGTGGGTGCAGTGTGAGCAGGGCTTCAGTTTAAAGTTTTAACAGGCCGCCCTTTGCCGCCGGTTTTTACCGGTAAACAGGCTAATTTGTTGCATCAGCGCGTAATTTTGACGGCGCAGCAAGTGCTGCAGATTTTCTCGCGAGCACTACAAAAAAAGGCCGGGCCTTTTGATCAGACCCAGCTTTTTGCAAAAATTTTGATCGTGCCTAGAGATCGAGCGATTTGTCCGCCCAGAGGTCGTTGTCGATACCAACCAACTCTTGCAGGTTGGCGACATTACGCGCAGCCACCAGACGGGACAGGTGTTGATTGATCTTTTTCACCAACGCTTGCCCTCATAGACCATACCAGAGTAGAGCTGGATCTGATTTGCGCCCGCAAAGATTTTTGCTGCGGCCTTTTCTGGGGTGTCCACTCCGCCCACTCCAAAGAGCGGTAGTTCCGGCCCGACGGCTCGTCTGGCTTTGGCCAGTGCTATGGTGGAACGCTCGAACAACGGCGCACCTGACAAGCCGCCCGCTTCTTTGGCTTGCACCTTGTCTTTCAACGTGGACGGGCGGGTGATTGTGGTGTTGGAGACGATCATGCCATCGACCTTTTGGGTCATGACTTCCTCGGCAATCTCCTTGAGCGCATCCTCGGAGACGTCCGGTGCGATCTTGAGCATGACTGGCACCTTACGGCCCAGACGATCTTCTTGCGCGTTGCGAGCGTCGATAATGGCGGCGAGCAGGTGAGCAAGCGCGTCCCGCTCCTGCAAGTCTCTTAAACCGGTGTATTGGGAGAAGAGATATTGGCCGTCAGGTAGTCTGCCAGTTCCGCAAACCTGTTTACGCCCAGCACGTAGTCGGCAACACGGTCTTCAGAGAGCTTGTTTGCGCCGATGTTAATGCCCAGAACGCCCGGGGTGCGCCCGACTTTGCGGATGCGGTCGTAAACCACATCGTGGCCATCATTGTTGAAGCCATAGCGGTTGATCACGGCGCGGTCGGCACTGAGGCGGAAGTTCCTCGGTTTTGGATTGCCTTCCTGCGGCAGAGGCGTCACCGTTCCAACCTCGACATGGCCGAAGCCGAGTTTCATCAAAGGGGCGATTGCTTCGGCGTTTTTGTCAAAGCCAGCTGCCATGCCCACCGGTTTTTGAAAGTCAGGTCGCCCCATCTGTATTCCAGCGCCTTATCCTCGATCTGGCCGAAGGACGGGGCCAGACCCGTGGAGAGCATTTTGATAGTTGCGTTGTGCGAGGTCTCTGGGTCCAGACAATGCAGTGCCCGGATACCGACTTTGTTGATCAGGTTTTCAATCGACATTTATAGCTCCGGAAACTCGTGATTGCCTTCGCCGTCCAGTGGAAGCGGTTTTACCCATTTGGCCTTGGAGACAGGAAACTTGCCATACAGATGCGGGAAGAGTGTTCCGCCGCGCGAGGCTTCCCATTTCATTTGCTCTTCAGGGAAGTCTTCGCTTTCAACAGCAATGAGCAGCAAATCGGTTTGTCCCGCGAAATACAGCGCTGCCGTTTCTTTTACAGTTTCCGCGCTGGAGAAATGGATGTAACCATCGGTCAGATCGATCGGCGCACCCGCGAAAAAACCGGCGGCTTCAGCTTCCTGCCAAAGCGCCTTGGGGGCGATCTTGAATATAAGGGACATTGGATTTGCCTTTCAGGAGAGACGTCTACTCAACTGAAGTCATGCTCTTACATCGACAAATCAGGGACTGGCAACCCCCAATTGCGACAAATGCTTGCCATAGGAATTTATTCACGACATACAGGATTTTATTGAAGCATTGAGAACTGCTGATTTGGAGGGGGTCTGTGCCTGTTTCAGCATTCTCTTTTCACCGCAGGAGGACCTATGTTGGATCATGAGCACCTTTGGACCGCGCTGGACAGGTTGGCGGCGCGACATCAGCTGACGCCATCGGGGCTGGCGCGCAGAGCTGGTCTTGACCCGACCTCCTTCAACCCGTCAAAGCGGTTTGCCTCTGACGGGCGTCCGCGTTGGCCGTCGACGGAGTCGCTTGCAAAGGTGCTGGAAGTCACGCAAATGACCTTCATGGATTTTGCTTCTCTGCTACAAGAAAAGCCGGAAGGTTTCACGACACACTTCAGGTCGTTCCCAGCTTATCTTTGCACCAGTGACGAGTTAAGCGAGGTAGATTTGGCGGATATCTCTGAATTTAAGCTGGACAAATTCTGCGATAGCTTCATTTTTCCCAGTTCTCAGAGCGATAAATTCTTCGCGCTTGAAGTTTCGAGTAATAGTTTTGAACCATACTACAGGGAAGGACAAATTATAATCGTCTCTCCCGAGACTTCTTTACGGCGTAATGACCATGTTTTGATTGCGACTACAACCGGAGATATTCATTGCGGCGCTTTGCAGCGGCAAACAAACGAGCGCATTGAGTTTCGACGGGACGCCCCTGAAGACAAACCACGGGTGTTTCAAGTTGCAGATCTGGTCTGGACGGCAAGGGTGTCATGGGTGAGCCAATAATCAAGCAGGGCACCTATGCGGATTACAAAGACCAAGTGTATTCTTATTGGAGCATCACTTCTGGGTGTGGGGTTCTTCGCACTTATCCAATACAATTCTGAAACCGCGCCGCGCGGGAATGCCCGCACACTCTATCGCCCTTCCTCATTTCCCATTGAGCATCGATCATCGGATGAAGAGCGGAAGCGGAAGCTAGCGGCTTTGGAAGCGGCGCAATCAGGCATTCCCCAAACGCCCCCCAAACATCCTGAAACACTGCGCAATGTAGGCGGCATGCGTACGCCCCCTCCTCCGGTCACCGCACCGCTTGAGCGTATTGCCTATGTGAAGGAACTGCGCAGGTCCAACCAGCCTTTGCCAAAGGAACTGATCCTTTTCCGTGCTGTGGCGGTTGATGGTGCAACCTTACGTGATAAAACCAAGCAGATTTCTCTCAATCACATCCGGCCTGTGCCACTGCGCGCAACTTGCGTCAGTGAAGATGGTGAAAGGTGGCAGTGCGGCGTTCGAGCAAGAACAGCTTTACGTGCTTTCATTCGACAAAAACGTGTCACCTGCTCCGATCTAAAAGCTGTGCAAGATGATAAACTTACTGCACTTGTAGTGTTGGCAAACATGATCTTGCCACTTGGCTCCTCAAGAATGGATGGGCAAAAGCGGGAAGCGATGCGCCTGATACATTGCAAAAAAATTGCGGAACGAGCCCGACAATCAGAGAAAGGCATCTGGCGTTCGAAATTGGTGCACCTAAATAAGGATGAAACCGCGACGCTGGTGAATTCCTGGGAGGAGCTGGACGATGACAGCACCTCGACCTCAACATTAATGATGGAGGGGGAGCCTGCCATTATCTGGCGTCCGAGAAATGGCTTAACTGCAGAAACCTCTGCGAGAAAATAAACCGTATTCAGGGCCTCAAGGAATAAAAATATAATGTCAGGGTTTGGGACAACAGTTAAGCGTGAGGCCTGTTTTTTTGCAGGAGCTGCAACGACCGCCTTTTTTCTTTTTGGTGGGAGGGGGCTTATTGCAACCTTCAGCCGGTTTTTAGTGCAGATGCTCTGCTTTATCTGGCTTTTCGGCGTTATGTTGTGGTGCGCCTTTGGTGTGGTGCGTCATGCGGATTGTCTTGCGTCCATCCTTGGGGAACCGTACGGAACGCTGATCCTGACGCTCTCGGTAATTGGCATTGAGGTCTCACTGATCGTTTCCATCATGCTGACAGGGGGCACCAACGAGCCACTGGCGCGCGATACCATGCTGGCGGTGCTTCATATCGTGCTGAACGGCATGGTGGGTATCAGTTTGCTTCTGGGCGGCCTCAAATACGGGGAGCAGCCCTTTAACA
The DNA here is from genome assembly GCA_001310715.1 of Pseudovibrio sp. JCM 19062. Next base: position 60,349 of record BAXV01000010.1, read on the forward strand.
CTCAAGGGGCCCGTTCTTTCCTTTCGGTTCTTATTCCGCTCGTCACCATCTCCCTCATTCTCCCACGCTATACCACTTCAACCGCTGATCCTTCCCTTTCTACGGGACAGCAGATCTCTTTTGCGGTGATGATTAGTCTGCTTTATGGTATCTTCCTTGCCACCCAGACGATGCGGCACAGGTCGTTCTTCATTCAGCCAAAGCCCATTCAGGCGTGGCCCTGTCGTTCCTGATGGCGAAGGATGAAGCGGATGAAGAACAGAATGCCCATGACGAGGATGACCACGATCTGGAGATCTTCTCGACCGGCTATCACGCCGCCTTCCTGATCCTGACCATGCTCCCGATTGTGCTGCTTTCCAAGAAATTCGCGGTGCTCGTGGACTATGGGATTTCAAGTTTCCACATGCCAGTGGCCGTCACCGGTGTCCTTGTCGCGCTTCTCGTTCTGACGCCTGAGGGGCTGGGCAGCTTCCGTGCTGCGCTCTCAAACCGGTTGCAGCGTTCCGTCAACATCTGTCTGGGTTCGGCCCTTGCGACAATCGGGCTGACAGTCCCGGCTGTTTTGATCGCAGCCGGGATCTTTGACATTCACATCGTGCTCGGTGTGAAGGATACGGATATGATCCTGCTCCTCCTGACACTGATTTTGAGCGTGATCACCTTTACAGGCACCCGAACGAACGCCTTACAGGGCGCCGTGCACCTGGTGTTGTTTATCTTCTACTTCATCCTTCTCTTCCAACCCTAGAAGTCCGCGCTCCATTAGTTCGGCAACAGAGTGGTTCACCCAAAGCTGGTTGCCGAGCGCTGTTGCGTGCATCCCATCTTCACAGAAGGCCGCCCTCGTGGCTTCAGCGATGGCAGAGGAAACGATCACGCCGCGCTCGTGGCAGAGCTGCGCACCAATGCGGTTGATCATCTGACGCCGCGGCTCAAGCACCCATGCCAGTCCATTGGTTAGTGCAGGAACATAGTCAAGTGCCATCAAATTGGGCCAGTAGATGCGCGCATTGGGATATTTGGTTCGCAGCGCATAAATCAGCTCTCCAAAATCCTTCTTCCATGCGAAACGGGAATGGAAGTTCTTTAGATCGTTCATGCCGATACTAATCAAGACATGCGTGTAGTCGGCCTGCGGAAGATTGGGAACGACCACATCCCTGATTTGGGCCGCTGTAGCGGAGTTGTTGCCTGCTGCACGCCATTTAACCGGCTGACCGCTAACTTCGGCCAGCTTTCTTGCAAGTGTGTACGTCAGGCCATCGGTTGTGTGGTCAAGACCAATGGCTGCAACAGAAGAATCCCCAACCACGAGCATATTGATCAGCTCGCCCTGTCCGTCAATGGCGCCTGATACCGGACCGGGCGCCGGAGCAAGGCGAATAGATCTGGCACGGGCCCGCAAGCCCTCGACAATATAGACAGGCAAAAGTGCCCAAGTAAGCCAGCTAGGAAAAGACATGAAAAAAAGCCCCCTCGTTTGAGAGGCTAATTCATCACGCTGCAAGCTCTCCTGCAAGTGCTTTCGCAATCAGGCTTCGCGTTTCCGGAATACCGTAAAGTGCGATAAAGGACCCAAAGCGTGGACCCTTCTCCTGACCCAGAAGTACTTGATAAATCGCAGAAAAGAAGTTCTGCGCGACACCAGGACGTCCGTCAGGACCCGGCTTTGCGGTGTTCTGGTAACGCTCAATATTGCGACCAATGTCGTAAATTGCGTTTTGGATATCACCACCATCTGTGTCTGCAGGCAAGCCAGCAAGCACCTCATCCAGCTTGGTGAGCATCTCAGTCTCGACTTCATCCGGCGCTCTGAACTTCTTCGTCGGTTTCACAAAGTCGTCGTAGTAGCGGATTGCGTAGCCAACCAACTCGTCCAGCATCTTGTGGGTCTGCGGAGATGAGCCGGAGCATAGCGGGAAATGAATGCCCACAGAACGTCCTTGTTGACCGCATTGGATGCAGACACCAGATTGAGCAGCATTGCGAACTGGATTGGCATCTCTTCCTTCGGCGGGTTGCCGTAATGGATGTGCCAAACCGGGTTCATCAGCTTCTGAGCTGGATCCATGTTCTCGAACTTGGACAGGAAGGTGCAGTACTCATCAACCGCTTTCGGGATGACGTCAAAGTACAGTTTCTTCGCAGTCTTAGGCTTTTGGAAGTTGAACAGAGACAGGCTCTCCTGCGAGGCGTAGTTCAACCACTCTTCCATCGTCAGGCCGTTGCCTTTGGACTTGGAGATTTTCTGGCCTTTTTCATCCAGGAAAAGCTCATAGTTGAAGCCTTCCGGAGCAGGAGCACCCAGAGCCTTACAGATCTTGCCAGACAGGTTCACACTGTCGATGAGGTCTTTACCAGCCATCTCATAATCAATGCCCAGCGCATACCAGCGCAGCGCCCAGTCGGCTTTCCACTGGCATTTGACGTGACCACCGGTGACTGGCAGTTCAACGCGCTCTTCTGTTTCCGGGTCAAGGTAGGTCACAGTGCCTTTTTCGACATTGCGGTCCACCATTGGCACCTGCAAAACAATGCCAGTGCGCGGACATACTGGCAGGAATGGAGAATACGTGGCCTGACGCTCTTCCCCCAGAGTGAGGATGATCGCCATGATCTTGTCGTAGACTTCCAACATGCGCAGGAGGCTTTGTCGAACACACCTGACTTATAATAATCGGTGGAGGACACGAACTCGTACTCAAAGCCGAACTTATCGAGGAATGCCATGAGCTTTGCGTTATTGGCCGCTGCAAAGCTCGGGTACTCGTTGGAGAACGGATCGGGCACGCTGGTCAGGGGCTTGCCAAGGAATGACGCCATCATGTCCTGATTGGGCACGTTGGTTGGCACCTTGCGGAAGCCGTCCATATCATCAGAGAAGCAGATCAGCTTGGTCGGGATCTTGTCCTGCGTGAGCAGCCGGAAGGCGGTGCGGACCATGGTGTACGTGCAACTTCGCCAAAGGTGCCCATGTGAGGCAGACTGATGGACCATAGCCGGTCTGGAACAAGACCGGCCCGGTCTTGGGTTTCTTCTCCAGCCGTTTAACCAGTTTGCGCGCTTCTTCAAACGGCCAGGCTTTAGATACCTGTGCCGCCTCGATAAGTTCTGGGCTGAGATCGAGTTGAGGCAAACTGTTCGTAGACATGGATTTTGAGATCCGTAATTGGAGATAAAACTGTGGTTGAGTTTGGCTTTCTGCGGCGGGATTTGATGCCGGAAAGCTGCGCGAACTTATGTAAAACTTGCGCCCACGTCAATGCAAGTTCTCGGGTTTTCGGCGCTACCCCCTTGTATGAGGCATTAACAACTTACCTTTGCAGTCATTAAGCGCTGCCAGACGATTTGGCAGAGTAGAATTTAAAGACAAACCAAGAAGCAAAGCTATTTGCTGTGGGGAGATATGGGTACACTAGATAGATTACTGAGCGTAGAAGAAGCTCTGATTCATGTGATGGTGATGGTTTCGGCCGCTGATAATGCGATGAGCGATGCAGAGCTTCGCCAGCTTGGCGATATTGTGGGCATTCTTCCTGTCTTCAAAGACTTTGACGACAATAATCTGATCAAGATTACCCAGCAGTGCGCCGAACGCCTCTCTGGCGAAAACGGCATGAACAAAACGCTGGAACTTGTGGCGGACTCCCTGCCAACCAAATTGCACGACACAGCTTACGCTCTTGGCGTTGAGATTGCTGCGGCTGATTTGCGGGTGAGCCCGGAAGAAGTGCGCATGCTGCAGTTGCTGCGCAATCACCTGAAGCTGGACAAGCTGACGATTGCTGCAATTGAGCGTGGTGCGCAGGCCCGTTTCCGCACACAGTAACTCAAATTACCCTTGACTGGCGGGCGGTGAACTACTGCCCGTGGTCCTAACCTTGACCCGCCATGAACTTTGCAGCCGCTTCTAATGGACGGTTTTGACCATGTCGGGCAGGTCCAGCGAGAAGGCCGGAATTTTTACGGCAAAGAACTCGCCTTTATCCGTTTGCATCCGATAATTGCCAGTCATAATGCCTGAGGACGTGTTCAACGGGCAGCCAGATGTGTATTGGAACGAACCACCCGGTTCGATAACTGGTTCTTCACCAACGACCCCTGCTCCATTGACTTCCTGTGTGTTGCCGTTTGCATCGATTATATACCAGTGCCGCGACCTAAGCTGGACGGTTTCGCCACTCATGTTTTCAATCGAGACAGTATAGGCCCAAAAAAACTGTTCATCTTCGGGAGTCGACTCCTCGGCAAGATAATACGGTTCTACAGTGATCTGTATATCTCGGGTAACGGCACGATACATAGCACAACCCAACTTTCAGGAAAATTCCGCTGCAAATACAACAGCAGTACGCATCCTATTTGTAATAAGTCTAGCCTTTACACCCTGATCTTCGCAAGAGCAACGATCTTACACCGAAGGATCTGAGTGGTTCAAAACCATATGCCGGACCATGAAAACGCGAGAAATTGCCGAAAGTGTGCAGATCGCCGCAAAAGTCCATGCAACCCATGAGAAATAAGTGGGGAACAGGCAGAAAATGACGAAGACACCAATGGTTTCAAAACCCTCAGCCAGTCCTCCCAGATAATAAAAAGACTTCTTTCCGCGCAGTGATGTTTCCATGCCCAGCTTTTGTGCCAGTGTCGCAAATGCGAGGAAAGTGGACCCATTGATGTAAAAACTGAAAAGCAGAGCCGCAGCAGCGAGCGCATTTTGCTCTGGTGCGACAAACGCAAAGGCCAGCGGGATTGCGCCGTAGAAGATGAAGTCAAAGGTGATGTCGTAAAACCCGCCAAGCTGGGTTGAGCCTACGGCTCTTGCGACGGCGCCATCCAACCCGTCTGCGAAGCGGTTGAGCAGGATAAACAGCAATGCCATGCCAAATTGCCCGGCTGCAATTGCCGCCGCCGCTGCAAGGCCAAACCCCAGCCCGACCGTGCTTACTGCCGTTGCAGTAAACCCAAGATCTGCCAGTGCTTTGCCCATCTTGTTGAGTGGCGGGTCTATATAGCCTCGGAGTTTTGCATCAAACATATCGTATCCTATCAGATATGCATTTCCTCTTAGGCCTTTTTTTTCGCAGGTGCCTATGATTACCGGCTCCCAATCCACACGCGCGGCAATCACTAATACTTCATTGGCGCTTGATTATGGGTGTGGCTGGCACCTGCATTGACCGCAGCCTTTCCTTCAGCAGGAATGATGCCGCTTCAGTCATCTTTTGTGCGGAGTTTTTCCAATTCCTTGATCAGATCCACTCTAAGGCCTCTCAACTCGGTTAAAATGAGCCGGGTTTCCTCATGCACTTCGATGCGATCAGCTTCAAGGTCCTTGTCGTGCTCCTGCTGCATGGCCGACACGATGATACCGATAAACAGGTTCAGGACAGTGAAGGCGGTGCACAAAATAAAGGGTATGAAGAACAACCATGCGAGGGGGTACACCTCCATAACCGGTCTCACGATCCCCATACTCCAGCTTTCCAATGTCATGATCTGGAATAGCGTATAGGTGGATCTACTGATAGTGCCAAACCATTCAGGAAATGCCGCCCCGTAGAGTCCGGTTGCATCACCGAAAAGACGTAGAACACCAGCGCCATTAACAGGACGATGGAGCCATACCGGCAGTGCACGGACAAGCCCGCCTACGACGTTTCGCAAAGATGGGATCACCGAAATAAGCCTCAAGACCCTAAGGATTCTCAGAGACCGAAGGATGGTTGCAGGTCCAGCTGCAGGAACAAGGGCGATAGAGACAATAATGAAATCAAAGAGGTTCCATGGGCCTCTGAAAAAGCTCGGGCCAAATGCAAAGATGCGCAAGGTCAGCTCAATGACAAAGATGAACAGAGCCAGTTCATCAAGAAAGCTTAGGATTGGTCCATAGTTGCTAACGAGCTCTTGGTTTGTCTCCAAACCGAGTACCACTGCGTTTAGCGCGATTACGCCTATAATCGTGTATTCCCATTGGCGGCTTTCAATGATGGATCGTAACTTCGCCCGCATTTTGAGACTTAACCTCATGGTATGAATTAGGTCTCACCTTAAGTGCCTGTCTGCAGGCTTCATGGTATAAGGGACCCTGGAATCTGCCATGCATAAATGAAGAAGATTCCGAGTGCAACAAGCAGGAGAGCCAAAATAACACAAGTGAGTTTGAGATATAGTTTTCAAAGGCTTGACCCCATTCGAAATAACCAGCATAAATTTGCTTCGATCTTGCTGAGGTCGCGGGTGTAGCTCAATGGTAGAGCAGAAGCTTCCCAAGCTTACGACGAGGGTTCGATTCCCTTCATCCGCTCCAATTCTGCTTTTGACTGATCAGTTTCAGCCGTCCCTGTCATATTATTTGCACCGCAAAACACTATGAAACGTGTGCGGAGTTTCTCACCTTCCGGTCGGCATAGGCAAAACTATTCCAGCACATGAGAGCGGGCACGGAGACATCCAATGGTAAGAACAACCAAAGACGATATCACCAGATTTGTGATTGCACAGGAGGCTGTGTTTCAGGAGGTGGTTCAGGAACTGGCTCAGGGGCACAAAACCTCTCACTGGATCTGGTTTATCTTTCCGCAGCTTCGCCAGCTTGGGCGCTCCTCCACCGCGCACTTCTTTGGCATAGAGGACCTCGACGAGGCACGGAGGTATCTTGCCTATCCCCTGCTTGGCTCGCGGCTACGTGGTTGCTGTAAGCTGCTGCTTGAGCATAAAGGACTGACATCTCAGCAAATCCTTGGAGAGATCGACAGCTTGAAGATGCGTAGCTGCGCGACGCTTTTTGCTTATGCGGCCGAGGATCCAACAGTGTTTCACCAAGTGCTCGACCAATATTATGCTAGCCAGCCGTGCCGCCTCACAGTGGATGCACTGGGTATTCCCTGGAAGGCCTAGCACACTTACGTCGTAGGCTTGCTCTCTGGCTCTACACTGCCCCTGTGGCGCACGACACCGTGCTCGGTTTTGCGCCAGTAGTGCGGTTTGACCATGAACTCAAACAGGGCTTTGTAGGAGGCGATACAACCTAGCACCCAATAAAGCGGAATGCTGGCGACCTCCCAGACGCGCGGGCGAAAGCCCCGTCTTGCGCTTCCCTGAAGAACAGTGACCACAGTACCGCCGAGGCCAAAGAAAAAGCAGAACATGGCGTAGATATTGAAAGCATCGAGTGCCTGCCAACCTGTTCTGTAGAGATCAAGCGCAACTTTGCCAAACATGAGTGCAGTCAGAGGTGCTGCCCAGAGGCACAGCATACCGCCAAGGAATGTGATGAGCAGCAGTACAAAATTCTTCGCACCCAGTTGCTTGTGGGTCAATGCCGGGTTGCGCAGGTGAACGGCCAGTGTTTGAATCCAGCCTTATGCCAGCGCGTGCGCTGATGCAGCCAGGCCTTTAAAGTCAAAGGTGCTTCTTCATAGGTGGAACTGTTCATTGTCTTTGTCTTGAAGCCGTGGCGCGCAAATCTAACGGCTAGATCAGCATCCTCGGTCACGTTGAAGGGGTCCCATCCGCCTACTTTTCTGAGGGTACCTACCCTGAAATGATTGGAGGTACCACCTAGCGGAAGCAGGAGGTTTTTACGGGAGAGGAACGGCAGAAATACATCAAAAAGCGCGGCGTATTCGAAGGCAAACTGGCGCACCAGCCAGTTTTCATCAGCATGGTCAATGGAGAGGGCCGCCTGCAAGCAGGCAACATCGTGACCTTCCAACGCAAATTGGCAGATCGCCTTCTTGAGTTGCTGTGGCTCTGGTCGGTCCTCGGCATCGAAGACCGTAACGAAGTCTCCCTTTGTTGCCGCAAGGCCGACTGACAGTGCTCGCGGCTTGGTCTGAGGTTTTCCTGGAGGCAGGATGATCATCCGCATGGACTTTTTAAGGAGTTTGCGGAGGTTCCCTTGTGTAAGTTCGTCATCCTGCTCGACCAGAAAGATGATATCGAGCGCCTCCTTGGGGTAATCCAGAGCGTCCAGAGCCTCAACAAGTTGGCGGCAAATCGCGGATTCCTTGTAAAGCGGAACAAGCACGGTGTAATGCGGCCAGTTCTCCAACTCGGGGACTGCCATATCCTGCCGCGCGGTATAGGTGAAAAACGATGCAAGGCGGAGCAACCCGATGGTTCCTAGCGATACTGTCAGCAGGATAAACAAGCCCCATATGACGGTATTGAACGAAAAGCTCAGAGCCGCAATGAAGACAATTGGCGATATTGTCAGAAGCTTGCGTTGCGAGGGCAGGAAACGATGGACAGCAGAAAGTGTCAGATTGTCCTGCGCCAAGGCGTTGGAGCTGGCGGTGGTGACGGTCAGCGCCCTCTGGTATTGGGGGGTGACGATCACAATCTTGCTGGCTGCTTCATCAAAATAGCCCAGTGCCCGTTCGAAAGCCTCCAGCTGATGGCCGAGCGGAGCTGCCGCAAAAACGACCTTCCGATTAAGATCCAACGCCGGAACGAACAGAATACCCTCGGTTTCAAAGGGCTTTAGCGTTTTGGCAATAGGGGCAATGGCGGACAGGCTTCCGTCTGCGGCATAGCGAATGTTCAGCCTTCCTGAGATTCCCCAATAGAAAACCGAAGCATCCAGAAAACCTTGCTCTATCAGATAGCTACTGATGCATTCATCTGCATCCGAGCTGCGGGAGATGGCAAAATCAATCAAGGCCTCAGAGCAATTGCATTGTAGAAGGACCTCGCGTTCCAATGTATCCTTTATAGGCTCATCCTCTGAGCCTGAACTTCCTTTTTCTGTGGTCTTTAGATTGCTCTGAAGGTCTTTTCTTTGTGACTTGGTTCCGCGTTGTTTACCAGTGGGATGATCGAGAGGAACAATGGTGGTCATGCGACTTCGAAGCGCCTGCCCCGCCTCAACAGTGCGCAAGTTATCGATACGGCCAATGGAGAGAGCGAGCGAGCGCAAAATGTTGGCCTGCTGCGTAGAGAATGGCTGGTCGTTACCCATTGAAATGTCGGAGTATTCCTGCTGCGCCCCTGTTAATTCATGAGGCCGATTTCCGATGACAGGTCTTCCCCTCTCGCAGACATTCACTTACTATCTCCTTGAGAATTTCCCGTTAGGCTTATGCTCTGTTGCAAACTGGATTGGATGGCTCTTGCGTTTCTTTCTATTCTTACTATTGCTGATCTTCTGCAGTGCCCAGCCGCTCATTTTCGCGGCTTCAAATGCCGTAGCACAGATTGCAAGTGGCTCTGATACATGGGAGGTTTCCCAGAGCTCTCCTTTGCAGGGAGTGGAAAACAATGGTGCCGAAATTGGAGTTAGAGCCCGCACAGCACCGTCCTCCGTGACCATTCCGCTGTTTTCTGGTGGTCAATCTGTCTTGCAACGACCGGTAAAGCGCCGGAACGGATCCGCTTTATTGCTGCCGATAACTTTCCACCCTTTATCTTTCGCGATAGCGAGCAACGGTTGATGGGCTACAATGTTGATCTTGCCCGAGAGATTTGCCAGAGCCTGAAAGCTGCGTGCAGCCTGAAAATTCTGCCCTTCAACCATCTGGCAAATACCGTTTTTAATGGTGAGGCCGATGCGGTAATTGCCGGTGTCAGCATGACACCCGATAATCTGGAAAAGCTTTCGTTTTCGCAGACTTACATGCGCTTTCCGGGACGCTTCATTGTTGGTAAGAACAGCACGCTGGACCCACTGCCTGAAACTCTGGGCGGTAAACGGATTGCAGTTGTGGAAGGCTCGCGGCATGAGGCGTTTCTGGAGCGGTTCTTTACTGATGCAATCGCAGTTCCGTTCGAGACCGAAGAACTTGCCCGCAACGCGGTGAAACAATCGCAAGTTGACGCACTGTTTGGTGACGGGATGCGGCTATCCTTCTGGATGGATACGCAAGCTGCTAATGGATGCTGCAAGTTTGCCGGTGGTCCGTGGCTGGATCCAAGTTACTTCAGTGGCGGGTTGACGATTGCGACAAAGGCCGGCGACACAAGGATGCTGAATGCCATCAATCTGGGACTTACGCGCCTTCAATCCAACGGTCGGCTTGGAGAATTGTATCTCAGATATTTCCCCCGTGGTTTCTTTTGATTACCTAGCCTTGGGCGTTCCGTCTTTGTTGACGCGGCTGGAAAGCCAGCCTTGAATGTGTAGCAAAGCCTTGAAAGGCAAGATTAAAACCCAGGCGAGCTGACGTGGTTCCTTCCCTCGGAACTCATTCAATCCGAACGTGATGCCTTCCTGACCGCCTTTCGGATCGTGTACATATGTGAAGAACAGCCTGTCCCACCACGGGAAGTTGAAGCCATAGTTGCTGTCGGTTTCCTTTGGGCGGGTCGAGTGGTGGATGCGGTGCATGTCTGGTGTCACGATAATCCACCGCAAAATACGATCTGCCTTCTCCGGGAGCTTGATGTTGGCGTGGTTGAACATGGCAGCTGCGTTGAGAACCACCTCGAAGATAACGACCGAGAGGACAGGAGCGCCAAGGAGGGCGACGATGATGACCTTCCAGAGCATAGAAATAGCGATTTCCAGCGGATGGAAGCGCAAAGCGGTTGTGACGTCAAAGCGCGGATCAGTGTGATGTACCTTGTGCATATGCCATAGGAACGGGATCATATGGCTGGCCACATGCATGGCCCAGACGGCAAAATCGAGTACAAAAAAACGCGACAACACCCGCGATAACCGGGTCGATCGCCAGCCAGTGTGCCAACCCAAAACCCTGTACCTGCGCCCAGTAAGCCGTTGAAACAGCAGCAAAAGGCAGCGCAAACCGCAGCATCAAGGTGTTGATTACGGACAGGAGAAGGTTGGTGGACCAGCGTCGCGGCCGCTCCTGACTCTCCGAACGCCGGGGGATGAAAATTTCCAGAAGTGCGAACACCAGAAAAGCACCCGCAAATATTCCCAGACGGATGACGCCTTCTTCCATGATGAATTCCGTTTTGTTTCGGCGTAGTGGCCGCATATTTATATTAGTTATTATGAATATGGGTCTAATCGAAGCGGGGACAAGTAAATTTCCTGTCACCTGTGCCGTGAAACAGGCTATAAAATACCGTTATGACTGAGATTTTATGGACACGTCCTGAAGGTGAGTGCTTGGCACTCTTGTGTTGGGCCATGGTGCGGGTGCGCCTATGGATTCCAATTTTATGAACCGGTTTGCGGAAGCTGCGGCTAAACATGGCGTTGCGGTAGCGCGGTTTGAGTTTGGTTATATGGCTAAGCGCCGGGAAACAGGGAAGAAATCGCCTCCGCCGCGGGCTGATAAGCTGATTGGTGAATACCAGAAGGCTGTGCAGTTGGTTCTGGATGAAGTTGAGGGGCCGGTCCTGATTGGCGGCAAGTCCATGGGTGGGCGTGTTGCGGCTGTGCTGGCGGGGAGCGAGAGCCTTCCGAAGCGGGTTTCTGGTGTGGTCTGTCTGGGCTATCCTTTTCATCCTATTGGTAAATCTGATTTGGACGACTGGCGTTTGGAGCCGTTACAGCAGTCGCTGCGACCGATCTTTATCGCGCAGGGCGATCGGGATCAGATGGGGAACCAGAGTGAGGTGGAAGCCGTTGAACTTCCTAGCACAATTAGCATTGATTGGCTGGAGGACGGGAACCATGATCTGGCACCTCGAGGGGCTTCGCCGGCGACGTGGAATGGCAATATTGAGCAGTCGGCGCAAAAGACCGCAGAGTTCCTTAAGAGTTTGATAGATTGAGTTTTTTTATGCCCCGCACTTTGAACGTGCGGGGCATTTTTCATTTTGTGGCGGGGTATTTGAAATGAATGATGCTGTTTGGACCGCTCGTCAAAGTGCCTGGGTTCCCAAGCCGGATGATGCGCGTACGCCTTATGATGTGGATTATGCCCGCATCGTTCATTCTCATGCCTTCCGCCGCTTGCAGGGGAAAACCCAGATCCTCAATCTGGGAGACAGTGACTTTTACCGCACCCGTTTGACCCATACTCTGGAAGTGGCGCAGATTGCCTCTGGCATTACGCGGCAAATCCGGGCGTTCTTCAAGGATCATCCGGCATACGACTACATTCCGGATGAAAGCCTCGTAAATACAATCAGCTACTGCCACGACATTGGGCATCCGCCGTTTGGGCATGGGGGCGAAGTGGCGCTGAATTATTGCATGCGCGATGCGGGTGGATATGAGGGCAATGGCCAGACCCTTCGGATCGTTTCAAAGCTGGAGAAGATGTCTGCCCGGCATGGCGCTGATCTGACGCGGCGGGCATTACTTGGGATGATGAAGTATCCGGTGGCTTTTTCACGGGTGCATAATCCGGACTTATCCCCGCAGCTTGCCGCCAATACTTCCACAGTGAGCCTGATTGACCGGAAGCGCTCGGCTCCACCCAAGTGTTTCATGGATGGGGAACAAGAGGTCGTGGACTGGGTGCTTGAGCCGCTGTGTGATCAGGACCGCTCATTGTTCTGCAGCTTTGAACGTAAAGACGGCAAGCACGGGAAATCCCTTTTTAAATCATGGGATTGCTCCATCATGGATCTGGCAGATGATATCGCCTATGGGGTCCATGACTTTGAGGATGCGATTGCATTGGGGCTGGTTCGGGAGGAGCAGTTTCGGGAGGATATCTCAGCGGAAGACTGTGCCGCATTTCTGGATGATCTGGTTGAAAGCAATCGGGAGAAATATTCCGGAAATCCCTATGAGCAGATGATTTCCGGACTGTTTGGTGCCCCCAATAGGCGAAAGCAGTTCATCGGAAAGCTGGTTCACTTCTTCATCGTTGCTGTGCAGATCGAAGAAACCGAGGCCTTTTCCGAGCCATTATTGAAGTACAAAGCTGCTCTGCCAGAGGGGCACGCCAAGGTGCTTGATGCACTAAAGGCTTTGTCTTTAAACGGGTTATTCAGGCGCCCAATGTGCAACATCTTGAGTTCAAGGGGCAGACCATGGTGGTTGCTGTCTTTGAAACATTGATGAGTGAACCGGAAGCGTTCTTACCGGAAGAAGTCTACTTGGACTTCAAGAATGCTGAAGATGGTTCACGGGTTGTCTGTGACTATGTGGCGAGTATGACGGATATGATGCTTATGAAAACCTATGACCGGCTGTTCAGCCGCGTATGGGGTCTATTTTTGACCATGTGTAGCTGGAAATAACCTGCATTTTCAATACTGTAACGAAAAACGCTATCAGAGGTTATCTGACAGCGTTTTTTTGTGCGTTGGTTTGCGTTTTTTTACGCTTTTTCTGAGCTGTTGGGTCACACAACACGCATTTTCATTCACGCTGCCTGATCCAACATTTTTGCAGAGCGAATTCTTGTCGCTTGATCGACTCCAATCAAGCGGAACACGCTTTAGTCCTTGAACACCTTGTTGGCGTCCAGCTCATAATCCTTGGAGCAGAAGTCGCACTTAATATGCACTGTGCCTTCCGTTTTCATCTCGGTTTTGTCCGCCTCAGAAAAGTTCTGCATCATGGCTGTGATTTTTTTCTTCAGAGCAAGTGCACTTGTCGGCCATCGCCTGCGGGGAGAAGACGGATGCACCACGTTCGTGGAACAAACGATAGAGCAGACCTTCCACGGTGAGGCTTGGGTCGATGAGTTCTTCATCTTTCACGGTCTCGACCAGCGAACGGGCTTCAACCCATGCGTCGTCCTCGTCAACCTGATGGGCTTCGTGTCCTTCCGGTGCGTCGCCCGGATGGATGTCGGCCTGTTTCTGGCGGTCGCGAGACTGTGGCAGGAACTGAACCATGAGGCCGCCGGCGATCCAGGAGTGCTCTGCACCGCCTTCCTCAGACTTGGTCAGCATTTCTGCTACGCCGAGCCGGACGAGGGTCGGGATCTGCTCCGACTTCTGGAAGTACTCGTGGGCGGCCTCTTCCAAAGAGGTGCCGTTGAGAACCACGATGCCCTGATAGCGGCTGGTGTGTGCGCCCTGATCGATTGTGAAGGCCAGATGGCCTTTGCCGAGCAGGTGGTCTGGCTTGAACCCATCTTGCGCAGCAACTTCAGCAACCTTTTCTGCATTGAACTGTGCCATTGCGCGCAGCCCGTCAGGCGCGTTGAAGTCAACAACGAGCACGGAAACTGCACCGTCAGTCTGCGCTTGCAGGGTCAGGCGGCCTTCAAACTTGAGGGTACTGCCAAGCATTGCTGTCAGAACAATTGCCTCTGACAGCAGCTTGTTGACCGGCGCAGGTACTTGTGCCGCGCCAGTATACTATTCAGCACCGGCCCCATATTGACGATCCGACCGCGTACGTCCAGTGCTTCGACAGCGAACGGGACGACAGCGTCAACGCCAGCGGCGGTCGGTTGAGCAGGTGTATTTGTCATTTTTTTTCCTAGAGCCTCCGCGCTCATTTCATGGCTGCGGCAGGCTCTACCTTTATTCTTGCGCATATCTTCTGTGAGAACCGGCAAACGGTTTTACAGATATGCTCTATCCTTCAGGCAAAGCATCCATGCACCACGCATAATGCCTTTTTGCGCGTGGAGACGGTTTTCTGCCTCGTCGAATACCACAGAATGCGGGCCGTCAATCACCTCATTTGTCACTTCTTCCCCACGATGTGCAGGCAGGCAGTGCATGAACAGAGCTAACTCGTTGGCTTCGCTCATCAGGCGTTCATTGACCTGATAAGGCGCCAGCATGTTGTGACGAGTCTCGGCATTATCGTCACCCATGGAAACCCAGCAATCGGTGATAACACAATCACTGTTTTTAACAGCAGCAAACGGGTCATCTGTTACGACGAGTTCAGCACCGGATGTATGCGCCTTTTCGATCCAATCAAGGGGCACCGTCAGTTCCTTTGGTGCGGCCACGTTAATTTTGAAGTCAAATTTGGAGGCGGCATCGATCCAGGAGTAAAGGACGTTGTTGCTATCCCCCACCCAGGAAACGGTTTTGCCCTTAATGCTTCCGCGGTGTTCTTCGAAGGTCATGATGTCTGCCATGATCTGGCAGGGATGGGAAACCTTGGTCAGGCCATTGATGACCGGTACGGTTGCGTGTTCAGCCAGTTCTCTCACCGCATCATGATCCAGCATACGGATCATGATCAGGTCCACGAAACGGGACAGCACGCGGGCGGTGTCGGCAATGGATTCACCACGGCCAAGCTGCATCTCTGCGCCGGTCAGCATGAGTGTTTCGCCGCCAAGCTCACGCATACCCACATCAAAGGAGATGCGGGTTCTGGTGGAAGGCTGTTCAAAGATCATGGCAAGCACTTTGCCAGCCAGTGGGCCCTGCCCGCGATGCACGCCGTTGCGGGTGGACTTGATCTGTTTGGCACCTTCCAAAATCAAGCGCAGGTCATCGCCAGAAAAATCACTGATATCGAGAAAGTGTTGTTGTTTTGTCATAATGTTCATTTGGCAATCTCGGCAGTTTTCAGCTCGTTTTCCATGGCCACAGCAGCGGCTTCAATCTTTTCAACGAGGATGTCAATTTCTTCAGAGGTAATGGTCATTGGCGGCATAATGCGGAGCACGTTGTCTCCTGCCCCAACAGGCAGCAGGCCGTTGTTGCGCATGTGCGCCAGCAGCTGGGTATTTGGCACCTTGCATTTAAGACCCAGCATCAGGCCTTCGCCGCGCACCAGATCAAACACATTGCTGTGCTGATCGACCACACAGGCCAGCTTTTGCTTCAGCTGCAAGCCTTTTTCCTGAACAGCTTCCAGAAACCCCGGCTCCAGAACGATATCCAGAACAGCGTTGCCAACAGCCATTGCCAGCGGGTTGCCGCCGAATGTTGTGCCATGAACGCCGGGCACCATGCCGCTTGCCGCCTCATTGGTTGCAAGGAATGCGCCCATAGGGAAGCCGCCGCCGATGCCTTTTGCAATGGCCATCAGATCTGGTGCAACACCAGCCCATTCGTGGGCAAACAGTTTGCCGGTACGGCCTACCCCGGTCTGGATCTCGTCATAGATCAGCAGCAGTCCGTTTTCGTCACAGATGTCGCGCAGCCCTTTCAGGAAGGCAGGGTCCATGGAGCGGACGCCACCTTCGCCCTGAACAGGCTCCAGCATGATGGCTGCGGTTTCTGGTCCAACAATCTTCCTGACCGCTTCCAGATCGCCCACAGGCACCTGATCGAAGCCTTCCGGCGCAGGGCCGAAGCCTTCCAGATACTTTTGCTGACCGCCTGCGGCCAGTGCTGCCATGGTTCTGCCGTGGAACGCATTTTCAAAGGTGATGATGCGGTTCTTTTCCAGGTTGCCCTTGGCAAAGTGGTAGCGACGGGCGGCCTTCATGGCGCCTTCGGTTGCTTCCGTGCCGGAGTTGGTGAAGAACACAACATCGGCAAAGGTGTTGTCTGTCAGCCGCTTTGCCAGCTTCTCACCCTCTGGAATAGTGTAGAGGTTGGTGACGTGCCAAAGCTTTTCGGCCTGAGACTTGAGGCCTCGACGAGTTTGGGATGGGCATGACCCAAGCCGGAGACGGCAATACCGGAAGCACAATCCATATATCGTCGACCATCAGCCGCAATCAGCCAGACACCTTCCCCACGCTCGAACGCGAGGTCTGAGCGTGCATAAGTCTGCATTAGCGACGAAGTCGTCATTTCTTACTCCTCATGGATTGAGCTTTCTCGGTTTGCTCAAAAATCTTGGTTTTAAAAAAACAAAAAAACGCCAGTGGCGCTTCATGTGACACCTAATGTGCTCGGGTTTAAGGGAGGCGACATATAAACCGCGTTCCCTCAGGGCAGTCAATAACACGTATTGCCAGCAATCAGTTACTCCTGCTCAGGAATTGTTTGCTGATCAACCACTCTTCTTTTTTTTAGTGCACGGCGAAAAGACTGCACGTGACGAAGGACGCATTGTGGCATCTTTCAATAACGGAGTAGAGCGCAAATCCCCTCTTCAATGTCCAGTTTTTTTTCCATGGTTCTTCAGGTTAATTCAACACACCTTTAGCGTGCATCACCCTGCGATAGCTATGCATTCAACTGCGTCAGTGGACTCTGGATTTGCAGTTTATTAGTTCTTTTTACCAGTTGTTTTTTTGTAGATGCAGGCATGTATATAATAGTGACGGGTTAACGCTATCAGCTCTTACTTTATGCTGGAAAGAATGCAGTAAAACTTGGTGCAACAAACAGCTCTTATTCTTTAGATTGACAATCTTCTCCCACCGCATGAAGGCTGTCACAGGTAAGTAGTAGTACGGCAATTCTGGGGACCGGTTTCTTCCCCACCTCAATTCTTCAAGGTTATTGCTCGCATTAGCGCCCATATAGTACTGTAGGATGAGAGTTATACACCATCTCGTAGTTACTGAACGCTGCAAGCACACACGCTCAGATAAGCGGCACTTTCGGATTCATCCGAACTGAGCGAATGCGTTTTGCGCGCCACTGAAGGAAGACGGGGGCCTTTAATGAGCTGGACAGCAGAACGTGTAGAGTTATTAACGAAGTATGGGCGGACGGGTTAAGCGCCAGCCAAATAGCGGGAGAGCTTGGCAATGTAACCCGAAACGCCGTGATAGGTAAGGTCCACCGGCTTGGACTTTCGGGACGCGCCAAATCGGGAGGCGGCGCAACCAAAACGAGAAAGGCACCTGCCCCAGCGGCAAAGACTGCCACCTTTACCAAGCCAACCCCGACCGAAGCTGTTACAGCAGCTATTCCAACCCCTATCCCCCGACAAATCCAACCAACAGTGTCCGGTGCCAACGCTCTTAAAGTTGAGCCAATTGCAACGATCGAAACCGAGATCGCTCCTCTTCCTTCCGCAGACATCTTCATTCCTGTTTCCGAGCGCGCCTCCATCCTGACATTGAACGAACGCACCTGTAAGTGGCCGATTGGCGATCCGAGTTCGGATGACTTCTACTTTTGCGGTCGTCAGTCAGATTCAGGCACACCCTACTGCGCTCACCACCGCAGCATCGCCTATCAGCCCGTCAGCGACCGCCGTCGCCGCGCAAGCTGATAAAAGCTGACAGAATGAGTTCTGAGCCGGGTCCTGCACCCGGCTTTTTGCTGTTTGGGGAACGGGTACTCAGCGCGTTGGAGCCCTTATCTGGCCTGCCATCTGCGCACAGAAAACCGCCTGTGGGCGGCTTTCAAATCCACAGGAAGCCCGAACCAATTACCCGGAAGCAAACTGGTCGTTGAAGGCGTAGCCGGCGCCGCGGACGGTGCGGATGGGATCTTTCATGCGGCCTTTGTTGATGGCCTTGCGCAGGCGGCTACATGGACATCCACGGTGCGTTCGTCCACGTACACGTCATGACCCCAGACCGCATCGAGCAGCTGTTCGCGGGAGTAGACGCGGCCCGGTGCGCTCATGAGGAACTCCAGCAGGCGGAACTCGGTTGGGCCAAGGTGGATTTCGCGGCCTGTTCTGTGCACACGGTGAGTTTCGCGGTCCAGCTCGATGTCGCCGGACTTGAGCATTGTTGCGACAACTTCTGGCGATGCACGGCGGAAGATCGCACGAACGCGGGCCATGAGTTCAGGAACGGAGAACGGCTTGACGACATAATCGTCGGCTCCGGTCGCCAGTCCACGGATGCGTTCAGACTCTTCTCCGCGCGCGGTGAGCATGATGATGGGCATGCGTTCGGTCTCGGTGCGTGCCCTGAGGCGGCGGCAGAGCTCGATGCCTGAAAGGCCCGGAAGCATCCAGTCGAGCAGAAGGAGGTCGGGCTGGCTTTCCTGCAACAGGAGTTCAGCCTCGTCTCCTCTAGCGCATACGTCCACAGTGTAGCCTTCTGCTTCCAGATTATAGCGGAGCAGCAGGCTGAGCGGTTCTTCGTCTTCTACAATCAGTATCTTTGGCATAGCCAAGTGCTCTCTCTGCACCTTCTGTTGTCAAGCAGTTTACCGACACTTGTGTTCATGTAAACCGCTTTAACCTATTGCAGTTGCGTTTGTTCTCATCCAACCGGCACCCACTTCTGGGTAACACGCTTAAGCGGAGGTGCTCCCTTCCAGTTCGTCCGTCTTTGGGCGATCTGCCGGGAGCTGGCTTCCGGTGGTCATGTAGTAGATGTTCTCAGCAATGTTGGTGGCGTGGTCGCCAATGCGCTCGATGTTCTTGGCGCAGAACAGCAGGTGGGCGCACATGGTGATGGAGCGTGGATCTTCCATCATGTAAGTGAGAAGCTGGCGGAACAGCGAGGTGTACAGAGCGTCGATCTCCTCATCGCGCTGATGTACGCGGCGCACCACTTCCAGATCACCTGAGGTGTAGGCGTCCAGAATGGCCTTGAGCTGTTCCAGAGCCATGTCAGACATGTGCTCCACACCAACAGCGAGCTGTTTGTTGTTGAATTCGCTCTCAATAGCCAGTGTGCGTTTGGCGATGTTCTTTGCCATGTCGCCGACGCGCTCCAGATCGTTGGAGATGCGCATGGCGGCTATGATGTCGCGCAGGTCGCTGGCCATTGGCTGGCGACGAGCGATTACGGAGATGCACAACTCTTCCAGCTCGGCCTGCATGTTGTCGAGACGCTGGTCGGCCTCTTTGGTGCGGATTGCCAGTTCGCGGTCCTGCCGCAGCAGTGCGGTAACGGCATCATGGACCAGAGTTTCCGCGAACCCGCCCATTTCGACGACACGTCCGGCCACTTCTTTCAGCTCTTCATTGAAGGAAGAGACGATATGATCTTTCATCGGATGATCTCCTTGGAGAACCACGTTTTTCTATTATTAACCGAAACGGCCGGTGATGTAATCCTGCGTGCGCTGGTCTTTCGGGTTGGTGAAGATGTCGTTGGTGAGACCCTCCTCCACCAGATTGCCCAGATGGAAGAACGCGGTGTGCTGGGAGACACGAGCGGCCTGCTGCATGGAGTGGGTCACGATGACGATGGTGTAGTTCTGGCGCAATTCGTCGATCAGCTCTTCCACTTTCGCGGTGGCGATCGGGTCAAGCGCCGAGCATGGCTCATCCATCAGGATCACCTCAGGTGCCACAGCAATGGCACGGGCGATGCAAAGGCGCTGCTGCTGACCACCGGAGAGGCCTGTTCCCGGCTCGTCGAGACGGTCTTTGACTTCCTCAAACAGGCCTGCACGTTGCAATGAACTTGCGACGATCGCTTCCAGATCGGTCTTGCTTTGGGCCAGACCGTGGATGCGCGGGCCGTAGGCCACGTTCTCGAAGATGGATTTCGGGAACGGGTTAGGCTTTTGGAACACCATGCCGACACGGGCGCGTAGTTCCACTACATCGATGCGTGGATCATAAATATCGTCGTTGTCGAGCAGGATATTGCCTTCTACACGGCAGATATCGATGGTGTCATTCATGCGGTTCAAACAACGCAGGAAGGTGGACTTGCCGCAGCCGGATGGACCGATCAATGCGGTCACGCGGTTTTTGCGCACGTCCAGATCGACGCCATGGAGGCCTGCTTGTTGCCGTAAAACACTTTTACGTCACGGCCCCGCATTTTCAGCGTTTCGCCGTCAGGTGAGACAGCCGGTGGGGCGCTCACTGTTGTATCTATTGCACTCAAGGTGTCTGTGGTCATTTCTAATGTCATGATCTTGCCTTTCAAATCACCAGCGGCGCTCAAATCGTTTACGAAGGATGATTGCAAATGCATTCATCGAGATCAGGAAGCCGAGCAGCACCATGATCGCGGCAGAGGTTTTCTGCTGGAAAGCAGGTTCGGGGAAGTCAGCCCACATGAAGATCTGCACTGGCAGCACGGTAGAGGGATCAACCGGACTTGCCGGAATATCTACGATGAAGCCACCATGCCGATCATGAGAAGAGGTGCGGTTTCGCCCAGTGCCTGCGCCATGCCGATGATAGTACCCGTCAGAATGCCCGGCATGGCCAGTGGCAACACATGATGGAACACAGCCTGCAAGCGGGAGGCACCAACGCCCAGTGCGGCTTCGCGGATGCTTGGGGGCACGGCCTGAAGGGCGGCGCGGGAGGCGATAATGATGGTTGGCAGCGTCATCAGCGCCAGCACCATACCGCCGACAAGCGGTGCCGATCGCGGCAAGCCAAAGACGTTGAGGAACACGGCTAGACCGAGCAGACCAAACACGATGGACGGGACAGCTGCCAGATTGTTGATGTTGACCTCAATCAGCTGGGTCCAGCGGTTCTTTGGCGCAAACTCTTCCAAGTAAATGGCAGCAGAAACACCAATCGGGAACGACAGGGAGAGCGTGACCAGCATGGTCCAGAAGGACCCGACAGCAGCACCCAGATGCCTGCCATTTCTGCCTCACGGCTTGCACCGGCGCTGAAGAAGATGGAGTTCCATTCGTTTTCAACGCTGCCTTTGGCGACCAGATAGTCAGTATAGGCGATCTCTTTATCAGAGAATTTGCGGAAGCTTTCCGGTGTTTCCAGCTCTTTGATGCCCCATTGGCCCGCTGGAACAGCGGCTTGCGATGCCAGAGGAATGAAGCTGTTCCGGTGACGCTGGTCGGGGTCACATTTTCCGCTTTGATGGTGCCGCCATTCACCTCGATAAAGAAGCTTGGCATGTTGGCATTGAGCGTACCGCCCTTGACGACATTATTAAAATGACCCTGCAGGGTGACCAGTTCAGCCTTTTGCTTTTCCAGTGCGGCTATGATTTTGACCAGTGCCGCTTTGTTGCCCTCAATCTCGGTGTCAGGCGCTGTGCGACCAGTGGGTCTTTTTCGCCTGCCAAACGGGTTTCGAGGCCCGCAATCTTGGAGGTTACGCTGGCTTCAGAGCGGCCACGGGCTTCGATCCTGCCAGCAAGCAGCTCTATCTCGCGCTCGTAGTAGGTTTTGAGGGAGGCCAGAATTTTGGTGAACTCAGGTTTTTCCGCAGTGACGGTCACCTGACCTTCTGTGCCGGAAACAGTTGCGGCGCTGGATGGGAGGAACTCGGTTTGCTGTGTGATCAGGCCTTTGACATAAAGATCGGCAAAGTCAGAAAGCGGAACTGCAACCGGACCAGTCTCGCCCAGCAAGGACGGATCATTCATCACCTGCTTTTGCAGGGTCACGTTGGCGCCGGAGGAGACCAGCGAATAGAGCACACGGCGGTTCTTACGGTCGGAGGCGAAGGGCAGTTCAGCCTTCAGGCCGTCACGAATAATGGTGTTGTAACTTGCGCCTGCCGGATTGGCCGGGTCGACCTTTTCAGCACTCAGATCAAGCGGCACAGTCACGTAGTTGTAGGTGAAGGCGGGCAGACCGGAGCCGACGATTGTGTAGAGCAGCAGAACCAGAAACGTTGCAGCCAGAGCAACGGCCCCCATGCCATACGCCTTGAAGCGCGCTTCCATGCTGTAGCGCTTTTTCAGGCGCTTGCGGGCTTCGTCTGTTGTATGGACGCCGGGAGAAATGCCTTTGACATGTCCACCAATGGCAGAACCGGCAGTGTCCTGAGCGATATCAGTCATACTGTTCCCTATATTTCTTCACGACGCGCAGTGCGAAGATGTTCAGAGCAAGAGTGATGCAGAAAAGGAGAAGACCGAGTGCAAATGCTGCAAGTGTTTTTGCGCTGTCAAACTCCTGATCACCGACCAGCAGAGTGACGATTTGCACGGTCACGGTTGTTACAGCTTCCAGCGGGTTCACTGTTATGTTTGCCGCAAGACCTGCTGCCATCACCACAATCATGGTTTCGCCAATGGCGCGGGAGATGGCGAGGATCAGGCTGACACAATACCCGGCAGCGCGGCAGGCAGAACAACACGGCGGATTGTTTCGGATTTGGTTGCGCCCAGACCGGCGGAGCATCGCGCAGTGACTGTGGCACTGCGTTA
>BAXV01000011.1 GCA_001310715.1 Pseudovibrio sp. JCM 19062
CCTCGCCATCCGCCAACGGGAAGGCCAGCGGCCCAGACATAAGGTCCATCGAAACCATCTTGCGGAGCCCGTTTCTTTGAGAAGGTGTCGGGGTTTGGCAGGAGGTCCTGCGTGATCAGGTCGCTGTTTTGCTCATGGAACACAAAGTGTTGTGCGGTGTTGCCCCTGCTGTTGAGGGCACAGGAGAAATTGAAGGGCACATAGAGCCCTTGGTTTTGGTAGACACCGCGACCAGCCAGCTTGTCGCCTATGCGGGCGAGCACGGGCTTTTGGTTCATTTGTTGGCTGTTGAAGGTGCCAAGGCCCAGATAGACTGGTGGAAGGTCTGAGAGCGAGTTTCTGGATGCGATGGTCTTGCTGCCAAGCTTGGCGCAGGCGCGGCGGGCGTTCCAGAGTGGCTCGGCTGTGTTGAACGCCAGATCATCTTCCGGCGCTATCTGGCTGTTTTCCAGCGGTGGCAGGTCCTGAGTGACCACATGCACCGGAGGAGCTGCTTGTGGGGAGGTGCTATCCTGCTTCAGTTTGTAATAACAAGCTTTTCTAGATGACGGGGCAGGGTCGCCAAACACGTCTGTGCGGCAATGCACTTCGTCCTCTGCGGTCTTTTCGTAAAACGCGCCGGGTTTGCCGAAGCGTACGGTTGTTGCATAGGGCAGCTCGCAGACCTGAAACTCCAACGCGCATTTGCGCCAGCCGTCCTGCGTGAATTCGGGCAGTTGGGGGATTGGGGTGATTACACCGGCAGTACTTGCGGAACTGACCTGTTTCTCAACTGAGGAGGAGCTGGCGCTGACTGTGTTTACAGTTTTGCGGGCGTAGGGTTTGTTGCCAACGTAAAAGATGCCTGCGCAGCCCTTGTCTGTCCAAAGGTGAGAAGGGGCTACGCCCCAGCTCTCATTGAATTTGCATAGTGCGATGGAAGTTTGGCGCAGCAGCTGAACGTAGTTGCGGTTGGCGTTTGAGACCTTGCACTTGGTGTAGTTTGCATTTTGTGAGGCGCAGATAAGAACGTTCGTACCGTCCAGCCGATCAGGTGTGTTGGCGACATGGTTGGCGGTTGAGGCCGATGGGCCGCGTCGCTGCGTTGGACGTTGTCTTCCTTGGGCGCGCTGGTCAGGGTGCTCGTGAGGCAGTTGATGAATTCTGGACTGTCCAGAGCTGTGCCGGATTTGTCGAGGCAGCTTTCAACGACAAGAGCTGGAACAAGTGCGTTAATCGGCGGAATGGACGTTGCGTTGGCAGTGGCAGCAAGGAACGGTGCAATGAAGGCAAGGGTGCCTGCGGGTGTCCTTGTAAACAGTCGCCACAAATAAGATTTGCTCACTGCATAGCCTCTCTTAGATAGTCTGGTGCACTTATTGCCTAACGCAATCAGCTTGCGCCCAGCTGAAAGTGACTTGCGTCCTCACTTCGTGGATCGTTCGCAAGCGTGCTTGAGCGCAGCGCATTCGCTCTCTAAAACTTAATTCTATTTGCAGTCTAGTTGGAAAATTCCCCAAATGGGAAGTTAAATCCGGAGTGTTGCTAGCGCACAAGTTCCTTCATTGCAGAATCTAGACCTTCCAGCGTAAGAGGATACATGCGGTCGTCCAGCAGCTCTTTCATCATGCGGATGGAATGGGTGTAATCCCAGTGCTGCTCCCGCACCGGATTGAGCCAGACCGCGCGTTGATATAGATCGGTGACGCGTTTGATCCAGACGTTTCCGGCTTCTTCGTTCCAATGCTCAACCGACCCACCGGGATATGTGATCTCATAGGGACTCATGGAAGCGTCTCCGATGAAGATGATCTTGTAATCACTCGGGTATTTATGGAGTACATCCATTGTGTTGATGCGCTCTGTGTGGCGACGACTGTTGTCCTTCCAGACGTATTCATAAAGGCAATTGTGGAAGTAAAAGTATTCCATGACCTTGAATTCGGTCTTGGCTGCGGAGAACAGTTCCTCGCAAACCCGGATATGGTCATCCATGGAGCCGCCAATATCAAAGAACAGCAGCACTTTGACCGCGTTGCGTCGCTCGGGCCGCATGTGGATGTCGAGCATGCCTTTGTGGGCGGTGGACTTGATTGTGCCGTCCAGATCCAGCTCATCGGCGGCACCGGTTCTGGCGAACTTGCGCAGGCGCTTCAGGGCGACCTTGATGTTGCGGGTGCCCAGTTCAACGGTGTCGTCCAGATCTTTGAACTCGCGCTTGTCCCAGACTTTAACCGCACGGCGGTGGCGGCTGCCATCTTGCCCGATGCGGATACCTTCCGGGTTATAGCCATAGGCACCGAACGGAGATGTACCGCCGGTGCCGATCCACTTGTTGCCGCCCTGATGGCGTTCTTTTTGTTCTTCCAACCGCTTTTGCAGCGTTTCCATGAGCTTTTCAAAGCCGCCCATGGATTCGATCAGTTTCTTTTCTTCTTCCGACAGGTGTTTTTCGGTGAGCTTGCGCAGCCATTCCTCCGGAATGTCCGTAGCTGGCACTTCGCTCATAAGATCAAGGCCGTTGAATGTGTGTCCAAAGACGCGGTCGAACTTGTCCAGATTGGCTTCATCTTTGACCAGCGTTGTGCGGGCAAGGAAGTAGAAGTCTTCTACACGCTTGTAGGCGAGGTCAGCATCCAGTGCCTCCATAAGCGTCAGGTATTCGCGCACGGATACAGGTAAGCCAGCGGATTTTAGCTCTTCGAAAAACTGAATAAACATGGGGCCACACTATGCGAAAGGGCTGTGTGGTGTCGAGAGTGCATTTGGCACCTTAGGCAAAAGCATAGGGGGTTCTTAAGAGGTCCTCGCCCAGTCAACTGCCTTGGCCACGTGTTGCTCGACGAAGTCGTTCTTGCCTTCGCGATAGCCTACGACATCCCCGTTGACGTCTTGTGCTGTCTGTTTCTTCAGCTGCGCGTATTGCTCGCGGATTTCGGGATGGGATTTCAGGTAGTTGCGGAAGGCAAGATGGCGATGGACATTTGGATCGCCTGTTATGAAAGCATGGAGGTGATGCGTGCGGTTATCGCCGCCTTTTTCGAAGTAGCGCCGCCCTGCAATGCCGTACTCGCCTTTAGCGACGTAACCGGTATTGATGAGTTTCTTGGATTGGTCGTCAAGTGCTGAAGGTCTGAGACTTCCAACAGGATGTCGATGATCGGCTTTGCAGCAAGGTTTGGCACAGACGTGCTGCCGATGTGGTGAATGTTTGTGACTATGTCCCCGAGCAGATTGTGTAGCTTCTCCTGCTCCCGCCGGAAATCCTCTGCCCATTGGTCGTTTGCTTCTACTATTTTGACTTTACGTGTAATCATCGCGCGGCCTGCTGCTATGTATTTCCTGCATGAACCTATCACGAGGCGAACGGATGTGTAGGTCTGGTGTCAGGATTTCATCAATCCTGATCAGCAACCTCGTCGGGAGCAGTTTTCGTGATTTCGCTCATCAGTTCCGGCAGTGTCGGGCCTTTGGTCGCGATGAACGGGGCGGGGCGACAGGTTTGGATGGCAGCAACGCCGATGCGTGCGGTGAGGAAGCCGTTGACCAATCCTTCGCCAAGGCGGGCGGAAAGTTTTGCTGCCAAGCCCTGACCGATGAACTGTTCCAGCAAGCTATCACCAGCTGCCATACCGCCAGTAACGGCAAGATGGGCGGCAACGTCGCGGGCCAGACGCCAGAAGCCAAGGCTCCGGGGCGGGCACCATAAAGGCGGGAGACACGGCGGACGATGCGCAGGTTCTCGTAGAGTACGATCAGGATATCGACGAGTGCGCGGGGGGACAGGGCCGTGATAACGGAAACGCGCTTGGCGCTTTCCATAACAATGAGGCGTGCGCGGGCATCGAGTGGTGCCAACAGGTCTCGCTCAGCTAGTTTGACCAGATCTCTGCCATCGATGATTTCCTGCATATGCTTTGAGCAGGGTGCGGCCATGGGCGGTTTCCGGGCGGTCTGCGTAAAGCGCCATCAGCTTTTGGAGTGCGGCACGGGCTTCTTTATCGCTGTCATTGTCGGCTGCGGTCTGGAGGTCATCGCGGATATGGTCAATTTGCTCCAGCCGTGACAGGGAGCGCCATTCTTTAATGAACAACCCGATCAGACCGAGGAAGGCAAGGACTGTGAGGCCAATAGCTGTCCAGCCCAGCCAGTCATAGCGGGCAAAGAGATCCCTGATAAGGCTGTCGACAGCGAGGCCAATGGCAAGTGAGAGCAAGCCACCGCCACCGATGGCAATGATCTTGCTCCAGCGGCTTACTGCTGGCTTTGGTTCTGGTGCAATGTTGTTTTGCGGCAGAGAAAGTGCGCTTTCGTCTTCCTCCGAGATGACTGCTTCCGAGGAAAGGGGTTCCTGAGCAAACTCTCCTTCCAGCCGGACGGAGCTGTCATCCAGCTTAAATGCCTTTGGTGCACGGCGTGTCTGGGGTTTGTGCTGCTGCGTTTTCTTGTTGGTCATGCGAGTTTGTCTCCCAGCAAGAATTCCATTGCTCTGTCCAAACGAATGTGCGGGAGGGATAAGGTGAGCCCTTCTGCAGTGCGTTCCAGTTTTGGCGGGCGGAAGCGGACATATTTGAGTGCGGTTTGATCCTCTGCTTCATTGCGGTCCTGCTCTTCAGTGAATAGATCACTGAGGTCCTCAGGCAAGTCTCCGGGAAGATGGCTGCTTCCTCTTCACCGTCAAACTGTATGTCGCCGATGTTTTCTGCAGGCATGGGTGTGCCCAGTAGGGCAGGGGTTTCTACGCCGTCGTGATGAACAGTGGCTTGCCGTGTCGATCTGACAGAGGCGAGAGCGAGCGTTTCGACTGACGCACCGGAGAACTCTGCGCGGTTGATTGCTTGTTGGACCAGCTGCTGCAAAAGCTTTTCAAGATGCTCGTGATCCTCGCGGCGCAGATGGTCTGCCTTTGTTGCGGCAAACAGAATGCGGTTGATCTTGCGGGAGAGGATTGAAGACAGCCAGCTGGATTTGCCGGGTCTGAAAGCTCCCATAATCTCTGTCAGGGCTTGACTGAGATCATCCAGCGCCTCTGGTCCGGCGTTGATGGCCGTGAGCGCGTCCACCAGAACGATCTGCCTGTCGAGCTTTGCAAAATGGTTCTTGAAGAATGGTCTGACGACGTGCTTGCGGTAGGCCTCGTAGCGGCGCTCCATAATAGCAA
This sequence comes from Pseudovibrio sp. JCM 19062, assembly GCA_001310715.1. The sequence goes on from BAXV01000011.1 coordinate 5,141, forward strand.
GGAGCGTGCCTGCTTTCGGTTTGACCTGCGCGCTGCCAAGATCCAGCGGGGCGAAGGTCAGGGCGGGTGTTCCCTTCATGTCGCCGGGCATGAGGAAGCGTCCGGGAGGTAGCATCGACAGAGCGTTCTCATCATCCCGGCAGCGGCTCAGGTATGTTGTGAAGGTGCTTGCCAGATCCTTGGCGATCTCTTCGGAGAACTCGTCGTGCAGTTTGTCCTGATAGCGGGCAAGCGTGGACAGAAATTCAGCGGACAGGTCTGGTCGTGCTTTGGCGCGTCTGAGGGCTTCCTCGGAGAACTGGCGGAAGTCCTGACGCAGCAAAACCAAGTCAAGAAGCCATTCGCCGGGATAGTCGATGATGTCCAGATGGAGCTTGCCGCCGCCCAGTTGGCGGTTCAGGAAGGTGGCTGACTCATATTCAATGGTCAGACGCAGCTCAGAGATCTGATGGGTGGAGTCTGGCCAGAGACGGTCCTTTGTCAGTGTTTCAACATGCTGCTCATAGTTGAAACGGGGTACATCATCATCAGGTTGCGGCTGCAGATAGGCGCGGGCGAGTCGTCCTGTGCCTGCTGCATCAAGCAGAGGCAGGCGGCCGCCTGCAATGAGGTTGTGAACGAGGGCCGAAATAAAGACCGTTTTGCCAGATCGCGCCAAACCGGTTACGCCCAGACGAACTGTCGGGACCGTCATGTCGATCGCTGACTCGGTAAAATTATCGAGTGCTGTTTGCGCGTCTGTCAGCGCGAGTCTAGCATTTTTAAATAATGAATTCAGTGGGCTCACAGTTCATCCTCCAAGGAACGATGTGGGCGTTCTTTAGAGGAATACAATCGCAAAAACCTTGAAAATTGTAGAGTAGCGCAAAATTTTCCTAGTCAGGTGCCAGAGACAGCCTGCAGATGGCGTGGTTGGTAGTAGGAAGTGATCGTACCCTTCTGGCGTTCAATTTCTGACCAGCGGTGCTCTTCAAAGTCAATGGTAGTCAGGGTGCCTGAGGGATATTTGGATTGGATCTGGGCGATATACTCAGGGTTGCCTTTGCCGACCAGCTCAAGTGCGGTGTCCTGAATGGCTGTGTTGTGTCCGATCACGAGGACTGTGTCAAAGCCGCCACCATATGCGCGGATCGCGTCGATGTAGTCACCTTCGCTGGAGTTATAAAGGTCTCTGAGAAGCTGGATTCGGGTGTCGTTGCGCAGGTATGGCATGATTTCCATGAGCGTCTGACGTGTACGCAATGCAGTGGAGCATAAGATCAGTTTTGGATGAAGATGATGTTCGTGGATGTGTGTGCCGAGCTTTGCTGCAGCTTTCCAACCGCTGGGGTTGAGTACACGGTCGTGATCATGGACACCTTTGTCACCCCAATCAGATTTTGCGTGGCGCACCAGCATCAGGTGAAGCATGTGTGATCCTCCATTTATGCGTTATTACTTAAGTTCCCAATAGGAAGAAGTAATATAAATTATATTTATACTGTTATTTTATGTTGCGATGCAGCATTTTTAGTTGGTCAATTTTATTGTTACTTGCTTTGTTCCTGTTTGAAACCTACATGTTTTTCTATTGATTTGGAAGTGGATAGTATTCCCCTAATAGTCTGGGGTTTATGTTTCGTAATTACTGAAATATTTATTTGTGCCTCATGCATTAACAATGAGCTCAATTCATCCATATTTTCATAGCTCTGAGCATGCAAAAAGGTTAAGGCCGCCGCTTCGGCTGCTCTTGATGAAAGTTACTTTGGTATGAATGCTGCATTGATTGCGCTGAGCTGATCGGTTGGCCCGCGGTCTTTGTGGCCTTACTTGTCTTGCTGGCGCTGCTCAATGCGGATGGTGAGTTTTTTTGAAAAAGGAATTTACTTTTTGCAGCGCACTCACTGGCAGATCGTCGGAAAGTGATGCCCAGACGGTGTAATCAGCACTGGGGGCGGTGTAGGCGGCGAAGCTTTCGATCCGTCCTAGACGCTCCATTGTTTCAGTTCTAAAGACAACTTCATTTTGTGGTGCCTTCAGGTCGAGTGGTTTGAACTTGCTTTGTTGATACCCACTCTTGAAACTCTTGATGAGGGAAGTTGCTGTTCCCTTTTTGTGGCGCCGGAAGATGACTTTGATTTCGCCGTCTTCTGTCTCGTAAATGCATCCGGTGCCCAGTTCCTTGAGATCCGGAACCACTGCTGATCTGGATAGTTGGCCCATGTAGTCGGGGCAAAACATGCCAGAAAAATGGGTCAGAGCATCCACATCCTTACGCCAGCCGTTGTGTAGGGCATGCGGCTGGTAGAGGAGGTTTTCGGAAACTGTCGGGTTTGCTCGTGCTGGGTGGGTGAGATTACTGCTGGCAATAAGAAGGCAGCCCGTAAGGACTGCCTTGCAGGTCTTGGTACGCATGCGCTGGCATGAAAATCTGGTCTTGCGGTTTTGTTTCATTTTCAAGCCAAACGGTGAGGCATTAACGGCGGTTGATGAATGCGAGGCGTTCAAACAGGTGAACGTCCTGCTCATTCTTAAGCAGTGCACCGTGTAATGGCGGAATGATCTTCCGGCTTTCTGTTTCGCGCAGGGTTTCCGGGTCGATGTCTTCGTTCAGGAGCAGTTTGATCCAGTCCAGCAACTCGGAGGTTGAAGGCTTCTTCTTCAGGCCCGGAAGGTCGCGGAGATTGTAGAATGCATTGAGCGCTTCCTTGAGCAGGCGGTCTTTGATCTCACCGAAGTGGACATTGACGATCTCGCTCATGGTCTCTGCGTCAGGGAACTTGATGAAGTGGAAGAAGCAGCGGCGCAAGAAGGCGTCCGGTAGATCCTTCTCATTGTTTGAGGTGATGATGACGATTGGGCGTTGTTTGGCTTTTACGGTTTCGCCGGTCTCGTAAACAAAGAACTCCATACGATCCAGCTCCTGAAGCAGGTCGTTCGGGAATTCGATGTCGGCCTTGTCAATCTCATCAATCAGCAGAACCGGACGCTCGTTCATCTCGAATGCCGTCCAGAGTTTGCCTTTGCGAATGTAGTTGCGAATGTCTTTTACGCGTTCATCGCCGAGCTGGCTGTCGCGTAGGCGGGAAACTGCGTCATACTCATAGAGGCCTTGTTGGGCCTTGGTGGTGGACTTGATATTCCATTCAAGGAACGGGACGCCGAGGCTCTGGGCAATTTCCTGAGCCAGGACAGTTTTGCCGGTTCCTGGTTCACCTTTGATCAGCAGGGGGCGTTCGAGGGCAATTGCAGCGTTGACTGCGATCCGGAGATCTTCTGTGGCAACGTATTGGGAGGTCCCTTCAAATTTCATCGCTAAATCCTGCTTGAGTACCGTAATTTTGCGAAAACACTAGTCTCTCGATAAGCAATGGGCAATCCCTGCAGGGTTGCACCATTGGGCTTATCTAGTGATTTTGCTGCGTGAAGCGGTTTTGTCTTTCTGCTGGGAATTATCTGCCGGGTAAGGCGAGTTTATTGCCGGGTTGGGGCGGAAATTGTTATGCTTAACAATAAGTTAAAATTTTAAATTGCTGAAATGGTTGAGTAAATTAGGTTCTTTGAGTTGGCATACAAGTTGCACGTGTGATCAAAAACTGCGCAAGTTTGAGCGAATTCGAATTTTAGGTGGGCTCGATGAGTATTTATGGTGCAATTAACGCTGCAACGACCGGTCTGGATGCACAGTCCAAGGCGTTGGAGAATATTTCCGGTAACGTGGCGAACTCTTCGACCACTGGCTATAAACGTCTGGACACAAGCTTTTCTGATCTTGTTTCCAGCGGTGGTAGCGACAGTCTGAGCAGGTTTCAGGCACCGTCATGGCAACTTCGCGTGCTACCAACTACCTTTCTGGTGATATTGCTTCAGCAGACTCTGATACCTACATGGCGATCAACGGACCTGGGTATTTCCTCGTAACGAACAGGGATGGGCTTGGTCAGCAGTCGCCACAGAATTTTTATACCCGTGCCGGTGATTTTAACCTGGATATAGAGCGAAACCTCGTGAACTCTGCTGGCTATTTCTTGCAAGGTTATCCGATTAATCCTGCAACTGGTGCTGTCAGTGATCAAGCCGTACCGATTCAGGTGCCTGATACGCCTATGCCTGCCAAATCATCTACGCAGATAAGTTATCAAGCGAACGTGCCGGCGACACCAAACACGAATAACTATGAGGACGGAGTTCCTAACTCTCAATACGTCGATCCGAGTGTTTTCTCAGACGTTGATACCCAAATGATGCCTGCATTGGATGATGGGGGCGCCCCTAGCGCAACAGCGCTAGCTGCAGATAGTAAATTGGTAACATCGTCGCTTTTCCAGGATGCTGATCAATTGACGTTGACGCTGGGAATGCATGGACCTGTCGTGTTTGATGTTGATGCCAATACAACTGTGCAGGACTTGCTTGACAAGTTGAATGGTATGCATGGTGTGAAAGCTGAGCTAAATGAAACAACTGGTGAAATCAGTGTATCTTCATTTGAAAAGCTAGATATAGCACAATCAGGTAGTGGTACGACGTATAGTCAAAACCTCACGCCTCAGCCTTTGTCTACAGGTGGTACCTATAATCCTAACGTCGTTACGGGTGATAAGGCGCAAGACTTTATCGACTCGTCTATCGCGGGTGGGCAGGAAACCATCTATGACGAAAATGGGACAGCCGTTACTGTTGAGTTTCGTTGGGCGCTCAACGCTGAGGATCAGTGGTCACTTTTCTACAACACGAATAACGAGGCAACTGGGGATGAGGTTGCCTGGAAGAAGGTCAGTGACATGTCCTTCGATTCTTCAGGTACTCTGACTTCGCCAGCTTCAGGTTTTGCTGAGATTCCGAACCTGGAAGTGAACGGCGTAAATATGGGGAACATTACCTTCAAATTCGGTCAGGGCAATCTAACTCAGTATGAAGAAGTCGTTGGTGGTGCGAAAGAAGTTGGTTTCTCTCAGGATGGTTACGCGTCCGGTGCATTTCAGGCTATTTCCATTGATGATGGCGGTAATGTAGTTGCAAGATATACAAACGGAAAAACACAGCAGCTCTTCAAGATTCCTGTAGCGACGTTTTCGGCTGAACATGAGCTTCAGCGTGCTGACGGTGCGGCGTTCCTGGAGACTTCCACATCCGGAGGGCCTGATTTCCGGAATGGTGGTTCTATCCGCGCAAAAGCGCTGGAGAGTTCCAATGCGGATATTGCAAAAGAGTTTTCGAAGCTCATTATCACGCAGCAGGCTTATTCGGCGAACTCCAAAGTGCTGACGACGGCGAACCAGATGCTGGATTCGGTTCTTAATATCATCCGATAATGTGTTGTCGGGGTAGGCAGCTGTCTACCCCAGTGCTTTGGGGAGTTTAGAGTATGGGTCTCGGAGCAGCTCTTAATGCGGCGATGTCGGGATTGTCGCTTACGAAGGCGCAGCTTGCGGTTTCATCCAGAAACATTGCGAACGCGAATGTTGATGGATATACGCTGAAAACGATTGTGGGTAGCGAAGTTCACAATAGTTCGACGTCTTCCTCTTCTGTGCTGACCAATCAAGTCAGGCGTCAAATTGATACCGAGCTCCAGGCTTCCTATTGGGAAAGCATGAGCGATTCTTCCTATGCCACGCAGTATAACGATTTTATCAAACGCCTGGACCAGATGTTCGGGAAGGTAGGGGATGCAAGTTCTATCCCTAGTCTGATGAATGACTTCACGAATGCCCTAACCTCGTTGGCGACTGATCCAAGCTCTCAAAGCGCGCAGAACGTTGCGGTGACCGCAGCTGAGGAGCTGGCGCGGAGTATCAATGGTACTGCGAACCAAGTGCAGGGCATGCGCCGTGATACAGACGCTGCGATTGCCGATGAAGTAACGCAGGTCAATTCCATCCTGAAAGAGATCGAGGGGCTGGAGGCCAGCATCTTAACAGAGCGTTCTGCAGGCCGTGAAACGGCTCATTTGCAGGACCAGATGGATCGTCAGCTGGAAGCGCTGACAGAGAAGATGGATGTGGAGATCAGGCAGGATGATGAAGGAACGCTGCGGATCTCAACCAAATCCGGAGCTACGCTTTACAATCATCAGGCCTCTGAGCTGCAATTTACGCGTAGTCCTACGATTGGGTACGGCGTTGAAGGGAATCCTATAGAGGTGCGGTCTGCCTCGGGTTCTGTGATGGAGCTTACGTCCTCTGATATGAAGAGTGGCAGTATTGGTGCTCTGATGGAGTTGCGGGACAATACGCTTCCTGAAACGCAGGCGCGGCTGGATGAGCTGGCAAGCCAGATGGCGCTCGCGCTGTCCCAACAGACATCGGAGGGCAGTGAAGCTGACAATGGCGCAAATCTACCGGCAGCAACGGGTCTAGGCGTTGATACATCAAATTTGAATTCATCCGGCGATACGATCGAGCTTGAGTTTGACGTAAATGGTGAAAGTCGGAAGGTTACGTTTGTTGCTGTGACCGATCCGAGTCTGTTGCCGCTCTCTTCCAATGTCACCGCTGATGCGAATGACATTGTGCATGGGATTGTCATTCCAGCGGATTCGGCTTCTTTGCAGAGCCAGATTTCCAATGCTCTTGGTACCGGATTTGAGGTCTCGGTTGATGCGGCAGGTGAATTGAAGGTACTTGCGCCAACAAGCCCTGGTACGATTGAAATCACCGGGCTTACGGCAAAAAAATACCCGCACAGTGACTGCTGCGGATGGTTCTGAAATTCCTCTTTTTGTGGATTCAAAAGACGGCGGAATTCCTTATAGTGGCGCTCTTGAAGAGGGTGGACAGAAGACTGGATTTGCGCAGCGCATCGTCGTGAATAAGGCTGTGATTGATGATCCCAGCCTGTTGGCGGGTGAGGCGGATGCGCAGAGTTCTGAGCGGGCTAATCTACTGAAGGATCGGCTGACACAAACCGAGTTTACATTTGCGCCAAGCTCGGGGATTGGTGCGAAGAGCGCGCCTTATGTGGGGACGATCTCGGACTTTGGTATTGAGACAATCGTCAAGCAGAGTCAGATTGCGAGCGCGGCAAACTCGGCAGAAACCAACACCGGTGCTGTTACAAGTATGGCGAAGAATGCCTATGAGAACAGCTATAAGGTTGATGTTGACGAAGAGCTTGTGAAGCTGACTGAGTTGCAGAATGCGTATGCTGCCAATGCGCGGGTGCTCTCCGTGATTGACGAGATGTACGATACGCTGTTCAGAATTTAGTGTGTTGCATTAGGGGTTATTTATTCAAATGACTACAATTGGTTATTCTAAATCGCATAGTTATATGCTCGATCTCCTGATGCAGCAGAAGTCGCAGTTGGAGAACAAGTCAATCCAGCTGACCTCTGGTCTGAAGTCGCAGACGTATGGGGGCATCAGCTCTGACGCACGTATGGCTTTGGAGATGCGGCGCGAGATCTCGAGTCTTGAGGTCTATAAGGATTCCAATGATATTGCGAGTATCCAGCTTGAGCTTATGGGTAAGTCCCTTGAGCATATGGAGGAGATGCGCGCCGAGAGTGTGAGCGCCATTGATGACAATAACTACACCTTGATGAGCGATGGTCAGACGACCAGTCAGCAAGCTACCGAGATTATGCTGCATGAAACCATCTCACAGCTGAATTCCGAGGTGAATGGATACTATCTGTTTGGTGGCAAGGATGCGACCAAGCCGCCTGTAGCGTCGCTTGATACGATTATGAATGGGCAGGACGGTAAGATCGGCTTGAAAGAGCTGATGGCACGCTTTGAGAATGCGCATGTGGGAGCCACGGGAAATGGCCGGATCGACTCCGGTGTGACGAGTCCCTCCGGTGTCCCCACGCTTACTCTTCAGCAGGACAATGTGGATGGTTTCGGGTTTACGGTCAGCTCAATATCTGCCTCATCTGCTGATGTTGCGACGGCTGTTGTGGCAGAGGATCTTTCTGATCCAACCAACCACAGGGCCAGAAGGGGACATTTGCGTTCAACGATGTGCCGGAGGTTGGTGATACAATCGAGGTTGAGCTGGAGCTTCCAGATGGGAGCAAGTCTGTTGTTAAGCTCACTGCAACGGATGATCCGGAAGCAGGGGCCGGGACTTTTCTGATTGGGGCCGATGCTGAAGAAAGTGCCGAGAATGTTAAGGCTGCCTTTGATGAGGCGATTGGGGAGCTTGCCACGACTAAACTACGTATGATGCCAGATTTTGATGTTAAGCTCGGCGAGGCGTTCTTTAGTAATGATCCAGCGCTAAAGATACCACTGGACGATGGATCTGGGTACGAGACTGCCTCTGATCTACTGGTGGACTGGTACACGGGTACCGATGACGACGACAATCCACGTGCTGACAAGAGCGTGCAGATTGATGACAATGTGCGTGTTGAATATGGCGCGCGTGCAAATGAGTCTGCTTTTGTAGATCAGTTGCGGAATCTGGCTGTTTTTGTAGCGGCGGATTTTAAGGCAGAGGATCCTGATAATGAAGCTCATGTGGCCATCGCAAAGTCCTATTATTCCGAGCTGGCAAAGATGAGTGAGGATGCGCTTTCGTTTGCTGGGGACCGGAACTCAGGTATCCAGAGTGTCGCTGCTGAGATGTCAGTGGTGAATACAACGGTGAAGCGTACGGTAGACCGGCAGCAGCAAGCGTCCTTGACCTATCATAACACATTGACCTCGCTTGAGAATGTTGACAAGACCGAGGTTGGTACGGAGATTGCCGTTTTAAGGACGGATCTGGATGCATCGTTTCAGGCAACGTCTATACTACTCAATCTTAGTATTACGAATTTCCTGAGATAGCAAAAAGCCTCCTTACCGGAGGCTTTTTTTACTTTACGGGTTTGCTTTTTGGCCTCTTAGGCCGGCTGCAAGAGACTTGTTGATGTTGATCATTGTCTCTAGCGCCTCAGGTTCAGCGCCACCCATCATTTCCAACGTTCTGTTGAAGGTAAACAAGGCCAGATTGGCGATGTTGTTTTGCAGGTCCAGTGGCAGTTCGCTGTACTCTGCTGTGGCTTCGGTGACAAAGATTGTCCAGAGCGTGCGATTGAATATGAGGGTTTCGTTGCGTTCTTCGCGTGAAACTGTTTCCCACTCACGTTGCAGCACAGAAAGGCGTGCTGCTGCTTTCATCAGGGCTTCAGCTTCCAGCGCCCTTGGATCCGTCGAGGCCGAGGTGTTCGCGGACTGCTGATACGCCTGTGTTGCTTGTTGATACATGACTTATCAAAGTCCTTTCATATTCAATCAGTTTTTTTGGCGAGCTTCAGGGCACGATAGAGCTCTTCTCGCAGTATTGCTGAGCTAATTTCGCTGATAAGGTCGCGCGTGCTGGGCGCGGCCTGCAGGATTTTGCCGATCACGTCGAAATATTCTTTTTGAGTGACCGTTATGTCCTGTTTCAAATACATAACTTGCACCGCAAGGTAGACTTGCTGTGCCATGGTGCTGGCGTCTTCCGGGAGGAGGATATCCTTTTCCCGCAGGATAGGAGCATCCCCTTGAATGAAGAAACGTGCACGCTGCTTATCGTTGGTGATAAGCGTTTCACCGACAATCAGTTTTTCACCGGGTTTTAGTTCGACCTTTAGCGCCATGCAGCCTCCTTCAAAGCAGTGTTAACTATGAGGGCAACCAAAAGGTTAATCTAGTTATTTTTGACGAGTTATGCAGCGAATTATTTAAAATTCCTTGCAAGTTTAGAGCGCCTCTAAAGTGCGTTGTGAGTCGGGTTGTTGAGCGATCTGAAAGGTAAACTGCGAGTGGAAATATGCACAGACAAAATTTATGTGATGCTTTGCCGTCTCAGTTTCATAGTGCGTTGATTTCATTGTTGTAAATATCTCTTTGGGTTGCTCAAAAGTGTCAAAAAGCCACAATCCCTGATTTATTAAGCCACTGTTAACACGTTCCCTCTTTACTCGCAGTGCGGGTAATTGTACCCAATTAAAACTCAGTAATTTTTTTGCTGCGTTGTGACCCAGAACGGGTCATTTATTATCCTAGAAGGGACCTATAAAATGGCTGATATTACACTTACCGCTTCGGTACGTTCCAACCTGAGCACCTTGCAGAGCACAGCGAGCCTGATCGGGCAAACGCAAGAGCGTCTTGCTACTGGCAACAAAGTAAACTCTGCGCTTGATAATCCAAACTCATTCTTCACGGCATCTTCTTTGAATGCACGTGCGTCTGACCTGAGCAATCTGCAGGATGACATTGGTCAGTCTGTTTCTACGCTAGGAGCTGCTGATAAAGGTATTCAAGGGATTAACAAGCTCCTTGATGCGGCAAAAGCTAAAGCGAACCAGGCTCTTCAGTCAGAAGATGCTGATACGCGTGCAAAATACGCTGAAGAATTCAATGAGTTGCGCACGCAAATCGAAGATATTGCTAAGGATTCCGGCTACAAGGGTAAAAACCTGCTTGGTGGTGATGGTAACGATCTGCTTGTTAAGTTTAACGAAGATGGTTCTTCCAAGCTAAACATTGGCGCGGTTGATTACACTGATCTTGATTCTTCGAATTCTAGCATCAAGCTTGACCGCATTGGCGATACGGTTGGTGAAATTGACGAAGAAGACGGCAAAGGTGCGTTTAAGCTAGGCATTTCTGCTGACGATATTCTCAGTGCAGCAGCGGGAACAGGGACAAATAAAACGACTGATGTGTTTCTGGACGGTACCGGTGCTGACTTAGGTATTGGTGCGGCGATTTCCGATGGCGCTAATTTTGCCGTAGGTGATGCCATTACAGTTGATGGTAGCGAGTTGCTTACTATTGGCGAAGGAACCACTCTGGGAGATGTCCAAGAAGCTTTGCAGAATAAAATTCGCGAAACTGCTGGTAACCAAGATGCAACTGTAACCGTAACTGGTGGCGATCTCGAAATTGCTGGTGCTGCTGTTAACGTTGATGTTGGATATTCCGATAACACCTCTAGTGGTGTGAGTGGTGCAAGTGTTTCTGTTATTGGTGATGGTGGTAACACCGACATTACAGCGACAAAACTCAAAGATATTACCGGCTTTGGTGTAGGCGATACGATCACCATCACCGAAGAAGCTGGGAAGACGCATGAGTTCACAATTGGTGCGGACTCAACTGTTGCGAATCTTGTGAATGATCTTAATGCTGCTGGCTTCACTGATCTGGAGGCTGCCTTTGATAACACTACCCAAGAGTTGACCTTGGATAATAAATCCAAGGGAGATAACGCTAAAGAATATAGTGTTGCATATACCGGTAGTGAGACTGGTGGTGATTTTGGGGATACTTCAAAGCAGAAGATTACTGCTGATGTAGACGCAATTGCTGGTCGCGGTTGGGGCTCAGACGAGTTGATCGAAGCTTCTCTTGATCAGGTTCGTGCAGCTCAGGAAGATCTGCGTGCACAGGCTTCTACCTTCGGTACAAACCTGTCTATCGTGACCAACCGTCAGGACTTCACGGCTGATCTGATCAATACTTTGCAGGAAGGTGCTGGTAAACTGACGCTGGCTGATACCAACCTTGAAGGTGCTAATCTGGCGGCTCTGAACACTCAGAACCAGATTGCAACTTCCACACTTGGTTTGGCTACTCAGGCTAACGCGTCTGTTCTGCAGCTTATCCGATAAGCTTAAGTTCAGATTTGAGATTTGGGGAACGCGCTCTTTTAGGGCGCGTTTTTCTTTTGTGTGGTGCTTTGCGACCGTTTGCGTTGGTTTGTGCGTTGCTTTGCGTTTTTATGGTGGTATGGGCGTTGTTATGTGGTTGTCGTTGTGCGGGCAAAAAAAAGAGCCGTGCTGCGGGGGCGGCATGGCTCAAGGGGGATAACTCTGATTGGCTGGGAGGATAAAGCCTAAGTGGCGCTCTCCTGCTTTGCTTGTGCTGGCTCGGCCTACTTCGCCTCATAGATAGCTGGCTCTATATCCTTTGCCTCTCCACCAAGACTGCGTTTTTCCTGCATCTGGAGCACTTCATCGACAAAGGCACGGATGCGGCGGGCTGTCTTGGACGGCAGCTCGTAAATGACATCGCCTTCCGGCTGTTGTGTCATTGAGTAGACGAGCTCTTCGGATTCCTCGTCGTAATTGTAACCGCGCTCAACACGGCTTTCCTCTTCCTTCGGCTTGCCCGGAATAAGGCCTAGTCTTGAATCGGAGACATAGGACTTTTCAGAGGCAGTCGGGTTGCCCGAAGACTCGGAGGAGGCGGTGACGGCCTGTGTCCGGAGAGCTCGGTTTTGACCTGTGCGCTCTCTGATTTTACCGGTGCCGCTTGCGTCATTAATGACTGGTGCAAGAGGGTCGGTCTTTGTGCGACTATTTCCATCGTGTCCCCCACGTTTTCAATTGTGAACAACTTAAAAGGGAATCTTCTTAAATAAAATTAATATTAATGCTCGATATTTACTAAATATTTATAGAAATGCGACTGAAAACCGCCAAAAACCCCCTATATTTGAGGGGCGACTTGATGCGTTTCAGCGTATTTCGTTAATATGCACGGGTAAATGGGTGCAGATTATAGGGTTTGGTTAACGGCAATGCCTGGGCTGATCTTTGAGGGGAGCTCATCAGGCCGTTTGCGCCATAACCTTTTGTTTTTACCTGAGAACCAACAGCTTTGGCGACAGTTTCGATAATGTTATCTGTGACTGTTCGGGCGGTTGAGACCACTTGCAGGTTGGTTTGCAGGATTGGCCGCAGGCTGTCGTGCCGCTCGCGCATACGTTGAATGGCTTGTGGCACCAGATTGCCAAGTGCGATCGTGTTTGCACTGGCAACGCGAATGCCGGAGAGGTACGTTTCAATCGCCGCATGTTTTTGTGGGGCGACGGTTGGCAGCTCTGAGATTTGCCCGTCGCGCAGGAGCGCAGTTTCCGCCTCAATTGCGCTGAGGAGATTGTCCATAGCCACTTCAAAATTCTCGCAGAAGACTTCGGCCTGTAGCCGTGTCTGAATTGGTTCTTCCTCAAACGATACGGTCGCTTGATCAGTTTCAGCGTCGTGCTGGTTGGTCATACTGCGTTCTCTTGAAGTTGGAGGAGTTGCGAGTGGACTGAAGATGCAATACCAATGCCGCCGGACTGAGACAGTGTGTTGGCGTACTCGTTGACCAGCATGGAGCGCCAGGCGTCGGAGCCTCGCTGTTTCCGTAGGTTCCGCCTTCATCCAAGCCGGTGAACATGTTTTGCAACATCTCGTTCAGGAAGACGGCTTCAAATTCCTTTGCCTTCTCCATCAGCGGATCTTTGGCGGCTGCTGGATTGTTTGCCTGTGCTGCGCTTGAGACAAGGTCTGCGGAGCTTTGCAGGGCTGGCGACGGCAGTTGTGCTTGCTGGAGCATTAGAGGACCTCGATTTCTGCCTGAAGGGCGCCAGCGGCTTTGATGGCCTGTAGAATGGAGATCAGATCTCTTGGCCCAATGCCAAGTGCGTTCAATCCATCCACGAGCTGCTGAAGCGTGATTGTTTCGTTGACCAGCGCCAGTTGCCGGTTGTCCTCTGTGACTTGCACATTGGAGCGGGGCACAGTTGCTGTCTCGCCTTGTGTGAATGGCAGCGGCTGAACCACTTCTGGTGACTCTGAGATAGTCACTGTGAGATTGCCTTGTGCGACTGCGACGGTGGAGACCTTCACCTGCTGCCCCATAACGATGATGCCGGAGCTTTCGTCGATGACAATTTTTGCGGGCAGGTCCGGTTCGACGATCAGCTGCTCGATGTCGGTGATGAGATCAACGATGTTGCCGTCAAACTGCTTTGGAAGTGTGAGGCGACGGTGGCCGGATCGAGCGGCTCTGCAGTTGGCAGTCCGATCAGCTCGTTGACCGCGATTGCGATGCGGCGAGAGGTGGTCAGGTCCGGGTTGCGCAGGGCGATGCGAATGGTGCTGAGGGATGAGAGCTTGAACTCTACCTCGCGCTCCACCAAGCCTCCGTTTGGAATGCGGCCTGCTGTGGGTACGCCGCGTACAACAGAGGCTGCGTCTCCTTGTGCTGCAAAGCCAGCGATTGCCACAGGGCCTTGAGCGATGGCGTAGGCTTCTCCGTCTGCACCATGAGGGGTGTCACAAGCAAAGTGCCGCCTTGCAGGTTCTTGGCATCACCCAATGCGCTGACGGTGACGTCGATGCGGGTTCTGCGTGGAGAAAGCTGGCAGGTTGGCTGTTACCATCACAGCGGCGGTGTTCTTTGTGTTCAGCTCGGCTTCGTTGGTGTTGACGCCGAGGCGCTCCAGCATTGCCTGCAAAGATTGCCGGGTGAATGGTGAGGCGTTGAGGGAGTCGCCTGTGCCTGAAGTCCGACGACAAGGCCGTAACCGATGAGCTGGTTGTCTCGGATGCCTTCAAAATCAGCGATATCCTTGATCCGTGAGGCTGCATTTCCCTGAAGGGTTGCGCCCAAAAGAACAATCAATGCCGCTGCGGCGATTCTGGTCAAGCTTGCGAGAGAGCGCATTGGTACCCGGTTCTACAATTCACACTTACATTAGTTATGCGATTTTTGTGCCAGTTGCGGTGTTGGGCCTGTCATTTTTTTAACCGTATGAATTTACTTGATATTTTCAGTAGGGGGTGGATAAAGGTTAAAGCACTGCAAATTTTAATGCGGCAATTGTTGCCTGCTTGGTAAAGTTTGGTGTTATCAGCTCGGCAAATGCGTTCGGGTTTCTCCTTTTTGTCCAATTACACAGCTCTGAGGGTCAGGTTTTGCTTGTACGCACCACTCCGGTTTCTGGTTTGAACTCCACGGGTAAAGTGGAAAAGAAGCGCCGCAAAGGTTCTGAAGGTGAGCAGGCAGGTGCATTTGCTGTCGAGGAAGAAACCGGCAGCGTTGCCCAGTCGCAAACGAGTGTCCCGGCACCTGCGCTGCAAGGTGTGGATTCGTTGCTGGCCCTTCAGCAAATGGACGTTCAGGTCGATGACAGACGGCGCGCCGTGCAGCATGGAAATAAACTTCTGGACCAGCTGGATGCGCTGCGGATGGACCTGTTGCAGGGAAGGTGCAACAGGAGCGTTTGGAGCGGTTGGTGGGTAACCTGTCCATGAGGGTGAAAAGCGGTAATCCCGGCCTCGACAAGGTGGTCGAAGATATTGAATTACGTGCCAGAATCGAGCTCGCGAAGTTGGGTCATTACGTAGAATAACGTATCGCTATGGAAAAATGCCTGTAAAACTAGGGTGGTTGTGGACGTTTCCAACCGCTTAAATGACTGAATATTATGCAAATTTGCATTCTTAGACAATTTCATCTTTTTAGTAGATTGTTGTTTCAGGATCCTCTCGCTATATTCCAGCCGCCCTTATAATTAGGCGGAGTTTCAGATGGCAGTTGATGTCGCAATTGATTATCGTCCATCACAGGATGAACCATTCATGAACGACCAACAGCGCGAGTACTTTCGTAGGAAGTTGCTCACGTGGAAGGAAGATATTCTGAAAGAGAGCAAGGATACCCTTGCTGCGCTTCAAGAAGAAAGCACAAATCATCCAGATTTGGCTGACCGTGCTTCTTCTGAAACCGATCGGTCGATTGAATTACGTGCGCGTGACCGGCAGAGAAAGTTGATTTCCAAAATTGACGCCGCTCTCGCTCGCATTGAAGACGGATCCTATGGCTACTGTGAAGAGACTGGTGAACCAATCTCTGTACGTCGTCTGGATGCGCGACCCATCGCAACGCTTTCAATCGAGGCTCAAGAGGCACATGAGCGTCGTGAGAAAATCTATCGGGATGACTGATCCTCAGGGAGACAGGATATCACCTTTCAAGCTGTGGTCCTAAATTTTAGGCACTCATACTTGAAGTATACCTTTACAGGGGAAGCGTAGCTGAGCTGTGCTTCCCCTGTTTTGTTTTTGCTGGTGTTGCGGGCCTTGCCGTGCTTCAGAGTATGAAAGAAAACGAGCCCGGCATGCTGGGGAGCATGTTGCCGGGCCCGCTTTATGTGCCGCTCAAGCTGGGGAGCTTATTGAGCGGCATCGGGTTCTTGATTTTCTTTAGAGCGTGCTGCGTTCACGTGCATTCACGCGGCAAGCTCCAACTCTTTATTTTCATGCGTATTCCTGTCCGAAAACCGGAAACACTTTTCGCGAATACGCTCTAAAACGGAAGAACGATGTCCAGCACCTGACTGCCGTAGCGCGGCTGCTGGGCGACGGAGATCTGGCCGCGGCACCATAGCCAATGCGTGCCTCTGCAATCTTGGTGCTCTCGACCGTGTTGTCAGCAGCAATGTCCTGCGGGCGAACTACACCGGCCACGATTAACTCGCGCACTTCATGGTTGACGCGCACCTCCTGACGGCCCTCGATGACGAGGTTGGAGTTGGGCAGGACCTGTGTCACGACAGCGGCCACGGTGTCTTCAGACTTTCTTCGCGGTCAATGGAGCCGCTGCCTTGAAAGTTGTCGGAGCTGTTGATGGATGCGAGGGCATCTGCTGAGGTTCCTGAGGGAAGCGCGATCTTGTCGATTGCTGTTCCCAGCGCTCCACCAGCGCCAGCATTCTTTGTGTCGCTGCGTGAGCTCCTTGATGTGTTTTCAAAGGCTGCCTTGTCGGAGATGGTCACGTTGACGGTGACGATGTCGCCGACACGCTTTGCGCGCTGATCCTGAAAGAAGGCTCGGTTGCCAGTGCTCCAGAGCGAGTTTGCGTTGTAACGCTGTGTTTCCTTCACGGGCATTGGCATCTGGACCGGGCGGTATCCCGGTTGAGTACGTGGGTCCTGAATGGCGGTGAGGGCCGGCTCCTGACCAATCTTGGAGAGCTTGTCTGCGGTTCCGCAGCCTGTAAGGGCAAGCAGGGCGATGGAAAGTGCTGCGTACTGCTTGAGCTTTGCTTTTGAGGATGTCTTAGGCATCAACGGGTCTCCAGTACGGCTGCAACTTGCGTGCTGGTGGTGCTTACGACAGCAATGTTTGTGCCGACCACTTCTGCAAGGATTGTCTTATTGGAGATTGGGTTCACGATCTCGATCAGGTCGTTTCTGCCGCCTGCGGATTTGGCTTTGCCCTGTGTGGTGATGTTCATGCCGGGGATTTTGTAGAGCACAGTCACCTTGGCACCGCGTTTGATGAGAACGGGAGTGCTCACGTCTCTTGGGGTGAGTGTGGAGCCAGAGCGCATGTTGCGGCGGACTTCCATGCCGACCAGATCAGCTGCTGCAAGAAACTCGCGTCCGGCCAAGCGGGAGGCGGGTTTGCGCTCTTCGCGAATGTCGTTTGCGGTGATAACCGTGCCGCGCTCCAGATTGCGTGCCAGTGTGGTGATGGAGACCATCTGGGAGGCGTTGCCAATGACAGAGATCGGTCTGCTTTGACCTTCCTGTACCACGTTGAGAATTGCTTTGAAGCGTGCGGTGCGAGGCGACCAGTTGATGTGCCCGATGGTCAGCGGGGAGACGGAGTTGGCGTCTGCCTGCAGGTTGACCGGAAGCAGGGAGTTATAGGTGATCTCGATTTCGTCCGGCTGTACGCTGGCGCGCTCGGCAAAGGCATTGCGCAGGATGTCGGAGATGAGTGTTTCATCAACCGGAATGGACAGGCGGTGTACGCTTACGTTGGTCAGGCCGTTGGTGTCGGCGCGAATGAAGCCTGCGGCCTGTGCCTGCTGTGCGATGATCAGGCAGAGACGTTGCCGGTCGTTCCAAGGTCCGGGCTGCGAAAAATCGGAGTTTGAGCCAGATCTCCGGCCTCGGTGTAAAAGTCTCCGATTGTCACGACTGGACCGGTGACGTTGACGACCGGACGCAAGGTTGGTGCTGCGAACGCGCTACCTGCTGCCAGTGCCAGTAATCCTGCAAAGAGTGTACTTACCAACTGTCTCATCAGGTCAGCTCCTTAGCGAAGATTAGTCGTCGTGGAGTACATCTCGTCTGCGGCCTTGATGATCTTGGAGTTCATCTCATAGGCGCGCTGTGCGGCGATCAGGCTGGAGAGTTCTGTGACGGCATCCACGTTGGAAGATTCAAGGTGACGCTGAAGGATGTTGCCGAAGCCTGCATTACCCGGAGTGTCGATCTGTGGTGGGCCACTTGCTGCGGTTTCAAGGAAGAGGTTGTCACCAATGGCTTCCAGACCAGCCTGGTTGATGAAACGTGCAACTTCGATCTGACCAAGGTTGAGCAACTGCTCATTATCATCCATGGCCTGAACAAGGCCCTGTACGTTGATTGTCAGATCGCGTGCGTTGTCTGGAATGGTGATGCCGGGTTCGACCGTGTAGCCATCCTTGGTGACAAGCTGACCGGTCGGGGAGCGGGCAAAGGAGCCGTCGCGGGTGTAGCCGGTTGTGCCGTCCGGGCGCTGGATCTGGAAGAAACCTTCGCCGCGGATTGTGATGTCGTATTCGTTGCCGGTTTGGGTAACTGAGCCTGCGGACATAATGCGTGTGGTTGCGGCTGTGCGCACACCGGAGCCGATCTGCACGCCGTTTGGAACGATTGTTCCTGCGTCAGAGGTTTCGGTGCCCATGCGGCGCTGGTTTTCGTAGAGCAGGTCCTGAAAGTCTGCGCGCTGGCGTTTGTAGCCAGTGGTGCGCATGTTGGCCACGTTGTTCGAAATGACTTCGACGTTCAGTTCCTGGGCTTTCATGCCGGTTGCGGCGATGTGTAGGGCTTTCATTAGGCAGATCCTTAAGCTTCAACCGATCCAAGTTCGCGGATGGAGCGCTGACGGAGTTCGTTGCGCTGCGACATCATCTTGGACACGCTTTGATATTGGCGGGTGATTTCGATCATGCGGGAGATTTCGCGAACCCCTTCCACGTTGGAGCTCTCAAGAGCGCCCTGTACGATGGTCGGGTTGTTCGCTGGGATAGGGTCAATGCCGGAAAACAGGTTGGTGCCAGCGTTTGTAAGTTGCTGGCGGTTGTCGAAGGTGTAAACATCCAGTCGCCCAAGCTGTGCTTGCGGGGTGGAGATGACGCCTTCTTTGGTGATGGTGATCTCACCATCTTCTGGATTGATCTGGATTGGGGCACCGTCAGCCAGAACCGGCAGGCCTGCATCGGTTACAAGTGTGCCTTCCGGGTCAATCGCAAGGCTGCCAGCGCGGGTGTAGAGCTGCTCACCGCCTGCGCCTTGAACAGCCAGATAGCCGTCGCCATCAATGGCAACGTCTAGCGTGTTTCCGGTCAGTTGGATTGAGCCTTGTGTCAATACTGTTGCCGTGCCCACATCCTGCGTAAAGGAAAGGGGGCGGTCTGGACCCTGAAACTCGGAGGCCTGTGCTGTTGGCATCAGGTATTCCTCAAAGATCAGCCTTTGAGCCTTGTAGCCAGATGTATTAATGTTAGCCAGATTGTTGGCCACCACATCCAAGTTCCGACGAAGGGCACTTTGACGTGACAGGCCGATCAGCTGTGCGTTTTCCATTTTATGCTCCCCAGCATTGCAACAGATCTCCCCAGACCCGCTGCGCCAAGGTTCTTGCAGGAGTTGTGCCAGTTTGGGCGTTGGCTGATTTCTGCTGTTTTGAGGGGGTGGGTCGCAAAATATCTGTTAAGTAACTGATAAAATATGCCTACTTTAATTTCCTAGTGGGCAAAAATTGCTTAGTAATAGTGTGTTAACTATGTGGTAATCTCTATTAACCAATTAGATTGAATTAACAATACTTAAACCTTTGATTGCGATTCACCGGGACGCAAAAATGGCAGATACGGAACCGCAGAATACCGAGGATGAGGGTAGAGCCGGCAAACGCAAGGTCGTTATCGGAGCGATTGCTGGCGTCTTGCTGCTGACCCTTGGTGTAGGTGGGGCCTATGTAATGGACGTGTTCGATCTTAATAATACCACAACCGTCAAACGAGCCGACGGTACGGTTGAGCGGGTTAGTACTAAACCTGTGGTTTTTTACGACCTGCCGGAAATGACGGTGAACCTTTCTACCCAAGGGCGAACCACATACCTGAAAGTCCGCATCGCGCTTGAGGTTGAGAGCGCGCATATGGTTTCTCAGGTTGAGCCGTATCTTCCGCGCATTCTTGATGCCTTCCAGATTTATCTGCGCGAGCTGCGCCCCGCTGACCTTGAAGGGTCTGCCGGGTTGTTCCGATTGAAAGAGCAGCTGCTGCGCCGCATCAACTCTGCAATCTATCCAGCTAAAGTTGAAGGGGTTCTCTTTAAAGAGATCCTGATTCAGTAGGGGGAGAGCGGCATATGTCAGATACCGATGGTCTCCCCGAAAATCTGGATGATGCCTGGGATCAAGCGCTTTCTGAAAGTGGTGGTGACAGTGATGAGGACCTTGCTGCTGCGTGGGGCGCTGCGCTTCAGGAGCAAGGTGTAGAAGGCGGAGAAGAGGCTGCAGCTCAATGGGCTGCGATGATCGACGACAGCGAACCTGATCTTGATAGCGCGTCCCGTGGTGCCGACCGTATTCTCAATCAGGAAGAGATCGACAATCTTCTGGGCTTTACGCTGGATGGTTCTCTGAGCGGTGATGAAGGTGGTGTTCGTGCACTGATCAACTCGGCTATGGTGTCTTATGAGCGCCTGCCGATGTTGGAGATCATCTTTGACCGTCTTGTGCGCCTGACAACAACTTCGCTGCGCAACTTTACGTCGGACAATGTTGAAGTCTCCTTAGACTCCATGACCAACGTACGTTTCGGCGATTACCTGAACTCCATTCCTCTGCCTGCCATTCTGGGTGTTTTCAAAGCGCGGGAATGGGATGGTTTTGGGCTGGTTACCGTTGAAAGCTCTCTGATCTATTCAATCATCGATGTGTTGTTGGGCGGCGGGCGTAGTACGTCGCGACGCGGGTTGAAGGACGTCCTTACACCACGATTGAAACCAATCTGGTGCGGCGGATGATCGAGATTATTTTGCTGGATGCAGAGCAGGCTTTTGCCCCGCTGTCTCCGGTCAGTTTTCCTCTGGAGCGACTGGAAACCAATCCGCGCTTTGCTGCGATCTCCCGGCCTGCGAACGCGGCTATCATGGTTGAGTTGCGCATTGATATGGAAGACCGTGGCGGCAAGGTCGAAATTGTGCTGCCGTATGCGACCCTTGAGCCAATCCGTGATCTGCTTCTGCAGATGTTTAT
This sequence comes from Pseudovibrio sp. JCM 19062, assembly GCA_001310715.1. Next base: position 26,151 of record BAXV01000011.1, read on the forward strand.
GGGTGAAAAGTTCGGGCGCGATTCAATCTGGGAGGAGCATCTTGCCACCGAGGTTTATTCCTCAGAAGTGCAGGTTGATGCGGTCCTTTATGAAAATACCATCCCGCTCCAGCGGGTTTTGAATCTGGAGGTCGGTCAGACCTTGCTGTTTGACACCGGACCCCGCGATCCTGTTCAGGTGAAATGCGGAGGAGTGCCTTTGACCGAAGGCCTCATGGGTCACGTTGGTGACCGGATTTCGGTCGAGATCTCAAAGAAGTTGAAACAACCCAAGATGACACTCGCCGCTTTTGAAAAGTCCCTGCAAAACGAACTGGAGACAAACTAGCTATGTCCCTAGGTCTTATCATCGAACTATTGTTGCCGTTCTTCTGGTCATCACCATTGGCTATTGCTGGAAGCTGAATGCTCGTCTTAGCCGTTTGCGGTCCGATGAGGAATCGCTGCGTGCAACCATCTCCGAGCTGATTACAGCAACCGAGATTGCAGAGCGTGCGATCATGGGCTCAAGTCCATCGCCGGAAATGCGGACCGCACTCTTGGTGCACGTCTGGGGGAGGCTGAGGCTGTTTCCCGCAAGCTTACAGATCAGCTGGGTGCCGGTGAGGACGTGCTGGATCGTGTTGGCAGTGTTGCTGATAGCGCGCTTGCTGATCGCAATACCCGCGTTGCTGCACCGGTTGGCTCATCGGCTCGTACTTATGAGACTGCGGCTGAAGGACTTGCTGCGGGGATACTTGCCGAACATGAGGTTCCTGCTCCGGTAGAGGCGCACAGTGAGGTGGCTGCGGCTGAGCCGCGCAGGGCAGCGGCTGCGAAGCCTTCGACCCGCTCGGTTACACAGGATATTCGGGAAGCTGCCAACGAGTCTGCGGCTCGCCTTGAGCGGTTTCGTAAGCAGGCGCAGGAACGCGTAGCATGAAACTCAGGCTCCTTCCAATCGTTGTCTTTGCTGGTAGTGCCCTTCTGGTTTTGAAACTGCTTGGTTTCTTTCTGGGAGGTACTTTCCCAATAGGTGCTGTTCGTGTGGCGGATGCCCAGCAGTCCCAGACAGCAAAGGCCAGGGAAGTGGTTGCCTCTGATGCGCAGGATCCTGTCTTGCCAAACAGCCTGCGGACAATTCAGATGGCGCAGGCTACGGATGGGGTTATGGAAAGCGGGGTTCCAACGAACTCTGTTTCGGAACTGGCCGTGCTGAACAGTCTGGGTAATCGCCGGGATGCGCTCAATCAACGTGAGCAGGATCTGGAGCTGCGGGAGCAGGTTCTGGGTGCAGCTGAAGCGCGGCTGAATGAGCGCTTTCAGGAGCTTAAAGCGCTTGAAGCGAAGATCAATTCCGAAACCCAGCGTCAGGAAGAGCAGGCCGCGGAAGAGATTATGGATCTGGTGAAGATCTATGAGAGCATGAAGGCCAAGAATGCGGCGCGGATCTTCAATCGTCTGGATCTGGAGATCATGCTCAAGGTCGTGAAGCAGATGCAGCCTAGAAAGATGGCTGACGTTCTTTCCGAGATGGACCCGGAAGTTGCAGAGCAGTTGACCATGGCACTTGCTGCGGGCAAGAGCCGCACTGTGACAACCACGTCGACAGTCCTCCCGAAGATTCAGGGGAATTAACTGCACTAGTTGGTGCTTTTGGTTGGTGGTCCCGGATTCTGTAAGCTTGCGTTAATAGCCAATTGTTACAGATACCTATTAAATTTTAGGAGTAAGAATCGGGCATGGTCGAATCTGGGGGCGACTTTGGGGCTAAGCAGAAGCTTTCCTTTCTGCGCGCCGCTTTACCTTTATTGCCGCGCCATGCATTCCATGGGGTACGCAGTGTGAAGGTAAAGGGTAGGGCTTGGCTTGTCTCCTTTATGCTTGCCACGACCGCTCTTGGCGGTAGTGTCCTGAACGCTTGGGCTGAGCCTGCATCTGCTGTTGTTGAAGTGGAAGACACAGGCGAGTTTGCGCGGATGGTGATCACGTTTGAGGATCGTACTCTGCTGCCGCCCTATGAGGCTTCCATCTCCACCAGTGTGCTGCGTATCTCCTTTCCCGACGGTATTGATGCGGATATTGATGATGTCCCTGAGCAGCTGAGTGATTACATTTCCATTGCCCGTGCTGATCCAGATGGCGCTGCTTTGCGGTTTGCGTTGCGCCAGACACTGAACATTCACAGCATGGAGCTGGTGAGAAGCTGTTTATTGATCTTCTGCCGCCAGCTATGAAGGCAGGCCGCCTGCTTTGCCTCAGGATGTGGTGGACGAGCTTGCGCGGCGGGCTGCCGAAGCGCTTGAGCGGGTTCGTATTCTGGAAGAAGCCAACGCGATTGAGGATCAGGAGATCAAGGTCAAGCTACGGGTTGGCGAACATCCAACCTTTACCCGTCTGGTGTTTAACTGGAACGTGAAAGTGAACAGCGCGTTCGAGCGTTCGGGAAACAACATCCGCGTCAAGTTCGATCAGGCCGCAGATCTGGACCTGTCTCGGCTCAAAGCCAGTTTGCCGCCCAGTGTTCTGGATGTGGGGTCCGAGGCCCGGGACGATGACCTGATCTTCAATATGATCGTTGATCCGAGCGCTGATGTGCGCTCGTTCCAGGAGGGCAAACAGCTTTTTGTTGATATTACTCCTGAGGATATGGGGCAGCTCGACCCGCGTGTGGCGGAGATCCGTGAAGAGCTGTTCGGCAATGATGACGTGCCGCAGGAGGTGTCGAATGTCATCACCACGCTGGGAGATAAAACCGCCGCTGCTCCATCAGTGGATGCGCAGGCTATGTCCAGCGCGCCGGGAAGTCTGGTTCCCGCGCCGAAGGTAACCCAAGCGCCTGCTGCAAATGGGGGCGATGACTTTGAGTTGGTGCGCATGCCGTTGCCAGTGTCAAAGCCCGAGTTGGAACGGATTGGCGAGCCGGACCCGCGTTCTGGTCCTGCGGATGTTCCCAAGGTGAAGCTAGTGACGAGGAGCTTCGTGAGGAGGCGCGTCAGAAGCAGCAAATCCAAACTGCTGAAGCTGTTGCTAATGAGGTGGATCGGGCTTCTGTTGCGGCAGTGGAGCAGGCGCAGGCTGATCCTATTGCTGAAGTGATTACAGCAGCTGACCTTGCTGATGAGATGGCTAAACCCGCTGCACAGGTCGCACTTCCGCTGGCGGTTGCGCCGGTTACGACAGGCACCGAGGATGACGGTGCGTTGGCGCGCCGGGTTTCGGCTGAAACGATTATTCGGGAAGAGAGTGATCCGGCTGACGAGATTGTTGGCGTGGAGACTATCGCATTGGTGATACTGTCCGTCTGGTTTTTCCGTTTAAAGGGGATGTGGGCGCTGCTGTGTTCCGGCGCAATAACAAGGTCTGGGCGGTCTTTGATAGCGTTGAACAGCTGGATGGGCGCGGAGTTCCTGCGGTCTTGAGTGAAGTTGCCCGCAATGTGGAGCTTGAGAGTGTTGATGGTGCGCAGGTGCTTCGGTTTGACCTGAAGCGCACCACATTAATCTCCATTGAGTATCAGGATGAGGCCTGGGCGATTACGCTTGGTCCGTCGATCTCCACGACGACCACTCCGGTAGATGTTGAGCGCAATGTGCAGGGGGATGGCTCCAGCGTTCTGCGTTTGCCGTTTGGCGAAAGTGGGCGGTTGCACGTGCTGAGCGACAAGAGCGTTGGCGACCGGATTTATGTGGTCAGCGGCTCAGCTCCAGTTCGCGGCATTTTGAAGTCGCACCGATTCCCGCAGGTGAAGATCTTGCGCAGCTCTCAGGGGCTTGCGGTGGTGCCGAGTGCGGATGGTATTGATATTGAGCTGCTGGGCGAGGATCTGGTGATTTCCAGACCCGACGGTTGAAGATCTCCAACCGGGGGCTTTCCAGAGGCACGACGATTAGTGCCCATGTGAAAGATCCGACCCAACCGGGCCTGATTGAATTTTCCCAGCTTGAGCAGCAAAAGCCTGAAGATTATATGCAAAACCTTCGGGCGCATGAAGAGGCGATTGCGCGGGCTGATCCGGATGAGCTGAGCGGTCCACGGTGGATATGGCGCGTTTTTTTTCTCTCTAGCGGGTTTGCGCAGGAGGCCATTGGCGCTTTGAGTGTCATGGAAGATGACGACCCGCTTATCGGCAAGGACGCCACGTTCAACGTATGATGGGCGCTGCGCAGATGCTGGCGGCGCGACCGGGGGAGCGCTTGAGTATCTGGCGGCCCCTGAGCTTGCCAGCAGTCCTGATGCAGCGGTTTGGCGGGTATTTGCCCATGCTGCGTTGGGCGACTGGCAGGGGGCGCATGCCAACTTGGGGCGTGCCCAGAGTGTCACGGCTAACTATCCAGTGAAGTTGCAGGTGCGCTTTAATCTTGCTGCTGCGAAAACGCATCTGGAACTTGGAAACTTTGGCAAGGCTCTTGCGCTCTGTCGCAGATCGAGCCATCGGATGCGAGTGAAGAGCAGGCCATTCAGTATGATTTGCTGCGTGGACGTATTGCGGATCTTTCGGGGCGCTCTCAGGAAGCGCTGGATGTGTATGATCTGGTTGTGCGTTCCAGCGAGGGGCCGGAAGCGGCGGAAGCCAAATACCTGGGCGTTAAGCTGCGGTACCGTGATGGCCTGATTGGTGCTGATGCAGCATTGGCAGAGCTGGAAGGCCTTGCTGCATCGTGCGCGGTGATGAGACCGAGCTCAAGACCTTGAGGCTTATGCCCAGCTGCATGCGCAGGAAGGTCATTACCGGCGGGCTTTCGAGGCGATGGCGCAGGCGGTTCAGTCTGATGCGGGTGCAGAGATTACCTCCGACATTCAGCATGAAATGGGATCTGTCTTCGCGACGCTGTTTCTTGAGGGCAAGGCGCAGGTTCTTGAGCCTGTAAAAGCGCTTGCGCTGTTCTATGATTTTCGCGAGCTGGTGCCTGCGGGGCGTCAGGGAGACGAGATGGCGCGGATGCTTGCCAGTCGTCTGATTGATATGGACCTGCTGGATCAGGCTGCTGCTGTACTGCGGCACCAGATCGACAAACGTCTGAAAGGGTCTGCACGTGCGCAGATCGCGGCTGATCTTGCTGTTGTCTATCTGTTGAACCGCAAGCCTGATGAAGCGTTGCGGGTGCTTTCGCAAACCCGTCAGGGACAGTTGCCGGCAGCTTTGCAGCGCCAGCGTAATGTTGTTGAAGCGCGGGCTTTGAGTGAGAGCGGGCGGCCTGACCTTGCTCTGGAGCTGGTGCGGAATATGTCCGGTCCTGATGTGGAGCGACTGCGGGCTGATACTTTGTGGTCTGCACGCTCCTGGCGCAAGGCGGGTGAGCAGCTGGAGCGGATGCACGGCAGTCGTTGGTCCGATGATGTGCCCTTGGCTGATCATGAGCGGGCGGATGTGATCCGCGCGGCTATCGCCTACACATTGGCGGAAGATAGCCTGGGCCTTGAGCGGCTGCGCCAGAAGTACTCCCAGAAGATGAGCGAGTCTCCTGAGGCGAAAACCTTTGAGATCGTGACCCGGCCTGTTGAGAGGCGCGGTGTTGAGTTCCTCAATGTGGCCAAAACGCTTGGCGGCGGGGATAGTCTGGTGTCGTTCCTTGAGGAGTACAGGCGTCAGTATCTGTCAGCAAAACCGATTGTTGCGACAGAAGACGTCTAGCACCTTCCAGCTGACATTCTTGGTGATCCGGCCTGATTGCAGGCAGGCGCAGCTTTGCTAGGCGGCGTCAGAGCAGGTTGCGTTTATGTCTCCTGCTCCGAGTGTGGCCTTACGTGCCGAAACTTCGGACCAGACTGCCTGCGATCAATTGCCAGCCGTCGACCAGCACAAAGAAGATGAGCTTGAAGGGCAGGGAAATCACGATTGGTGGCAGCATCATCATACCCATGGACATGAGCACCGATGCAATTACCAGATCGATGATCAGGAACGGCAGGTAGAGCAGGAACCCGATTTCAAAGGCGCGGCGCAGTTCACTGATCATGAAGGCGGGGACCAGAACGCGCAGGCTCAGCTCTTCCGGTGTTTCCGGGACAGGGCCTTGGCCAGCTCCTGAAAGAGTAGCAGATCTGACTCTCGTACCTGCCCACGCATGAACTGGTGAAACGGTTCGGAGGCGCGTTCAAACGCCTCCTGCGGTTCGATGGTGCCTTCGATCATTGGTCTGGCGCCAAGATCCCATGCGGTTTCAAAGGCAGGGGCCATGACAAAAGCCGTCAGGAACAGGGCCAGAGACAGCATGACGGCGTTTGGCGGTGCGGTCTGAAGGCCGATGGCCGAGCGGAGCAGGGACAGCACCACCACGATACGGGTAAAGCTTGTCACCATAATCAGGATGCTTGGCGCCAGAGACAGAACCGTGAGCAGCATAACCAGCTGCACGGCCCGTTCTGTGACCGAGTTACCTTCTCCGCCTCCAAAATCAATGGAAATGCTTTGAGCGGCAGCAGGACCGAACCAGAAAAGCAAGAGAGCGAAAACCAAAAGTCCAATTCGTCCTTTGGTTCCGCTCAGTCTTGTTTTCAACATTCCTGCTAAACTATTTTGTGTTGGCCTCAATGTCATCTAGCAGGTCTGCCATTTCCTTTGCGATGCCGTCCATGGCGTCGTTGGGATTTTGTTTGGGTGATGCCTTTGCAGCTTTCGGTGCCTCGGGCTTATCAGCTTTGGCTTCCGGCTTGGTAGGCTTTAGCGCTTCAGCCAATTGTTTGGGCTGCGCGTTCTTACTGTCGTTTGTCGGAGCCGGTTCTGCCTTCGGTTTATCAGTAGATTTTGGTGTGGTTTCTGGCTTTTGGTCGGGCTTCGCGGCGGCGGCTTGCGGCTTTGCTGTTGGCATTTCAGCGGTGCTGTCCGCTTTTGCAACTGGCTTTTCAGCAGCAGCCTGAGGCTTTTGCTCGTCTTTTTGAGGAGCTTGCTCTTTCTTCTGAGGGGCCTGTTCCTTGGCTGGCACTACGTTTACACGCGGGCGCATGAAGGCGCTTGCGGCTTTTGCTGCCGGGCCGTTCAGTGGCGGTGTTGTTGCTGCCATCGGAATTGGTTTGGAGGCCACCTGCGGTTCGGCCTTCGCCTCTTCCGGCTTGGCCGCTGGCTTTGGTGCCGCTTTCTCAGATGCTGGTGTGCTCAGTTCTGGCGTTACTGCTTTTAGCATTGGCTTGAGAAAGCCGTTTGGGCGTGCCGGTGTCGGTGGTGTAGGGCGTGCGGTAATTGGACGTGCCGCTAGTTTTTGCACGCCGCGCGTTCCGCCGATGGTTGGCGTTTGCAGGGGCGCTGGTTTACCGGGCTGTGCTCCTGATGCTTGTGCTGCAGGCATTGCGGCGCGCAATGGCGCTGGTGGAGCGATAGGGGCAGGCTTTTCTTTGGGTGCTGCGCTTGCTGCGGGTGCTGGTGCTGGCGTGGCAGGCTGCGCCGGTGCCTTGGCTTCCGGCTTCTGGGCTGGCTCAGGCCGGCTTACTTGTGCAGGTTTCAGCTCCTCAGGTGTAGCTGGGGTTTCATCGCCCCAGTGCAGGCGTGCAGAAGGTTCTGTTCCGACTGGCGCTTGCTCGAAGGACTGGGTGGTGGCCGGTTGGCCGGTTCCCATCTGCCCACGAAGAGGGGTAGAGACAGGTACACCACGATGATGCCCTGCTCGACAACCACATCGTTGGCGCCGCCAATCATGATGAGGTGTTCTACATTATCCCGGCGGACCAGCAATAGTCTGCGCCGTGCATCAAGGTCGGTTGCATCCATTATGGCGAGGCGGGGTTGGCGACTGCGGGACCCCTTGTAACTGGTTCTGGCAAAGCGCTTTAACTGCGGGATCAAGACCACCGCCAGAACGATCACAAATAGCAAAGCCAGTATGACTGTGAGCACGAGCGCGCTTCCTTGTGTCATACCGGTTGTTTGGGCCAGCCAGTCAGGCATTCACGTTCCCCATCTACTGTCGACAGGCTGCTATTTTGATCTAACAGCCGGAATCGGGGTACGAATCCCCTTATTAACTCATGGGCGCATTTGTACCTATAGTTTGGGGAGAATGAACACTGCAGAGGTGCGAAGTTGATGGCGTTACCCGTGTTTTTTTGTGCCAAATTCGCCAGAAGATCTATTGCGCTGCGAGAATTATGCTAGGTGGGCAAAAACTGCCAGTTTTTGAGCCGCAGTTCCGGCTGGTGTTAACGCCGATGATTCTGAGTGACTGGCAGGCAAATTCCGAAATTTGCTAGTGCTCTGCTTTCTAAGGATTCTTCGGTGCGCAAATATTAATGTAATCTTAAAATTAACATTTTGTTAACCAATATCTAGGCAGCTTATTCCTAGTTTATTTTAACAAGTCTGTCTCATAGGTTGTGCTGTCAGATGGCCTTAACTGATCTTCCGATGTTCCAGGCCTTGCGCCAAAAGATGCAGTGGCACCAGCAGCGGCAAGGTGTGCTTGCTGAAAACGTGGCCAATGCAGATACGCCGGGTTATCGCAGCAAAGAGCTTAAGGAACTGAGCTTTGGGGACATGGTGGATGCTGAAGTCGGTTCGGGTGGGCTGCGTCCGGTTGTGACCAGCGCTGGCCATATCGCGACTGGCGGAATTGGCTCTGATGTCGGCACGAAGACGGACAAGGCGTCCAGCTTTGAAAGAACGCCAAACGGCAACAGCGTGGTTCTTGAAGAGCAGATGATGAAGATCGCTCAGAACCAGATCGATTATCAAACAGCGACCAGCCTTTATACGCGCAGCCTTGGCATGTTCAAGACAGCCTGAGACGATGAGTGAGCGCAGTTGTTTTGATGTGACATGCATCAGGGCAAATGCGGGAGGAACCCATGGATTTTATGAAGTCGATGTTTATTGCGGCGTCCGGGCTGAAAGCCCAGACAGGCCGTATGCGCGTGATCGCGGAGAACATTGCCAACGCCGATTCCACTGGCCAGACGCCGGATGCGGATCCGTACCGACGCAAGGTCCTACCTTTACCAATAGCTTTGACAGCAAGGTGGAAGCGGAGCTGGTGAAGCTTGGCAAGGTGCGTGAAGATCAAAGCGAGTTCAAACTGAGATACGAGCCGGACCATCCGGCAGCCAACGACAAGGGCTATGTGAAGATGCCCAATGTGAATACGCTGGTTGAGATGGCGGATATGCAGGAAGCGACGCGTTCTTATGAAGCGAACCTGAACGTGGTGAAGTCCTCCCGTTCCATGATGCAGAAAACACTCGATATTCTCAAAGGTTGATGACCGGTCGTTAAATACCGGAGGGAGATACATTCATGTCTAATGCTTCTATTGCTGCAAGTGCATATGCAAACACAGCAAAGCTGAGCAATCCACTTGAAGCCAGCAGCGAGATTGCCGATAAGGGCGATGCTTTTGGCTCTATGGTTCAATCCGCGATCAGCGAGATCAACGAGAGCGGTCAGGTTGCTGACACCCAGTCTATCGATCTGTTACAGGGCAAAGCCAATGTAGTGGATGTGGTGACGGCTGTTGCGGAGACCGAACTTGCGCTGGAAACAGTGGTATCGGTTCGCGACCGAGTTATTTCTGCTTATGAAGAAATTATGCGGATGCCAATCTAACCGTCTGGCGTTATGTGTCAGTGCCAGAGGATGATTGAAATGGTGGTTAGAGCAGGATGAGCGGAGCAGAGGTGCTGGATATTGCCAGCGAAGGCATATGGACGCTCATTCTGGTCTCGGCCCCCGTGATGCTTGTGGGGCTGCTTGTTGGTGTGATTGTGGCGCTGTTTCAGGCACTGACGCAAATTCAGGAACAGACGCTGGTGTTTGTTCCGAAAATCCTGAGTATCTTTATTGCGCTGCTGGTGACCTTGCCTTTCATGGGTGAGTTGATGAACTCATTTACAAACCGCATTGCCGGGTTGATTATCTCCGGCTATTGAGCGACATACAGCGCGGGACCTCTGACATTTCGGGAGCAGTTTTGTGACGATCAATCTGGATTTTCTACCGGTGATCGTTATGGGCTTTATGCTGATGTTTGCACGCATCGGCACGATGATTATGCTGGTGCCCGCCTTTGGTGAAACCTTTATTCCCGTCCGTGTACGTCTGACCATCGCCTTGTTGCTGACTTACGTACTGGCTCCCCTCAATGCTGATCTTTATCCGGCGGATGCATGAGCAGTCTGCCGCGTCTTTTAAGCCTGCTTGGCGGGGAGTTGCTGGTGGGGTTCTTCATCGGCCTGTCCATGAAGCTGATCTCCTATGCGCTTTCCACGGCCGGTACGATCATGGCCAACCAGTCCGGCCTTGCGTTTGCGATGGGCGGGGATGCGACCAACTCGGGCCAGCAGGGTGCGTTGATGGGTAACTTCCTGAACGTGCTTGGCATTTGCATGGTTTTTGTGACCAACCTGCATTACGTGATGATTGCGGCCATGCAGGACAGCTTTACGCTGTTTCCTCCCGGCAACCCGCTACCTGTTGGGGATTTGTCTGCGCTGGCGGTTGAGACGGTGGCGCATATGTTCTCTGTGGCTGTTCGTCTGGGTGCGCCGTTCATCGTGGTCGGGATCGTGTTTTATTTCAGTCTGGGCCTGCTGAACAAGCTGATGCCCCAGATGCAGATTTTCTTTATCGCCATGCCGGTCAATATTCTGATCGGGTTTAGTATCTTCCTGCTGCTGCTTTCGACCTTGATGGGGTATTACCTGTCCGAGTTCCGAAATGCGCTTCAGCCGTTCCTGTTGAATTAGCGAGGGAGCTGATGGCTGAAGATTCCGACGACTCGGAGAAAACCGAGGACCCCACCCAAAAACGGCTCGATGATGCGTTTGAAAAAGGGGACATACCCAAGTCGCAGGAAGTGAGTGCGTGGTTCTCTTTGCTGGGGACCGCGTTGGTGGTCTCTTTTCTTGCTCCGAGCATGGTTGGGGGGATTTCTTCCGTTTTAACGGGCTTTTTTTGCCCATGCGGACACAATTGCTGTTGATCCAGCTGCGCTTGTTTTCCTTTTAGAAATAACTGGGCCTGAAATACTTGCAGTGGTGGCTTTGCCGCTGCTCACGTTGTTGGTGTTGGCTGTGGTGGGCAATGTTATACAGCATAAACCGCTTTGGACTGCGGAGCGACTGAAGCCAAAGCTAAACAAGATCTCGCCGCTTTCCGGGATGAAGAGGTTGTTTTCTAAAGACAGCCTCGCCAACTTCCTGAAAGGGCTCGTGAAGATTACAGCGGTTGCAGTGGTTGTTTTTCTGGTGTTGTGGCCAGAACGGGACCGGCTGGATACAGTGGTGTTTCGTGAAACGGACCTTGTGCTGGAGGAGGTTCGTGAACTTGCCATAATGGTAATTGGGGCAATTCTTGCGCTTATGACTGTTGTTGCCGGGGCCGATTTGGTCTGGCAGCGGAAAAAAAATGGTTTGAAAAGCAAAAGATGACACAGCAGGAAGTTAAAGAGGAATACAAGCAATCCGAGGGTGATCCGAAGATTAAGGCCAAAATTCGAGAGTTGCGCCTTCAGCGTTCTCGCAACAGAATGATGGCAAGTGTGCCGGATGCGACAGTGGTTATTACAAACCCGACCCACTATGCTGTTGCTCTGAGCTATGAAGAGGGCATGGGAGCACCACAATGTGTTGCGCTGGGGGTGGATGATCTGGCGCTCCGCATTCGCGAGGTTGCGAAAGAATCCGATGTGCCGATCGTGGAGAACCCACCGCTGGCACGTGCGTTGTACGCATCGATAGAACTGAATGATTATGTGCCTGAGGAGCACTACGCCGCAGTTGCAAAGGTGATTGGTTATGTCATGCAGCTGCGTAACAAGAGGAGCTGGCGGTCTTAACAGCACGGGGGTGCTGGAGTGTCGGTTCCTGAGCGGACTATTCTCATGGTGCGGTAGAGCCAAATCGTCTGCGGGACAGCCGTAGAGAGGGTAAGATGACGAAGACCGAAGCGCGGCGACCTGAGCCGGTGATTGACAGGACAGACAAAGGGGGCAGCCTTGGGGCCTTGATGCTGCTCGCACTAGGCCTTGTCGCAGCGACAGCCGCTTTTGCGCTGATGCGCAGAGAGCAGGCAGAGCCTTATATTCTCGGCCTTCTTGGTGTGCTGGCCGTTGTCGGGGTTTTCTCGTTGTTTGCTCTGGCCATTGGCCTGTTGCGGTTTGTTTCCAAAACCCATCGCAATCCGCTGGCTGAATCCTTCATGAATTCAATGGATGACGGTGTTTTGCTGGCCGATCACAACGGCCGCATCATCTATGCCAATCAGTCCTATGCGGGGTTAACCGGTGCGCGCGGGCCTGCTGATGTGCGCACGGTGGAACGGGTCTTTTCGTCAGATCCTGATGCGGCTGATGCTATCTTCCGGCTTTCGCAGGCGGTGCGGGCCGGACGCTATGCAACAGAAGAAGTGCGCCTGCCAAATGCGGTTGGAGAAGTTGCCAGCGGTGCGCGCTGGTACCGGATCAGTGTGCGCCCATTAGAGCAGGATGCAGCTGTCGGAGTTGATAGCGGTATCACTATCTGGCAGGTCGCTGACATTACGCGGGACCGCACAGAACAGGAAAATTCCTTTCAGGAGCTGCAACGGGTTATCAATTTCCTCGATCATGCGCCCTGTGGTTTCTTCTCTTCAGACAGCACCGGTAAGCTCGTTTACCTGAATGCGACCCTTGCGACTGGCTTGGCTATGATCTGACCCAGTTTATCTCTGGTGAGTTGTCGCTGAAGGATGTTGTGCGCGGTGAAGGCGCGGCTCTTGTGGAAGCCTTGCAGGGCTCTGAAGGAGAGGTGAAAACCGAGAGCTTTGATATTGACCTTGTTACCCGCAGCGGCACAGGGTTGCCTGTGCGGCTTGTGCACCGGGTTCCATTTGGGGCGGGTGGTCTTGCTGGCGACAGCCGCACGCTTGTTATCAACCGTTCTGCGGGCAATGATGATGAAGAAGCGCTACGGGCTGCCGAGGTTCGGTTCTCGCGGTTCTTCAACAACACACCGGTTGCCATTGCATCCATTGACAAGAATGGCCGGGTTGAGCGCACCAATGGTCCGTTCATGCGCTTGTTTGAGGCCGGTGAGGGGCTTGGCAAAGATGTGAAGCTGACCGAGTTTGTGGTTGAGAATGATCGTTCAGCCTTGCAGGCAGCGCTTGATGAAGCCGCGCTGGGCAAGAGTGAGATCGCCCCGCTGGATGTTTCCCTGAAAGGCAATGGTGATCCACGCTCTGCAACGTTTTACGTGTCTGCCGTGCAAGACGGGCAGGCGGGTGAAGATGCGGCAGTGGTCTACGTGTTGGAGACAACGCAGCAGCGGGCGCTGGAAGCCCAGTTTGCGCAAAGCCAGAAGATGCAGGCCATTGGCCAGCTTGCGGGCGGTGTGGCCCATGACTTTAACAATGTTCTGACGGCGATCATCGGGTTTTCCGATCTGCTGCTGGCGAGCCATCGTCCAACGGATCCGGCGTTCCAGGACATCATGAACATCAAGCAGAATGCGAACAGGGCTGCGGGCCTTGTGCGCCAGCTGCTTGCTTTTTCCCGCCGCCAGACCTTGCGTCCGCAGGAGCTTGCGCTGGCTGACGTGCTGGCGGATGTTTCCATTCTACTGGACCGTCTGCTTGGCGAGAAGATTGAGTTGAAACTGGTGCATGGCCGTGAGCTGTGGCCGGTAATGGCTGATGTGAACCAGCTTGAGCAGGTGATCGTCAACCTTGCGGTGAATGCGCGTGATGCGATGGAAGGTGGAGGCGAGGTCTCCATTCGCACGCTCAACGTGGAAGAGACAGTTTCCAAGACTTACGAGAACACACGCGGCATGCCAGCGGGTGAGTACGTGCTTATTGAGGTTGCTGATAATGGCCATGGGATGACGCAGGACATCATGGACAAGATCTTCGAGCCGTTCTTCTCAACCAAGGATGTGGGCAAGGGAACCGGTCTGGGGCTCTCAACGGTCTACGGTATTGTGAAGCAGACCGGCGGCTATGTGTTCTGTACCAGTGAAGTTGGTGTTGGTACCACCTTCCGCATCTTCCTGCCACGCTACATCCCTTCCGAGAAGGACGAGATTGTTGAAGTTAAACCCGAGCAGGAAGTGACCGAGGCGGACCTGACAGGTTCTGCAACTATTCTTCTTGTTGAGGATGAGGAAGCTGTGCGGGCCTTTGCAGCACGCGCTTTGAGTGGCCGTGGCTATGAGGTGTTTGAAGCCGGTTCTGGCACTGAAGCGCTTGAAGTGATGGAAGAGACCGGCGGCAGGGTTGATCTTGTGGTTTCTGACGTGGTGATGCCGGAGATGGATGGGCCGAGCCTGCTCATTGAACTGCGCAAAACACGGCCTGATCTGAAGATCATCTTTGTGTCCGGCTACGCTGAGGATGCGTTTGAGAAGAATCTGCCAGCTGATGAGAACTTCACGTTCCTGCCAAAGCCATTCACGCTGAAGCAGCTTGCAACAACAGTGAAGAAAACTTTGGAAGCCAAGACGCAAGAGCGCGTTTAGGGGATTGAGTATTGCAGCAAAAAGGCCGGGGAGCTTGATCGTTCACCGGCCTTATTTATTGGAGTAATGCTTAGCAGCGTGCGGCTGCTTCTGCGTTTGTTTTCAGGCGCTGCAGGCTCTGCATGGAGCCGGGATTTCCGGGAAGACGGAAAGAGCGTTCCTGCGGGGTGTAGATATTGTTGACCAATGCCAGATCCTGAACAACGTTGGTGCTGCACTGGGAGCCGGAGAAGCGCACGCGAATGCGGTAGGCACGCTCACCTGCGTCAGATGGGCCGAATTCGTTATCCAGCACTGGGTTGTCACCGCGTTCGTAGCTTTCCATGACGATCATGTTCGGTTCGTTTTGCTGAACGATGGTGCCTCTGGCGCTCGCGCTGTTGACCAGTGTTGTGCGAACAACTTCCGGCGATGCATTGATCTGAATTGTTTGTGAATCTGCGTCTGCACGAATGGCAGGTTGACCACCGCGATAAGACGGTCCGCTTTGGCAAGCCGCAAGAGCTGCAGTTAATCCGATAAAAATTAGTTTTTTTCATAGCATAAACCCTGCGGGTGACTAAAAACGAAAAACAGATGTTGCCAACCATAAAATCTACTGCGTGATTTCACTGAAACCACCCAGTGGATGGGATTGGCCTTGCGCGCATATGTCCGCCAGATGGCGTTTTAATGAGCACTGTATGCCTGCAAGATGCAGATCTACAGATCAAAACACAGCGATGTAAAGTTCTTGTACTCAAGAACACCTAAAATAATCGGAACTGAAAAACAATGGAATCTTTCCATCAAACACGCGTGAGTTCCCTCGGGTGTCTTAAGTTGATCAGAATTTAGGGGGAGAGCTGCGCGCGTTTGTGGGGGCTGGGCACGAAAAATCCGGATTGGAATGTCCAACCCGGATTCGTCTTGTAGTTGCTGTGATAGATGCTTACGCAGTCAGACCGCAGGCGATTTTTGCAGCAAGCTTTGCGTTGTTTTTAACCAGCGCAATATTGGTTGCAAGGCTGCGGCCTTTGGTGCGCTCGAATATGTCTTGCAACACAAACGGAGTAACGGCTTTACCAGTGATGTTCTGATCGTTTGCGGCCTGAATGGAGGCATCGATGAACACCTGCATTTCGTCGGATGGAATCTCGTTTTCAGCCGGAACCGGATTGGTTACGAGCACGCCGCCGTGGTCACCAAATTTCTCGCGGAATGCGATCAGCTTTGCGATGTCGGAGGCGTCGTCAAGACGGTAAGGCGCTTTGATTTTGGAGTCGCGGGACCAGAAGGCAGGCACGTTTTCGCAGCCAAAGCCAACGACCGGAACGCCGCGGGTTTCAAGCACTTCCAGTGTTTTTGGAATGTCGAGCAGGGCTTTTGCGCCCGCAGAAACCACACAAACCGGGGTGCGGGAGAGTTCGTCCAGATCCGCCGAGATGTCAAAGGTGGATTCTGCGCCTTTGTGTACGCCGCCGATGCCGCCGGTTGCAAATACACGAATGCCTGCAGCATGGGCGGCCATCATGGTGGCGGCCACGGTTGTGGAGCCGTTTTTGCCCAGTGCCATTGCGAAGGACAGGTCTGCACGGGAGCACTTCATCACGTCTTTGGCATTCGCCAGCTCTTCCAGCGTGCTGTCTTCCAGACCCACATGGAGTTCGCCATTCAGCACAGCGATTGTCGCCGGGACAGCGCCATTGTCGCGGATGAGCTGTTCTACTTCGCGGGCGGTCTCAACATTTTGCGGGTAGGGCATGCCATGGGTGATGATGGTGGACTCCAGCGCTACGATGGGTGCGCCGTTGCTCAGAGCATCTGCAACTTCTTTTGAGTGATGGATTTTAATTGAACTTCCCATGGTATTCCCAGTCTTTCGTATGTTGTTGATGTTTAGGCGTGTTCTAATAAACGAGCATTAAGCGATTGGGGCGAAAGCGTTGCCGGTGCTGCGCCGGTCGCTTCCACTGTAATTGATGCTGATGCGAGGCCGCTTTTTACTGCTGAAACCGGGTCTTCATTGAGGCAACTCGCATAAAGGAAGCCTGCAATAAAAGCGTCACCGGCGCCGGTGACGTCCACCGGCATAACAGAAAATGGGGTGTGCGAGGTTGTGCTGCCTGCACAGTGCAGGGCCAGCGGTTTGTCGGCGTTGCTGACCAGCACGCTCGCAATGCCCATTGCTGCTAGCTTTTGTGCAAGGTCTTCTGTCGTGAACTCACCTGGCTTGCACTCCAATAGCGCTGCAGCTTCATCTGTGTTGGTGAAGAGAATATCGATGTTTGACAGGAGCGGGCGCAGTTTGGGGGCCTTTGCAATTGAAACAGTGTCAGCTGCGAGCAGGCGGTGGCCCTTGGCGTTGGTCAGAGAGAGAAGGGTGTCTTCTTCCAGATTGGTTTCGCAGAGCCAGATATCGCAATCCAGCAGTGCTTGCGGGATCGGATTTTCTGCTGAAAAACTTACTTTCGATGTGATCTCGCTATCCGAAATGGCGGAAAACAAAGTACCGTCGGGATTGTGGAGTGCGAGATAGGAGCCGGTTCTTCCTTCAGGCACTGTGGTGATGCTGGATGTATCGATCCCGCATTCCGAGAGGCTGCTTGCGAGGAAAGCTCCGTCCGCGTCATCTCCCAGACAGCCGTGCATTGTAGGTTTCATGCCCAGCCGCGCCATGGCACGGGCAATGTTGGCACCGACGCTCCGGCACGGGACATAATTTTCCCTGGTGTGGAAGTGTCTGGTTTAAATGGCCGATCCGCGTGGGCAATTCTGTCCAGGTGAATTGCGCCGATAACTCCGACTTTTTTTTGACGACATACCCAATTCATCCTCCCGACATCGAAACATGGTTGATATGCAATGCGGTTGGTTAGCGCAAGCTACGGGCAAATACGGACTGTGGGTGATGTATCAAAACTGTGTGTTTGATGGTCTGATTCCATATCTGTGTTTTCCTTGGGTAGATTGAAAAAGTTATCTACATACTGAACAATTAGAGAACACATTGAAATTAATTCATTTTTATTAGTTAGTTATCAGGTATTGTAAAGGCGGAACAAAATGAGTACAAATAACTGACTTTGAAACTGCGCGTCCATCGTGAAATAAGGGATGAGAACGTATGGCACAAACTTCACTCCGCCTTGTTGAGGGCAATCAGATGGACAAAACTAAAGCACTGGATGCAGCGCTTTCACAAATTGAACGAGCTTTTGGTAAAGGCTCAATTATGCGCATGGGCCAGGGGCAGGCCGTAGAAATCCAGAGCGTTTCGACTGGTTCTCTCAGTCTTGATATCGGCCTTGGGATCGGCGGGCTTCCGAAAGGGCGTATTGTTGAGATTTATGGACCTGAAAGTTCCGGTAAAACAACACTGGCTTTGCACACGGTTGCCTGTGCGCAACAAGGAGGCGGGATTTGCGCCTTTATTGATGCTGAGCACGCATTGGACCCGATTTATGCGCGCAAGCTTGGTGTGAACATTGATGACCTGCTTATCTCCCAGCCGGATGCTGGTGAGCAGGCGCTTGAGATCGCTGATACGCTGGTTCGTTCCGGTGCGGTTGACGTGCTGGTGATCGACTCCGTTGCTGCGCTGACGCCAAAAGCCGAACTTGAAGGCGAGATGGGCGATTCGCTTCCTGGTCTGCAGGCTCGTTTGATGAGTCAGGCGCTGAGAAAGCTGACGGCTTCCATTTCCAAATCCAATACCATGGTCATCTTCATCAACCAGATCCGCATGAAGATTGGTGTGATGTTTGGTTCTCCCGAGACGACAACCGGTGGTAATGCGCTCAAGTTTTATGCGTCTGTGCGTCTTGATATCCGCCGTATTGGCGCGATCAAGGATCGGGATGAGATTGTTGGCAACCAGACCCGCGTGAAAGTGGTGAAGAACAAGTTGGCGCCTCCATTCAAACAGGTCGAGTTTGACATCATTTATGGTGAAGGTATCTCCAAAATGGGGGAATTGCTGGATCTTGGTGTTAAAGGCGGTATTGTTGAGAAGTCAGGTGCTTGGTTCTCCTACAACAGTCAGCGGCTGGGGCAGGGGCGCGAGAATTCGAAAAACTTCCTGAAAGAGAATCCCGAGTTGGCGGATGAGATCGAACTCGCCATTCGGCAGAATGCCGGTTTGATCGCTGAAGTGATCAACGATCCGGAAAAAGCTGCGGAAAACCAATAGAGTTTTGAGGGGCTGGATTTATCCAGCCTCTTTTTTTTGTAGGGTTTTATGGACAGAATTGCTGCAGATGGCTAAAACGCGGCAGATACCAATTTTTGTTGCATCGTTTTTGATGCGCGTACCCTGCAATTTGGCAGCTGTGATTATTAGAATGGCTGCCCACTAGAAAACAAGACGGACATCAATACCTATGAGTGGCGTCAACGAAATTCGGTCGGCTTTTCTCGACTACTTTGCAAAAAACGGACACGAAGTTGTTCCTTCCAGTCCATTGGTGCCACGTAATGACCCGACATTGATGTTTACAAATGCGGGTATGGTGCCATTCAAGAACGTATTCACCGGTTTGGAAAAACGGGATTACGTGCGTGCAACATCTTCGCAAAAGTGTGTTCGCGCTGGCGGTAAGCACAACGATCTGGATAATGTTGGTTATACGGCGCGTCACCACACCTTCTTTGAAATGCTGGGCAACTTTTCCTTTGGCGATTACTTTAAGGAACATGCAATTGAGCTGGCATGGAACCTGATCACCAAGGAATACGGTCTGCCAGCGGACAAGCTGCTGGTCACTGTGTACTCCGAGGATGAAGAAGCCTTCAAAATCTGGAAGAAGCTGACTGGCTTTGCTGATGAGAAGATCATCCGCATTTCAACCTCTGACAACTTCTGGGCGATGGGCGATACCGGTCCTTGTGGTCCATGCTCCGAGATCTTCTACGATCACGGTGAGCATATCTGGGGTGGCCCTCCAGGTTCTCCTGAGGAAGACGGCGACCGCTTTATCGAGATCTGGAATCTGGTGTTCATGCAATATGAGCAGATGCCAGAAAAGCGCATTGATCTGCCGCGTCCATCCATTGATACGGGTATGGGTCTTGAGCGTTTTGCTGCGATTATGCAGGGCGTGCACAACAACTATGAGATCGACCTGTTCAAGGCGTTGATTTCCAGCTCCGAGCATATCACCGGCGTTGCCGCCGAAGGCAATGCGCAGGCGAGCCACCGGGTGATTGCCGATCACTTGCGGTCTATGGCATTCCTGATTGCTGATGGTGTTCTGCCATCCAACGAAGGCCGTGGTTATGTTCTGCGCCGCATTATGCGCCGCGCGATGCGCCATGCAAACCTTCTGGGTGCAAAAGAGCCGGTCATCTTCAAAATGCTGCCTACTCTGGTTCGTGAAATGGGTCAGGCTTTCCCTGAGCTGCCGCGTGCAGAAAAGCTCATTGAAGAGACTGTGCAGCTGGAAGAAAAGCGTTTCATCAAGACGCTTGAGCGTGGCCTTGGCTTGCTGGAAGATGCAACCAGTTCCCTTGGAACCGGCGACCAGCTGGATGGTGAGACTGCGTTCAAGCTTTATGACACCTATGGTTTTCCGCTTGATCTGACGCAGGATGCTTTGCGTAGTCGTGAGATTGCCGTTGATACGGATGGTTTCAACACCGCAATGGAACGTCAGCGTGCTGAAGCTCGGGCGGCTTGGTCCGGCTCCGGTGATGCGGCAACAGATGCGATCTGGTTTTCCATCAAGGAGAAGGCTGGTGCAACTGAGTTCCTCGGTTATGAAACCGAGAAGGCCGAAGGTGCTGTTCTGAGCCTTGTGAAAGATGGCGAAGAAGTCACAGCCTTGAAGCAGGGCGAAGAGGGTTCCCTGATCCTCAACCAGACCCCGTTTTATGGCGAATCCGGTGGTCAGGTTGGTGACTGCGGTACCATGATTGCCGAGGGTGTTTCTCTGGTTGTCACCAACACGCACAAGAAGGCTGACGGCCTATTTGTTCATTCTGTTCGTGTTGAGAGCGGCGAAGTTCAGGTGGATGATGCGCTTGAGCTGATCGTTGATCATTCTCGCCGCAGTTCCATTCGTTCCAACCACTCCGCAACCCACCTGGTTCATGAGGCGCTGCGCGAGGTGCTTGGTACGCACGTTGCTCAGAAAGGTTCTCTGGTTACACCTGAGCGTCTGCGTTTTGACTTCTCGCATCCAAAACCTGTCAGTGCTGACGAAACAGCACAGGTTGAGGCGCTGGCCAACGAGATCGTTTTGCAGAATGCGCCGGTTGAGACTTCTTTGATGGAAGTTGATGAGGCGATTGAAGCAGGTGCTATGGCGTTGTTTGGCGAAAAGTACGGTGATGAAGTGCGCGTGGTTTCCATGGGTACGGCAACTGCCGGCGAGAAAGCTGGCAAGTCCTACTCTGTTGAGCTGTGTGGTGGCACGCATGTAAGACGTACCGGTGACATTGGTCTTGTGACTGTTGTTTCTGAAGGTGCTGTTGCTGCTGGTGTTCGCCGTATTGAAGCGCTCACCGGTGATGAAGCCCGCAAGTATCTGGCAGAGCAGGATGCTTTGATGCGTGAAACTGCTGGCCTGCTGAAAGTTTCTGCAGCGGACGTTCCATCTCGCGTTGCGGGTCTTCTTGACGAGCGCAAGAAGTTGGAGCGCGAACTGGCCGAAGCGAAGAAGAAGCTTGCCATGGGCGGCGGTGGCTCCGGTGGTGATGCTGGTGTGACTGAAGCTGGTAAATTCAAGCTGATGGCACGTGTTTTGGAAGGCATCAGCCCGAAGGATCTGAAGTCTGTTGCCGATGAAGGCAAGACTGCGATTGGGTCTGGCGTGGTAGTGCTGATCAGCAAGGCGGAAGACGGTAAAGCGGCGATCGTTGTTGGTGCGACCAAGGACGTGAGTGACACTGCAAGTGCTGTTGATCTTGTTCGTATCGGTTCTGGTGCGCTTGGTGGACGTGGCGGCGGTGGACGTCCTGACATGGCGCAGGCGGGTGGCCCTGATGCAAGCAAGGCTGAAGAGGCGATTGCAGCGATCAAGGCTCATCTTGAAACACTGTAAAACCTGATCAAAGATCTAAGAGTTACGAAGGGGGGATTTAGTCTCCCCTTTATTTTTTGCTAGTTACTTTCAACTGGTTCTCTCTCGCTGCCGCTTGATTGGGCATCGGAAACAGGCGGCTAGCGCGATTGCCGGAACGCCCGTTCAGGTCAAGGTGCTTAAGATGGAAGATTTGCGTCGCTTCATGGATCGCAAACCTGCCGTTGCAAAGAAGATTATTGATGAGCAGAAGGTTCATCATGTGGGTGCGGAGTTTACTCCTTAGTCCGGCTCCTGACTGGACGGCCCCACGACCTCAATCTTGTCAGTCCAGATGTATCCGTTGAAATTGTCGGGCAGTGCTGCCAGTTGTTCATGCGTGTCGATGCCGCCACCAGCACCCTGTGACTTGTAGGGGCCGGATACGATGATTTCGCTGCCGTATGCTTCGAGACGCTGTTGGAACTTGTGGGGCCAGCCCCAGATTGCCCAAGTGTAGTTGGAGGGGACGCTGATGATTGTATCTCTACAGTCTTTAGGGACGTACCCGCTCCAGCCCAACGCGACGTAGGATTTCAGGCAGGCTTTGGTCTTCTGTTTGTCGAAGCCGACGATATTTGCTGCATTGTCTGCAACGCTCCATGTGGGTGCGGAGCCACCATAGACGCCCCAAACCTGCTTTAGCCACTCAGGGTGTTTTTCCAGCTTCTCTTGCAGGAGTCTGCGGAGCGGAGTTCTCTTTCCTTGAAGTTGATCAGGAATTTCTTGCGGGGAAGGGCACGGAAGACCTCTTCAAGTTCCGGCAGTGCGCCGATGCCTGTTCCCCTTAAAGGGAACGTTTTGCCGCCGTCTGCGGTGTATCCGTAGCCGATGTCCAGCGCTTTGAGCTGTGCAAGTGAGTGGGAGCGGGTGATGCCTGAGCATTGGTGCGGCAGTCCACGGTCCAGTCATGGAATACGGCAAGTTTGTTGTCTGTGGTGGGGTGAACGTCCAGCTCTACGATGTCTGCACCAGCTTCAAAGGCGGCCTGCATGGAGGCGATCGTGTTTTCCAGAAAGGTGTGAGAAGGGGCGTCGATGCGCTCTGCAGTGCAGGTTTCGTTTGTGAGATTGTTACGGTGATAGGTCTGGTGGACACCGCGATGGGCAATGTATTTTGGTGAGCCCGATGGAGTTTGAAAGGAGAACATGAGGCGTTGTAAAGGTATACTCCGGCAAGCAGCAGGAGCAGAAGGAGTGCAATCTTTTTAAACATAAACAGTCCCGAATGGAAAATGCGAATAAGCGTATAGGTTGAAATCGAAATATGTCCTCACTTAGGCGTTGTTACGTTCTACTCAAGTTTTCAGAGATGCGGAGTGTGTAGCCTGTGAATCTTTGTGGTGTGTGGGGCAATCGGGTAGGCGCACTGTGAGTTCCAGTTCAATCTGTAAGTCTGGAAGCGCGAGCGCCGCAACGCCGATGCCAGTGAGGCTTGGCGCAGTAAACTTCGTGCAATAGGCGATACTTACCTCTGCCATAAGTCTTCTGGAAACTTGCTGGAACATGATACTTGCACCAACAAAAAAGGGTGCCCGGAGGCACCCTTTTCGGAAATTTGAGCTTTGGCAAAGCTTACGCGGTTGCCATTACTTTTTGCAGGTTTTCGTCGACTTTGTCGAGGAAGCCAGTTGTGGTGAGCCACTTCTGGTCCGGACCGACGAGCAGTGCCAGATCTTTGGTCATGTGACCGCTTTCAACTGTATCGATACATACCTGCTCAAGAGTTTCAGCAAACTTCTTCAGCTCAGCGTTGTCATCAAGTTTTGCGCGGTGAGCCAGACCACGGGTCCATGCAAAAATAGATGCGATGGAGTTTGTGGAGGTCTCTTCACCCTTCTGGTGCTGACGGTAGTGACGGGTCACTGTGCCGTGGGCAGCTTCAGCTTCAACAGTCTTGCCGTCTGGTGACATCAGAACGGAAGTCATCAGGCCGAGGGAGCCGAAGCCCTGTGCAACGGTGTCAGACTGAACGTCGCCGTCGTAGTTCTTACAAGCCCAAACGTAACCACCGGACCATTTCATGGATGCAGCAACCATGTCGTCGATGAGACGGTGCTCGTACCAGATCTTTTCGGCTTCGTACTTCTCTTTGAACTCAGCTTCGTAGATTTCCTGGAAGATATCTTTGAAGCGACCATCGTATACTTTGAGGATGGTGTTCTTTGTAGAAAGGTAGCAAGGAACCTTGCGGCCAAGGGCGTAGTTCAAAGAAGCGCGCGCAAAGTCACGGATGGAATCATCAAGGTTGTACATCGCCATTGCGATACCAGCTGATGGTGCATCAAACACTTCGTGCTCGATCTCGGTGCCATCTTCGCCAACGAATTTAACGCTCAGCTTGCCTTTGCCAGGGAATTTGAAGTCAGTCGCGCGGTACTGGTCACCAAATGCGTGACGGCCAACGATGATTGGCTGGGTCCAACCTGGAACCAGACGTGGAACGTTGGACATGATGATCGGCTCACGGAAGATAACGCCACCCAGGATGTTACGGATGGTGCCGTTTGGAGAGCGGTACATACGCTTCAGGTCAAACTCTTCAACGCGTGCTTCATCTGGAGTGATGGTCGCACATTTAACGCCAACACCGTATTTTTTGATCGCGTTTGCAGCGTCAACAGTGATCTGGTCATCAGTTGCGTCACGAGACTCGATGCCGAGGTCGTAGTACTTGAGATCAATGTCCAGATAAGGATGGATCAGCTTGTCCTTGATGAACTGCCAAATGATGCGGGTCATCTCATCGCCGTCGAGCTCGAGACTGGATTTTCTACCTTGATCTTTGCCATGTTAGTAGACCTCATGTTTTTTTTAGGTACGTGACAATGGAGCCATTTCTGGCTCAAGTTGCCATGTGTATACACATGTGCGCAATTTATTGCCAGTGAAAATCTGCGGTTGTGCGGCTTGTAATACCAAATTCGTATGCCCCGTAGAAGCGGTGTTCACTAACAAATTGCAATTTCAACTGTATTTGCTCTCAGAGAGGGTTTTGAATGCACTCTGTAATCTCGGTGGCGCTTTTCCTTCTCCATACGATTTACTGGTGATTTACTGATGATTTACTGATGGTTTACCTTAGTGTACAAAGGCAATTATTTTGAAATTGCAAGATGTTATCCACTAAGATAAATGTTTGCGTAGTTTGCTCTTAACTCTCAAAACATATCCAATTACTCTGACCATAAAATGGCGCCAGAATTGGGACGCGAGCATTTCGAAGGGCGTGCAGAAATTGGTCGTTGCGTTCTTTAGCCTAGGAGTTAGAGAAGATGCGAATTGTCGTAACCGGTATGGGCGTGGTGTCACCCCTCGGTGTTGGAATTACACCGTTTTGGGAGCGCCTGATCGCGTCCAAAAGCGGTATTCGTGCGCTCACCAGATTTGATGCAAGTAATCAGGTCTGCCAGGTGGCGGGGCAAGTTCCATCCGTCGATGAGGACGAGTTCGGCTTCGATTCCAGTATGGTCATTCCTATTAAAGACCAGAAGAAGATGGGTTTGTTTATCCATTATGCTCTTGCAGCAGCCAAAGAGGCTCTTAATCACGCCGATTGGCATCCAGTGATGGACGAGGATAAGGAAAACAGCGCAACGATCATTGCTTCCGGTGTTGGTGGTTTCCCCGGAATGATTGGGGCTGCGCGTACTGTGGACCATAAAGCCCGAGGCGCTTGTCACCATTTGCTGTGCCTAGCTTTCTGGCCAACCTTGCAGCAGGGCAGGTTTCCATCGCACACGACTTCAGAGGCCCTTTAGGTACCCTGTGACAGCCTGTGCTGCCAGTGTGCAGGCTATTGGCGATGCGGTGCGTCTAATCCGGAATGGTGAAGCGACTGTGGCGCTAGCTGGTGGCGCGGAGGCTAGTATTGATCCGGTTGCATTTGCCGGTTTTGGCGCAGCGCGTGCTCTTTCTCACAGTTTCAACAATGAGCCAGAAAAAGCTTCTCGGCCGTTTGATAAAAAACGTGATGGGTTTGTTATGGCTGAAGGTGCAGCGATGCTGGTGATTGAGCCACTTGAGCATGCCCTTGCACGTGGCGCGACACCGTTGGCGGAGATTGTTGGTTACGGTACTTCTGCTGATGCGCACCATGCAACTGCCTCCCTTCCAGATGGGGCGGGTGGTCAGCGTGCGATGCGCAGGGCTTTAAAACAGGCCGGACTCAACCCTAACGAGATCGGTTATATCAATGCGCACAGTACTTCAACGCCGATCGGGGATGCTGCGGAGATTGCAGGTATTTGTGCGGTGTTTGGTGATCGAGGCAAAGATCTAGCGATTTCATCAACCAAGTCGGCAACCGGGCATCTCTTGGGTGCCGCCGGTGCGCTTGAGGCGGTTGCCTCGATAATGGCTCTGAGAGAAGGGATTCTTCCGCCGACTTTAAACCTCGATGATCCTGATGAAGAGGCTGCCCAGTTTGAGCTGGTACCCAAAACGGCCCAACAAAAAGATCTAAAATATGTTATGTCCAATGGCTTTGGTTTTGGGGGAGTGAATGCCTCTATAATTTTTGGAAAAGTAAATTAATAATTGAAGATAATTTATGTTTAAGGAAGGCCTGGATGATCTCTGGGCCTTTTTTTCTTGCTTGTCTGACTGACACATTCAACGTGAACCGTTGGTGTTCCTGCAAGTTGAATATCTGGTTTTTGAGGGGG
Source organism: Pseudovibrio sp. JCM 19062 (assembly GCA_001310715.1). The sequence goes on from BAXV01000011.1 coordinate 52,257, forward strand.
CTTTCCCAGCAAGGTTTGTGCATCTTTCGGGGGAGCATATACGGTTTTTGGCAGTTGCAGGTGCAATGAGACAAAAAGTGCCGCGCATTGGGATGACTTGCGCGGCACGTTTTTATCTGACTTCTTGTGGTTGGTAGGCACCGTCGAGGAGACGCCTGCCTACCTGTATTATTCCGTCTTGCGAGCTGCCATGGCGATCGCAATATAGCTCCAGCCATTGAACATGATGGAGATACCGGCCACCAAGCCAAGCGCCCATGCTGCTGAGCCCGGGAAGTCCAACAGGATCATCAGGCCAGCTGCGATTGCGATGAGGCCGGAAGCCAGAATCCATCCCCAGCTGGTGTGCGGTCTCAGGCGTAGAGAGAACAGGCCTGCGCAACGCCTTGGGCGATGAAGACGGCGGAGAGCAGAAGTGTTAGTGCGACTGTTCCTGCTACGGGGTTGAAGTAAATGGCCACCCCACCAACCAGTGCGATGATGCCAATGAGAGATTGTCCTAGGAAGCCTCCCCATTCTTTCACCTGCATAGCGTGCCAGAGTTGAAGAACCCCGACGACGATGAGAACCAGACCAATGACCAGTGCTACTGCGATGGAGGACGCGTATGGTATGACCAACACAATCATACCACCAATCACCATCAGTACTCCGAGCACCAGAAATTTCACCCAGTTGTCACGCACTAGCTGCGTGAGATCCGGGAGTTGTGGAGGCGGGGTGCCACCTGTGTTGGGTTCATGTTCAGACATTGTCGTCAGGGCTCCTTCGTAGAGGGTCACGCCATTCAGAGGCTGCATTCAAATGACTAACTCTCTAAATACCAGCAAATCACAGCTTTACTCTTGATTGAATTCGCTGAATTTTACCCTCTTTAGGTGCTTAGACAGACCTGCTACACCATATGGTAGGGCTGATCTGTAGTTGGTGGGTTCTTGCCTAGGGAAACCGACAGGCAGATTTTGATGGGATCTGACGCATTTGGATGAGGGATTCTGAGAAAACTGCTCTGGCAATTTTTGATGTGATCGGCTAGAGGATCGGCATGTCTGAAAGCACTCCTGAAACAAACAATGCCATTCCTCCTGTTGTGGTTCTTTGCGAGCCTCAACTTGGCGAAAATATCGGTATGGTTGCCCGTGCCATGGCCAATTTTGGTCTGCACGACCTGCGCTGATCAACCCGCGTGATGGCTGGCCGAGCGACAAAGCGCGCTCTGCGTCCAGCCGGGCACACCATGTTATTGACGCTGCTCGGGTTTTCGACAGTGTTGAAGAAGCCGTTGCCGATCTGAAGCTTGTCTTTGCCACCACGGCCCGCAGCCGCGATTTGCCGAAGCCGGTTGTAGGGCCGGATGAAGCTGCCGCTGAGAGTGTTGCGCATGGCCTGCGCGGTGTTCCGTCTGGATACATGTTCGGCCGCGAACGTTGGGGCCTGAACAATGATGAAGTGGCGCTAGCGAACAAGATCGTGACACTTCCAGTTGATCCGACCTATGCCTCCCTTAATATTGCCCAAGCTGTTTTGGTCTGTGCCTATGAGTGGCGCCGTGTGGCTACTGCTGGGGCTCTGCCATTTTCCCTGGATGATTATGAAGGGGAACCAGCAACGCAGGAGTCCATTCAACGGATGTTTGAGCATCTGGAGGCTGGGTTGGATAAGCGTGGGTTCTTCCGTCCTGTAGAAAAAAAAGCCAGTAACAATTCGTAGGTTACGCAACATATTTCAGAAAGCAGATCTCACCGAGAATGAAGTGCGTATCATGCGCGGTGTGATTTCCTGCTTCGAGAAGTATGGGGTAAAGGATAAAGATTGATGCTGACAGGCTCCTCTATGGTTCCATTCCAACCCTTGCAGATGCAGGCAGATATACCTGGTCGTGTGCTGGTGCTGGATAGCGGGATAGGGGGCTGTCGGTGCAGCGTGAAATCAAGCGGGCTTTGCCGGAGGCGGGCCTGCTTTATCTGGCGGATCGGGCGGCTTTTCCCTATGGAGACTGGATGGTGCGGCGCTGCGGGAGCATATTTGTGATCTGGTCAAGTCGGTAAGTGCGGTGTGGCAGCCAAGTGCTGTGGTGGTGGCCTGCAACACGGCATCTACGCTTGTTCTTAATGCCTTGCGCGAGTTTTTGACGGTGCCCGTGATTGGGACAGTTCCGGCCATCAAGCTGCTGCTGAACAAACACGCAGCGGTGTTTTTGCCGTGCTTGCGACGCCGGCGACGGTGAAGCGCGATTACACGCAGGAGCTGATTGCTGACTTTGCGTCTCAGCACCACATCGCTCTTGTTGGTGCACCTAGCTTAGCGGGGCTTGCTGAAGACAAGCTGGCCGGTCGCAGGGTTGATCTTGAGCGTTTGCGGCAGGAAATAGCGCCTTGTTTTACAGAAAAAGACGGGAAGCGCACTGACTGTGTGGTCCTTGGCTGCACGCATTTTCCGTTTTTGCAGGATGAGATGGAACAGGTGGCTCCGTGGCAGGTGAGCTGGATTGATCCGGCCCCTGCAATTGCCAAGCGTTTGGTGCAGGTTGTGAAGCAAGATTGTGTGGCAACCGGATGTGATGATCTTTATTTCCTGACCGTATGAAATCTGGTTCTTTTTAGTTATGGGTTGCCGGAGTGTTGCAGGTCTTGGCTTAAATCCTCTCTTATTTAAGCAGTTGTTCTAGGTGGATCTTGATTATCTCTTGATAGCGGTTTGACACCCGTTGAATTGCTGGAGTCGAAGCCTTGGACATAGTCAACACGATTATCAACTACATCAACGCCATCCTTTGGGACTATGTTCTGATTTACGGGCTCCTTGCCGTTGGTGTGTTTTTCACCTACCGCCTTGGCTTTATCCAGTTTCGCTATTTCGGCAGATGTTTAGCACCATCCTTAAGTCGCGACATGAAGATGAGCACGGTATCAGTCCGTTTCAGGCTTTGTGTACCACCCTGGCTTCCCGCATAGGTACAGGTAACATTGCTGGCGTAGCGGTGGCGTTGACGCTGGGCGGGCCGGGGGCAATTTTCTGGATGTGGATTGTTGCTTTGGTCGGTATGGCGACGGCCTATGCAGAAAGTGCCTTGGCTCAGCTTTACAAAGTCGTTGATGAAGATGGCCAGTTTCGTGGTGGTCCGGCGGTTTATATGGCTGCTGGTCTGAAAAGCCCGCTATTGGGAACGATCTTCGCGATTACATTGATTTTGACCTTTGGGTTTGCGTTCTCTGCAGTACAGGCGAACTCCATCGCGGATGCGATGAGCAGCGCATTTAATCTGCCGCCGATCATCACCGGGGTGGTGCTGGTTGTGGCTTCCGGGCTTGTGATATTTGGTGGTTTGCGTGGCGTTGCCCACTTTGCCGAGATCGCTGTTCCATTCATGGCAGCTGCGTATCTGATTATTGCATTGGGGATTCTGGCAGTTAATTTCCAGGAGGTACCTGGTGTTTTGTGGAGTATAGTGGCCCACGCCTTTGGGCTGGTAGAAGCGGTAGGCGGAATTACCGGAGGCGTGATGGCCGCGCTAATGAATGGTGTTCGTCGCGGTCTTTTCTCCAACGAAGCAGGCATGGGATCGGCGCCGAACGTTGCAGCCTCTGCCGTTCCTGATCCGCACCATCCTGCATCGCAGGGCTTTGTGCAGGCACTTGGCGTCTTTATTGATACGATTGTGATTTGCACAGCGACCGCCTTGATAATCCTGCTGTCAGGCATCTACGATCCTACAACAGGTGTTACGGGTATTATGCTGACACAATCTGCCGCAGAGGCTCACATTGGTGGCTTTGGCGTTTACTTCATTGCCTTTGCAATTCTGATTTTTGCGTTTACCTCAATCGTCGCAAACTACACCTATGCGGAAAATGCGATGATTTATCTGGAGCATGGGTGGAAACCGGGCGTGACGATCCTGCGGGTTCTTGCGTTGGCAATGGTGTTCTGGGGCGCGCTTCAGACTGTTGAGATGGTGTTCAGTGCAGCTGATGCTTCTATGGCGGTGATGGCGACACTTAATCTGATTGCGATTGTTCTTCTAGCGCCGAAAGTGACGCTGCTTACCAAGGATTATATCAAGCAGTTGAAGGAGGGCAAAGAGCCCTTGTTCGATGCGTCAGAACATCCGGAACTTGGTGATGGCATAGATGCGAGATCTGGAGCAAAGACAGGGCTAGAGAAGCGCAGACGCGCTATTGATGCGGTTCGCGTTTCTCAGTTGTTTCCTGTTATATTTCGTTGACTCTTGGGCGTATTTTCAATAGGAATGCGCTGTTCAAGGCGGTTCCTTCGGGACCGCTTTGATTTTACGCACCCGTGTGGTTCGGCATGCGCTATTTGCCGTAACTGCTGTCAGTCGTTTGCAGGCTGTATGTTTGCAGCGAAAAAGGAGGGCGCGTTTCCTTTAAAATTATAGATCAACGCTAAGGAAACTGCGATGTCTAAGCGCCAGAGCGCCAAGTATAAACTAGACCGTCGGATGGGTGAAAACATCTGGGGTCGTCCTAAAAGCCCTGCGAACCGTCGTGAATATGGCCCAGGCCAGCACGGTCAGCGTCGTAAGGGTAAGCTTTCTGACTTTGGTGTGCAGCTGCGCGCTAAGCAGAAGCTGAAAGGCTACTACGGCAACATCTCTGAGAAACAGTTCCGTAAGACTTATGATGAAGCTTCCCGTCAGCGCGGCGATACTTCTGAAAACCTTATCGGTCTGCTCGAGTGCCGTCTTGACGCACTTGTTTACCGCGCGAAATTCGTTCCAACCGTGTTTGCTGCTCGTCAGTTCATCAACCACGGTCACGTGAACGTAAACGGTCGTCGTGTGAACATCGGTTCTTACATGTGTAAGCCAGGTGACGTGATTGAAGTTCGTGAAAAGTCCAAGCAGCTGGCAATCGTACTGGAAGCAGTACAGTCCGCTGAGCGTGACATTCCTGACTACATTGACGTTGACACCAACAAACTGACCGCGACTTATGCTCGCGTTCCTGCTTTTGGTGACGTGCCTTACCCAGTTCTGATGGAACCAAACCTGGTTGTGGAATTCTATTCCCGCTAATAGGTTTGATCCTGAACGATTTGATTTGGGCTGCCCTTTGGGTGGCCCTTTTCTTTGGGCGGTGCTATTTCTGCCCGCAGCAAAATGCATTTCCCATCGCTTGATAGAGACGAGTAAAGATAAGTTATAGCCATGAGCCAGTTAAGCGCAGAACCGACACTTGAGACCGCTCCAAAGGGCAAGCCCCTTGATTCTGATTGCCATCCACTTTTCCGTGAGGTGCCAAGTTCGGTTGAGTTCAAAAAGCTGCGTAAACGGTTGCTGCGTGAGACACGTCAGGCGATTTCTGATTACAAGATGGTGCCGGATGGGGCGACGCCAGAGAAAACCAAGTGGCTCATTTGCCTGTCTGGTGGCAAAGACAGTTACACCCTGCTTGCGGTTCTGATGGATCTGAAGTGGCGCGGTCTTCTTCCTGTTGACCTGATTGCCTGCAATCTGGATCAGTCCCAGCCGGTTTCCCGCAACATATCCTGCCAGAATTTTTTTGAGCGCTATGAGATTCCGAACAAGATCGTGCGTGCGAACACTTATGGTATTGTAACTGAAAAGCTTCCGGAGAACTCCACTTATTGCTCGCTGTGTTCTCGCCTGCGCCGTGGCATTCTTTATCGTACGGCGCGTGAGCTTGGCTGTGAGGCAATTGTGCTCGGGCATCACAGATGATGCGCTGGAAACCTTCATGATGAATATGTTCCATGGTGGACGTATGGCCTCCATGCCGCCCAAGCTGGTGAATGATGACGGTGACCTGATGGTGCTGCGTCCGCTGATGAACTCTTGTGAAGCGGACATCGAGAAGTTCTCCAAGGCGATGGAGTTCCCGATTATTCCTTGTAACCTATGTGGCTCTCAAGATGGTTTGCAGCGTGTTCAGGTGAAGAATATGTTGCAACAGTGGGAGAGGGAAACTCCGGGCCGTCTGGGTATCATGGCTCGTTCTCTGGCACATGTGAGTCCATCTCACCTGCATGATGCGAACGTGTTTGACTTTGTTGGTCTGCGCCCGAATGCTGGTGAGCAGGGGGAGAGCGATCAGGAACCTTGTGAAGCAGCAGAAGCCATGACCGAGAAGTTGCTTGGCAACGAGTTCTAAACTCGGTTTGCTAATTGTAAGATTTGAAGCCGCCGCATGGGTTTGTGTGGCGGTTTTGTCTTTTGGAGGGTGGTCAGGGTCGATCAGCATCTTGTTTCAGTCCACCAAAGGACTTGCAGGCGTCGGGGCCGTTCAGAAATGAAGGTTTGCGAAATACGGTCATGCTTTGGCATTCATACCGGGCCAGCCCTTCCTCATTGGTTGGCGTAATGCTGGCGGCGACTGCTCCATTGCGGTGCCGGTGATGACGCCAACGAGCAAAACTCTCAGATAAAGTTGCATCTCTCATCCTCGTTAAACTCCCGATAAGACGTTTTAGCAAGGGCAATGTGAGAGAGCTCTGAGAGCGATGTTTATTTGGCGTTCAGGAAAGTTAAGGGGTCAGGCTGCTCCAATTGATGTCCAGACAGTCGGTCTTGCCGGTTGCTTGTGTGAAGCTTTGAAGAGGCAGAGCGCAGGAGGGTTGCTCATGTGGGGCAACGTGAAGGGCATGCCAGCCAGCGGCTTGGGCGGGCTTGATATCCTTTTCCAGATTATCCCCGATGAAGAGTGCCGTTTGCGGTGAAATGCCGTGTTTGTCCTCAAGCTTGCGCAGAAGCGGGACACTGGGTTTGCATTCTGCGGGGAATGCATCACCGCTGGCATAGGCAAAATCGACGTGATCGAGAATGCCGAGCCTGTTCATAACCGCCCATTGGAATTTTGAGGGGCCGTTTGTCATCACGCCAATCTGGCAATGGAAATTCGCTTTCAGGAGCGACATTGCTTCGAATATATCGGAAAAAGGAGCCTGTGCTTCTGCCCATCTGCGGGTGAAGGTGTCGAGGGCTTGAACCTGCTCGTCCTGATTCATTTGCGGGAAGCAAGATTGTATTGCCTCCAGACCACTGTGCCCGCCATTGTGCAGCATATGGCGCAACCAGATATTGCTGTGTTTGTTGTATTGTTCTCCAAAAATCTCAAAGAACATTTTGGGATAGGAGGCTTTGTGATGGCAGATTGTTCCATCCAGATCGAAAACAATAGTCTTGAACATATGCTGGCTGCTTATCGAGAAAAATTCAGACAAGACTACTGGTTTGTGGCGGTATGGCAAACAAAAAAACGGGCCCTCGATTGAAGGCCCGCTCTTAGGAAATTGATTTTCAGCAGAGACTTATGCAGCAGGTGCGGTCTCGATGCCTTTTTCTGCAAACAGAGCCTGCAGTTCCTGAGACTGGAACATCTCACGGATAATATCACAGCCACCAACAAACTCACCTTTGACGTAGAGCTGTGGAATTGTTGGCCACTGGCTGTAGTCCTTGATACCCTGACGCAGGCTATCGTCTTCCAGAACGTTATGGCCGACGTATTTTACGCCGATGTAATCCAAAATCTGCACAGACTGGCCGGAGAAGCCACACTGTGGGAAGCTTGGGGTGCCTTTCATGAAGAGCACTACATCGTTGTTTTCTACTTCGTGCTTGATCCAGTTTTGGATATCGCTCATTTCGTCGAGTTCCTTTCGCTCGACCGGGGTCAAAGCCCGGTGACCGTGATTGTACTTTTTTTCGTGGTGTGGCCCATCATATGGTAAACTTGCATGCAAAATGCAAGAAAAAGGTCACGCCGCTTTTGTTCGTTATTCCGGAGCGGAGGTCTGCAACGCCAAAGCGTGCAAATCATCGCCCATTTTTCCCTTAAGAGCCTGATACACCATCTGGTGCTGCTGCACGCGGGATTTGCCGCGGAAACTTTCCGAGATTACGACAGCAGCGTAATGGTCACCATCACCTGCCAGATCTCTGATTTCCACGTGTGCGTTTGGCAAAGCCTCTTTGATAAGGGTCTGTAGTTCGCCTGCGTCCATGGCCATGAGTATGCCTCCTTGCCCGACTGGGTTGCTTCTGTTTGGTTGCTTCTCTCATCATACATGAAGAGAGAAGCGAATCTTATTTAGAACTCAGTTTAGCAGTTCGGTGGACGAGTATCAGCTCGCCTGCATAAAATGCGGGAACCATCCCTCGAAAGCATTGTTCAGCTCTTCAACTGACACACTGATTTTATCGCCAAGAACAAGAGTATCACCCCCAGTCTTACCGATTTCTTCAGTGCTGATACCAGCGTCGATCGCATCTTCCAAGAAGGCCGCGAGCTTTTCCTCTGCCACAGTCACAACATAGCGACTTTGATCTTCGCCAAACAGAATGGCATGAGGGTGGTCTCCGGCGGCTTTTACCGTAGCACCGAGCTTGCCTTTAATTGCCATTTCGGCAAGTGCAACAGCCAGACCACCGGATGAGATGTCGTGTGCTGCTGTGATGCGGCCTTCGGTGATTGCCTCGCGCACGAACGTCCCTGTGAGCTTTTCGACTTCCAGATCAACCGGAGGAGGGGCGCCTTCTTCACGGCCAAGAATCTCCTGCAGATACTGGGAAGAGCCAGATGCTTGCCTTTGCCGCCCAGAACAACAATGGTTTCGCCAGCAGTTACAAATGCACTGCCAACGCGCTTGGTGACGTCTTTGAGAAGGCCAACGCCGCCGATTGCCGGTGTTGGCAAAATGCCTTCGCCGTAGGTTTCGTTGTAGAGGGAGACGTTACCGGAAACGATTGGGGTTTCCAGGGCCTCACAAGCTTCGCCAATGCCTTTCAGGCAGCCAACAAACTGGCCCATGATCTCGGGCTTTTCAGGATTGCCGAAGTTCAGGTTGTCGGTGATTGCCAGTGGCAGGGAGCCAACTGCGGACAGGTTGCGGTAGGTTTCTGCAACTGCCTGCTTACCGCCCTCATATGGGTTTGCGTAGCAGTAGCGCGGATTGACGTCCACGGTGAAGGCGAGACCCTTGTCAGTGCCGTCCACGCGGATCACGCCAGCATCGCCGCCCGGTGTTGCTGCGGAGTTGCCTGAATGAGGGTGTCGTACTGCTCGTAGACCCAGCGACGTGAGGAGCCGTTTGCACCACCAATGAGTTTCAGCAGGGCTTCTTTGTAGTCGGCTGGCTCTTCGATGTTGGATGCAGCGATTTCTTCCGGCTCAGCCACTGTGTCCATGGACGGTCATATTCAGGAGCTTCGTCGCCGAGTTCCTTGATCGGCAGGTCAGCCATGACCTGACCGTGCTGCCGTACGACAAAGCGCAGGGTATCGGTTGTTACACCACAGATTGCGAAGTCCAGTCCCCACTTGGTGAAGATGGCTTCAGCTTCTTTTTCCTTGGATGGCTCAAGAACCATGAGCATACGCTCCTGGCTCTCAGAGAGCATCATCTCGTAGGCAGTCATGTTTTCTTCGCGGGCAGGGACTTTGTCGAGATCCAGATCGATTCCGAGGTTGCCTTCGCGCCCATTTCAACTGCGGAGCAGGTGAGGCCAGCTGCGCCCATGTCCTGAATCGCGATCACTGCGCCGGTCTTCATCAGCTCAAGGCAGGCTTCCATCAGGCACTTTTCGGTGAACGGATCACGACCTGAACGGTTGGACGCTTCTCGTCGATGGAATCGTCGAATTCAGCCGAGGCCATTGTTGCGCCGCCAACACCATCGCGACCTGTTTTTGCGCCAAGGTAGACCACAGGAAGGCCGACACCCTTAGCTTCAGACAGGAAGATCTTGTCGGAATCGGCAAGACCCGCTGCAAAGGCGTTTACAAGGCAGTTGCCATTGTAGGATTTGTGGAACTCCACTTCGCCGCCCACAGTCGGGACGCCAAAGGAGTTGCCATAGCCACCCACACCGGAGACAACGCCGGACACAAGGTGCGGGTGCGTGGATGATCGGGCTCGCCAAAGCGCAGAGCATTCATGGCTGCGACCGGGCGTGCACCCATGGTGAACACGTCGCGCAGAATGCCGCCAACGCCGGTTGCGGCGCCCTGATATGGCTCGATGTAGGATGGGTGATTGTGGCTTTCCATCTTAAAGACGACTGCCTGCCCATCATCAATATCGACAACACCCGCGTTCTCGCCTGGTCCCTGAATAACGCGGGGTCCAGTGGTCGGGAGTGTCTTCAACCATTTCTTGGAGGATTTGTAGGAGCAATGCTCGTTCCACATTGCGGAGAAAATTCCAAGCTCGGTGAAGGTTGGCTCTCTGCCAATCAGCTCCAGGATGCGAGCATATTCGTCTTCCTTAAGACCGTGGGCCTCAATGAGCTCGGGGGTGATCTTTACGCTATTTTGGATCATCACACTCAGTAAATTTGGGCGCTGTGCGCCGGGGCCAAATGTCATGGGCTCCTTAACAGGATTCATCGGGAAATGGAAACTCTAGAGGTGTTTTTTTTGGGTTTTTTTGATGCCATGGCATTGTTTTGAGCAGCGTGATGTAAGCTCGTTCAGTTGGAACAAATGGATTGTGTAATTAATTGAATTAGATGAAAATTTTCAATCACCATGAAGTGCGGCGAAGGCTCTAGAATGTGATTTCACCTTGCACCGTTGTCACTGACAAGGACATGTTGGGGAGGGTTAGGCGGTTCCATGTTCCGTTGCCCTTTGCGTTTGCCCAGGTGCCATCACCACCGAGGACGGACCAGCGTCCGGAGTACCGCCCCTCACGAATTTCGGTAATCTCGTAACTCAGCGCGAATGGGTTTCCGTCTTTGTCCTTTAAACTGCAGACGCCGCCACCCTGGACTTGCATGTTTTGAATGAGGCACCGCCGAAACAGCTGCCTGAAACGAGATCAAAGGGATCTGAGGGATCGTTGCTTAAGAATACGTAGTCGGAGTTAAGGCGCTGGAGGCTTAACTGATCTGTTATGATGGAGTTGTTGAGGGGATCAAAGGCGGCGAGCTGACCTGTATGAGAAAAACCTGCAGCCCGGGCGTTGATCTGCGCTGCGTTGGCAACGAGAACGGTAGCACCGAGGGTGGTAGCGAAAACGGTTCCGAGTACGGCAATTTTTTTTCGCGAGGGGTAGCATTGCAGGTTATCCTTTACGGGTTTGCCCGGCACGTTGGCCAAGCCCATGCACTTTGTTGATGCAACCACAGATGTTAAGCGCCTTTCAATGCCGACCTTTTGAACTGGTTAGGTTTTTGTTTCGCATTCTGCAAAGAGCGTACTGATAGTTTTACGTTTCGGGAATATTCGTTAACTTACTGTATTTACTACCTACTTCAAATTTAGAGAGGCTGTTTTCATGATTTTAAAACCCTCGTCTGCGATGCTTTCGTATGCCTCCAATTGGGCACCTTATGCCAGTGCTTAGCATTGGCTGTCTAACAAGAATTCGCCGATACTTATGTAGTGTCAGGTGAGCGAAGATAAGGTTGCTTGGAGGCATTCAATATATAAGTGGTCCGATCAAGGTGATCATAGGCGCATGCGCCTTGATCGGCACTTATTTTGTCATCGATTACTTCTTCACCAACACTGCTGATGCGTATGCCCTTTTTATCGCGAGGGTGCCGCCTTCTGCTGGTGGATTATTTCAATCAGGTGCTTGAGGATCTCGTTGGAGTTCTGATTGTCTTTCGTACTCGGCAGGGTGTGGATTTTCCCGATATTGAGTGCGTGGCCCGTCAGAAGGCTCTTCAAAGCAAAACATAAAAAAGAGAGGCCGTGAAATCACGGCCTCTCTGTGCATCAAGAAATTTGTTTGTGGTATGTTTGATTACAGAGCTCCGGTGTATTCACCGCGAGCGGGATAATCGTTCTTGATGCAGAAGTCGAGGGCACCGAGCATTGGCTTAAAGTCAGGACGTGCAAATGGCATGGTCTGCACATTGCCGAAGTAGAGGGTGCCGTCAGGCTTTACAAAGAACAGGCCCGGTTCTGCAAAGAGCTCTGGCTCTTCGATGCCGATGGACGTTTTTCCATGTCCAGCAGAAATGTACAGGCCCCATTCGCGTGCCTTGGTCAGAGATACACCGTAGCCAAGGCGCAGTTTGTCCGCTTTGATTGACTCGGCAAATTTCTGGGCACGTTCTTCTGTGTCTGTGGAGAGTGCCACGGTCGTCACGCCGCGTTGTGCAAACTCTGGGGTCAGACGTTCGAGTTCTTTCAGATAGTTTGCGCAGATGGGGCAGTGCAAGCCACGGTAAAAAAACAACCAGCGTGGCAAAGATAGGCGCATCGGTTGACAGGTCGAATGTACCACCACCAACGAGGTTCGCAGACAGGCTTGGGACTTTCTGGCGAGGGATAAGCATTTTATTCTCCTGAGCTGGTTCTTTTTATTTTGTCGGATTGCTCAATTCGTTCTTCTTGAACTGGCAAATAGCAGTGGTTGATTTGTGCCTATGATGATATTGAACGTTTGATTGCTTTTTGTTCGGAATAACTGACTGAGAGTTCGGATATGGCCACTGTTCTTGCTGAGATTCAACCTAGCGCGCTGAGATATGATCGCCTTTCATCGCTTATTGAGCGTTTCAAGGTGGAAGCATACATCCTTCAAAACACCGAGAATGACGTGCTCCAGGGTAACTTTTTCATTCTTCAGTGCGCGCAAGGCTTCAGGAAATTGGTGTTTCTTCCTTCCAGTCCAGATAATCCCACCTCAATCAAGCAAATTTGCGATGAGACCGTCGTTTTAGCTGGTGCGCGAGTTGAGTTTGGCGGGGCAGGATCTCAGTTGAGCACGGCTTTGCCGGACTGTGTCGAGATTGAGCTGCGGGATGCCCCTGAGCTGGAAAGTCTTGCGGAGCTGGTGGTGGAAGAAGTTCTGTCGCCGCGCTGTGGGGGAGCCGCGGTCATCAATCGCCTCTGCGAAGTGGTGATGATCCGCTTGCTGCGTCATGCCATTCTTACGGGAGTTGCCGGAAGTGGTTTGATTGCGGGGCTGGCTCATCCAAATCTGGCGCAGGCTCTTGTTGCCATTCATGAAAACCCTGCAAAGCCATGGCGTCTTGAGAGCCTTGCAGAGGAGGCTGCCATGTCCCGTACGCAGTTTGCGGTGCATTTCAAGAATGTGATGGGAGAGACGCCGGGGTCTTACCTGAGTAACTGGCGACTGGCGCTGGCGAAATTGGATTTGGAAGCAGGGCATTCCCTGAAAAGCGTTGCTGCGCGGGTCGGGTTTGTGTCGCCCACGGCATTGTCGCGGGCCTACCAACGGCGCTACAATGAGCTTCCTCGTCATGTCGCATCGAAAACAGTTATGGCACTGTAACCTTGGTAAGTTTGCGTATTTGTCATAGTGTCACATTTCTGGTTTATATGCGGCTCCGCTTTCCTCCGAAGATATGATTGAGCCGCCTATGAGTTTTTCTGAACGCCCGACCAACCTTCCTGAACAGCAGTCCAAAGGCCATGTGCTTGAGGTGTTTGCCGCCTTTTTGAAACTGGGGCTGACGTCGTTCGGAGGGCCGATCGCTCACCTTGGCTACTTTCGGGAAGAGATCGTAAAGCGCAGGAAATGGCTGTCTGATGACGCTTATGCTGATCTGGTTGCGCTCTGTCAGTTTTTGCCAGGTCCAGCCAGTAGTCAGGTCGGGTTTGGTCTTGGGCTAATGCGCGCCGGACCGCTTGGTGCACTGGCTGCTTTTGTAGCTTTTACCGCTCCATCTGCATTGCTACTCTTTGCATTTGCTTATTGGGCCAACGCTTTTGACGGGCCGGTTGGCATGGGCTTGATCCATGGGTTGAAGCTGGTGGCTGTGGCTGTTGTTGCTCAGGCTGTCTGGGGTATGGCGCGGAACTTTTGTATAGACCGCGTGCGCGCAGGTCTGGCTGTGCTGGCGGTGGTTTTGATTGTGGCACTGGGTGGCGCTGGAGGCAGATAGCCGCGATTGTCGCCGGTGGTCTGGGCGGTTTTTTTTATTCTGCCGCTCAGAGTCGAAAGCTGAAGTGCACGACGTTTCATTTGCCCCAAGGCGGCGGATTGGCCTGTTTGCGATAATCCTGTTTGCAGTGCTGCTTTTTGGTCTTCCTATGGTGAGTGATCTCACAGGCAGTTCACTGGTCTATGTGTTTGACAGTTTCTACCACTCCGGTTCTCTCGTTTTCGGTGGTGGGCATGTGGTTCTGCCGCTTCTGGAAGCTAAGGTTGTTGGTACAGGATTGGTGAGTGAGAATTCGTTCCTTGCCGGTTATGGCGCGACGCAAGCGGTTCCCGGACCTCTGTTCACGTTCGCAGGGTATTTGGGTGCGGAAATGCAGACGGGCTATGCGGCGTGGGTTGGTGCGACCATCGCGTTACTTGGTATCTTTTTGCCGGGCTTCCTGCTTTTGATCGCCGGTCTGCCCTATTGGGCGCTACTACGCAAAACACCATCCGCGCGTGGGATTATGGCGGGTGCGAACGCGGCTGTGGTTGGTGTTCTTGGAGCCGCGCTGTATTCGCCAGTCTGGACAAGTGCGGTGCTTGATGAGAAAGACTTTGCTGCTGCGCTGTGCGGATTTGTTCTGCTGGTGTCGTTTAAGGTGCCGCCGTGGGTCGTGGTGGTTCTGCTTGGCCTGACCGGCATTGGCTTTGCGTTCCTGTAAGGCGCTTCAGGCAAATAAAAAACCGGATGGCTAAGCATCCGGTTTTTTTTGATTTTCTGTGCTTGCTAATTAAGCTGCGAGGCTCTGCATCACGCTTTCAAACAGTGCGCGACCTTCGATGCCACCATGAAGGTCCTCAATGAGGTTTTCAGGGTGAGGCATCATGCCGAGGACATTGCCTTTTGCGCTAGTGATACCGGCAATGTCGTTGAGGGAGCCGTTTGGATTGGTGCCGTCAGCATAACGGAATGCGACGCGGCCTTCCCCTTCCAGCTCCTTCAGGATCTCAGGATCAGCGAAATAGTTGCCGTCATGGTGCGCCACCGGACAGCGCCAGATTTTGCCTTGCTCCATGTTGGAGGTGAACGCACTGCTGGTGCTGGTTGTCTCCAGCATGACTTCCTTACACACGAAGTGGAGGGAGGCGTTGCGCATCAGTGCGCCTGGCAGAAGGCCTGTCTCGGTCAGCATCTGGAAGCCGTTACATACGCCCAGAACGTGACGTCCCTGATCAGCAGCTGCTTTTAGAGCTGGCATGATGTGGGAGCGGGCTGCAATTGCGCCTGAACGCAAGTAGTCACCGTAGGAGAAACCGCCCGGCAGGACATAAAGGTCTGCTTCCGGCAATTCAGTTTCGGTGTGCCATACTGTGGCGACTGGCTGGCCGGAGATTTGCTCCAGCGCTTTGATCATATCACGGTCACGGTTGGAGCCGGGGAATAGGATCACTGCGGATTTCATGAATGTTTCCTCTTGGATGGAGGGCCGCTTGTCACAGACGAGTTTTACAGAAGTAAAAACACCGCAAGAACAGAGAGGGCAGCTGGCAAGCCGATAAAGATGATCGCTTTGATAATAATGAACCGGATGATACGGCCAGTATCGTCTTGCACGGTGTTGCCCTCGCAGGTTCCGCTATCGGCTAGAGAAGCTCGATAGAGTAATTTTCGATGACGGTGTTTGCCAGCAGCTTCTCGCACATGGCTTCAATATCAGCTTTGGCTTCTGCCTCGCTGCGGTCTGCCAGCTCCAGGTCAAATACTTTACCCTGCGAATGCCTTCAACGCCTTCAAAACCAAGAGAACCAAGGGAGCCTTCGATTGCTTTGCCCTGGGGATCGAGAACGCCGTTCTTGAGAGTGACGGTCACACGTGCCTTCATGGTTCTAACTGGTCCTTCCTTACCAAAATGAGGGAATTAAGCGGTTTGCATTGCGCCTGTCGCCTAAATCCATTTTTTGCGCGCGTTCATAACGCGGGAATCTGTATGGGGAAAGCAAAAACGACGCGTGGACGTGAGATAGTTTACGACCGCAGCGGTCCTTGCCTGCCCTGAAATGCAAAACGGGCCTCAGGGGCCCGTTCATTGATTACTTGACTAGCACTGGTCCGGAATGTCCCGGACGGTCGTTGTCGATCAGGATGCCGAGCCTGCGGGCTACTTCCTGATAGGCTTCAACCATGCCGCCCATGTTCTGGCGGAACCGGTCCTTGTCCATCTTGTCGTTTGTGTTGGTATCCCACAAGCGACAGCTGTCAGGAGAGATCTCGTCAGCAAGAACAATGCGCATCATGTCGCCTTCGACCTGACGTCCAAGTTCGATCTTGAAGTCAACGAGGCGGATGCCGACGCTCATGAACAGACCGGACAGGAAGTCGTTGACGCGGATGGCGAGCGCCATCATGTCATCCAGTTCCTGAGGTGCGGCCCAGCCAAAAGCGGTGATGTGTTCTTCAGAGACCAGCGGATCCCCAAGCTCGTCGTTCTTGTAATAGAACTCGATAATGGAGCGTGGAAGCTGAGTGCCTTCTTCCAATCCAAGACGCTTGCACAAAGAGCCTGCCGCAACGTTGCGGACCACAACCTCGATCGGGATGATCTCGACCTGATGAATCAGCTGTTCGCGCATGTTCAACCGACGAATAAAATGGGTTGGAATGCCCATGTTATTCAGATTGTTGAAAATGTACTCAGAAATCCGGTTGTTCAGGACACCTTTTCCATCAACGACTTCATGTTTTTCGTTGTTGAAGGCTGTAGCATCATCTTTGAAGTGCTGAATCAGCGTTCCCGGCTCAGGACCTCATAGAGAATCTTGGCCTTGCCTTCGTAAATTCGCCGACGGCGGTTCATTGGCACTTACCATTGTGTTTGTAGAACAAGTCGTACGGGTGACGTTGGGGCGTAAACTGGTTGACTGTCAAAGCACTTGTGCCAAAACTTGCGCAAATGTTCCTCCAGCACCGGTTTTCGCATCTTTCGTCATTGCGAAAATCGCGATCCCGCTATGCGGCGCGGAACTTAACCGACTTTTTGCTAAAGCACAAATGAGTAATTCGAATGGTGCTCTTCGCCCCTGACATTCCACTGATACCAACTGATGGCTTTTGACCTGCAAATAGAAGTTGCGTAGAATGAAACCCGTAGGTTATAGCGTGGCTTGTAGGAGGGGAGGGACCTTTTTACATTGTCTGAGCCAGGAGGGAAATGATGACCACGTTCGACAAACGAGCTGAGGCGTTTGAAGGCAGTTTTGCAATGGTTCTGAGCAGGCTTTCAAGGCAACTGCGCGGCGGGACAAGCTGCTGGGGCAGTGGGCTGCTGAGAAGCTCGGTTTGGCCGGGGACATTGCGGAAGACTATGCTAACAAGATTGTGCAAACCGATCTTAAAGAGCTAGGCGACGAGGATATTTTTGCTCGTATCTCCAAAGATTTTGCAGATGCAGGTGTTGAACAGTCCGAACATCAGATTCGCCGTACCATGGACGAGCTGATGGCTGTTGCGAAAAAGGAAGTTGCTGAGGAAGCCTAAGCTGCTCGCCTTAAGCAGGCTCAAAATGAGAGCCCTGACCAGAGATTTTGCCGTCTTCCCTTGATATTGTCGGGAAGACGGCTTTTTTATTGGTATGACACTTGCGTTGACGAGCTGGTGCTGCGTGACTGGATGGTGCCTGTGCTCAAATAGAAGAGGCATGACATGAGTAAAAATATGTGTCTGGCAGAGAAACTGCGAGCAGGACAAACCATATTGAGCGCGTGGGCCACTCTGCCCTCTCCGATTTTCTCCAATCTTTTTTTTGAAGGGCGGCTACAAAGCTGTGACGCTGGATCTGCAGCACGGTTTGCAGACAAGCGCCGAAGCGCGTGATTCTATCAAGGAGATGATCATTGGTGGCGGTCATGCGATTGCGCGGATACGGATGGATGATTTCAGGAATGCCAGCTGGCTGCTTGATGCCGGGGCTGAAATGATTATCGCGCCCATGATCAACTCGGTAGACGATGCAAGGAAGCTGGTGGAGTTTTGCAAGTATCCGCCGCTTGGGACGCGCAGCTATGGTGCTGTTGGGGCGACCATGACCGCAGGCATCACCATGGATGGGTACTTTGCGTCGGCTGATCAGAAGACACTTGCGATTGCTATGATTGAGACGCCGGAAGCTTATGCGGCTCTTGAGGGAATTCTTGGTGTTGATGGTCTGGATGGAATCTTCGTGGGACCATCGGACCTGTCGCTGACGGTCTCGGGCGGCAAGAGCGTTGCCCCTGTGTCCGAGGCATCTTTGGCAATGCAGAGGGATATTGCCGAGAAAACCCGGCTGCTGGAAAGATCGCCGGGATCTACTGCGTCACAAAAGAGCATTTGCAGCATTCAAAGGCAGCTGGCTACCAGTTCATGACCTTTGGTACGGATACTACATTGTTTATCAATGCGGCTGCTGAGGCGGCACAGGCATTGGATTAATTGGCGATCTAAATAGACAAGGCCGCCTCCTGGGCGGCCTTTGGTGTTTCAAAGCGGGGTTTTAGACCTGTGTTGCGGCGCGGATTGCTGCGATGTTTTCGCGGTAGCTGTCGATGGTTCCGCCTTTGAAGACGGCAGAGCCTGCAACCAGTGTGTCTGCGCCTGCCTTGGTGACCAGCGGTGCAGTCTGCGGAGTGACGCCGCCGTCGATCTGAATGCGGATCGGGCGATCGCCGATCATGCTCTTGATGCGTGAGACTTTTTCGATCTGGGAGTCAATGAATTTCTGGCCACCAAAGCCGGGGTTTACGGTCATGACAAGGATCATGTCGAGGCGGTCGAGAACGTATTCGAGACAGCTCTCATGGGTAGCGGGGTTCAGAGAGACACCGGCCTTCTTGCCAGATCGCGGATTGCCTGCAAGGAGCGGTCCAGATGGAGGGTCGCTTCTGCATGAACGGTTATGTAGTCGGAACCCGCTTTGGCGAAGGCTTCAAGATATGGATCACACGGCTGGATCATCAGGTGGGTATCGAAGATCTTATCTGTGTGTGGGCGGAGTTTTGCGATGACGTCCGGGCCAAAGGTGATGTTTGGAACGAAGTGGCCGTCCATAACATCCAGATGGATCCAGTCGGCTCCAGCTTCTACAACATCACGAACTTCTTGCCCCAACTTGGAAAAGTCTGATGCAAGAACGGAAGGGGCGATAACGAGCGGTTGTGCCATAGCAGAGATTCTCCTTGGTGTGCCCAATTTGCAGTGCGGCTAACACGGCCATAGGTGAGAAGCAAGTGGTGCGATCATCGCAGCTTTGATCCTTGTGTTTTCAAAAGGCCGCTGTGTTTTAACGGACCCGTATAGCTGCAGGCTTGAGGAGCCATGGGAGCAGGTAGATGGGGAACTGGGCGAATGCGAAAAACAGCCAAGCCAGCTCTGGAATGGTGCCCCCCAATGCGGCGACCATCAAGCCCAGATTACGGCTTCCCGCGCCATAAGCTGCAATGAAAGCTGTCTGGCGCCCCGCTGGATAGAAGATCAGGAAAGTGACAAGCAGTTGCAGGCCTGCAATGGCAAAGACGCCAATGAACAAGGCGGAGGCTTTGAAAGGTGCAGCCAGTGCAAAGTCGGTCACACCATCCATGGCGGCAATGGCGAAAATGAAAAGCACGATACAGTTGATGCCGTTGAGTTGGTCGGTCATCTCAGTGACGCGTTTTGCGCCAAGCAAATAATAGATAAGGCGGCCCAGAGCTGCGGAGCCTAGCAGGAATAGTGCCAGATTGGCTGCCAGTGAAAATGGTGAGACCTGAAGGGTTTCCGGCAACAGTAGGTAGGCAAACAAGGCGGTGCTGAAAGGCGCGATGATAAACGACAGGGCGGATATCGTAAGGGCGAGTGCGCCGTTGAGGCCGAACATCCAGATGAAGATAGGAGAGGACATGACGGGTGGTGCAGCCGATACCATGAACAGCGCCGTGAGCACGCCCAGATCAAACTGATCCAGACCGATGGCCAGACAGGCTAGTGTTACGAGTATGGGCAGAACGAGCATTTGCCAGAGCATGGCGGCAAGTGCGGGCAACGGGCGGGTGAGCTGATGGGCGATGGCTGCATTATCGACGCGGATAAAGCTAAGCGTGAGCAGGACGAAAATTGCAGGCGTCAGGAGAACGCGCAGAACCTCGGCAATTCCAGGTAGGAGCAGGCCAAGGAAAATGGAGATTGCAACTGCATTGGCGCCGCTTCGGCCTAAAAAAACGCAGGAGTGCATTGATCAGCTTTAGGCCACCTGTGAGAAATGTAGGGGAGGGCAATGTTTAGTCCACGCGACAACTTAAGTGCAAGAGATCGCGCGACTAAACCATATTAGCGGCGTTTGAGCAAACGTTGTGAAGATTGAGCGACTGGTGTCAACCAACTCTTTTAAGAAGGGGCCCGAACTTCTAGCTGACAAACTCTCTGAGGGGTAATGCAACGGTTTCCTTAATTGTCGAGACTACAATACGGGATTGAACATCTGACACCAGTGCGTTGTCCAGAAGTTTCAAGCGGAGGAAGTCGTCGTAACACTTAATGTCACTGGCGACGACTTTGATGAGATAGTCCACTGCGCCCGTGATGCGTTCACATGTTACGACTTCAGGCCATATCCCGATGAGCCTGTCGAATGCTTCCATGTTGTCGCGGCTAGGTATGGTGAGTTTAACAAAGGCATAGGCGAGAAAGCCAAGGCCGACTGCTTCGCGATCAACCAATGCAGCTGTCTGCTTGATCACTCCAGTCTCCTTGAGTTTCTTAATTCGCCTCCAACACGGAGTCTGACTCATACCGGCTTCTTTGGCGATATCTGCAATGGATTGTGATGCGTCTTTTTGCAGAATCCGTAGAACGCGGATGTCGGATGGATCTAATAAAGAATTTTCGCTCATGTGCCCCCACAGGAATATTTTTTTCGACTGAATACGTGTTTTTCGGTAGGATAGCACAGAAAGCACGCAAAAGAAGGATCACTATGGGCTAGGACGAAAGAATTGGTTTTGGGAGGGGGACCGTCCACAGCCATGATGGGAGAGGAGCTCATTGAATGAATGTAAGTGTGTCACCAATCAGCTTGCATGATAAATATACAGCTGAAGAAGGCAACGTTTACCTAACCGGTATTCAAGCACTGGTGCGACTTGCTTTGGATCGCGGTCGATTGGATCGTGCTAATAATTTGAAAACAGGCGGTTTTATCTCCGGATACCGCGGTTCTCCAATTGCTGGCTACGACACGGAGCTTCAAAGATCACGTCAATATCTTGATCCGCTGGATATTCAGTTTCAACCGGGAGTGAATGAGGAACTGGGTGCCACAGCGGTGTGGGGATCACAAAAAGTCAGACAACACGGCAAAGGCTCTGCCTTTGATGGCGTCTATGGCATCTGGTACGGGAAGGCGCCGGGTGTGGATAGAGCGGGTGATGTGCTGCGTCAGGCAAATGCTTCAGGAACCGACCCAAATGGCGGTGTTGTGGCCCTTGCAGGGGATGATCATCTGGCAAAATCTTCCATTTTGCCCGCACAAAGCGAGTTTTTCTTCCAGCACGCTGAGATTCCGGTTCTGAACCCTGCTGATATTCAGGAAGTCTTGGATTTTGGTCAGCACGGATTTGAGATGTCACGCTACACAGGCTTGTGGAGCGCATTGATTTGTCTTGCTGATACTATGGATGCGTCTGGCGTTGTTTCGGTTGATCCGCGGCGGTTTTCGTTTGCGCGTCCACCAGCGTTTGATCCGCGCAAGAATGCTGAGCTGAATAGGGTCTTGCTGCTTGGCAACCGTCTGGAGACAGAGCGTTTGCTGCGCGATATCCGTATGCCGGCGGTTTTGGCTTATGCAAAGGCGAATCGTCTGGACATGTGGCCTATGGCGCGCAGAAGCCGCGAATCGGCATGGTTGCGACTGGCAAGGCTTTCCGTGATTTGTGTCAGGCTCTGCGCCTTATGGGAATCACAGACCAACGTGCAAAAGAGATTGGGCTTGCGGTTTATAAAGTCGGCATGCCTTATCCGCTGGAGCCAACAGCGTTCTCAAGTTTTGCTCGGGGTGTTGAAAAGATTCTGGTGGTTGAGCACAAGCGTGCGTTCATGGAGCCACAGATCAAAGAGATCGCCTACAACTGGCCAAGTGATCAACAGCCACAGATTCTCGGCAAGAAAGATGCTCAGGGTGAGCCATTGCTCTCCGATGTGCTGGAGCTTTCTATTGACGAGATGATCCGGGTGATCATGAATTTCCTGCCTAAGGAATACGTCACCGATGAAATGCGAGCTGTTGCTGATTCCATGATGCGCCAGCAGATGTGGGCACAAGGCAATGGTGAGTTGGCCGCACGGTCTCCTTACTTCTGCTCCGGTTGTCCGCATAACACCTCGACTGTAGTGCCTGAAGGGTCGCGGTCTATGCCGGGTATCGGGTGTCACGCCATGACCGAGATCAGTGGCCGCTCGACCGATGGTCAGATTGCCATGGGTGGTGAAGGTACGCTCTGGGTTGGTCAGGCTGCCTTCGCGCGTGACAAGCACGTGTTTGCGAATATGGGTGATGGAACCTACTTCCACTCTGGAATCCTGTCGATCCGTCAGGCCGTGGCGGCGCGTGTGCCGATCACTTTCAAGATCCTTTATAATGATGCGGTTGCGATGACCGGTGGTCAGGAGATTGATGGCTCACTTACGGTGCCGCAGCTGCTGAACCAGCTTCATGCAGAAGGCGTTAAGAAGATTGTCCTCCTGAGCGAGAACCCTGAGGAGTATGCTGGCCGTCAGGATCTGGCCGTTTCAGAGCCGGTTCATCACCGCGATGATCTGATGAAGGTGCAGAACGAACTCAAGGAGTTTAACGGCGTTTCGGCGATTGTGTTTGATCAGACGTGCGCTGCGGAAAAACGTCGTCGCCGCAAGAAAGGACTTTATCCAGATCCAGACCTGCGCGTGATGATCAATGATCGTGTTTGTGAGGGGTGTGGTGACTGTTCTGTACAGTCCAACTGCCTTTCCGTTGAGCCACTGGCAACACCGTTTGGCGAAAAGCGCCGGATCAACCAGTCTTCCTGCAACAAGGACTTCTCCTGTGTGAAGGGGTTCTGTCCGTCCTTTGTTTATGTGAAGGGCTCGAAGCTGCGTCAGGCAAAGCCAGCTGATTTTGCTCTCGACGGGTTCGTGAAGCAGCTTCCCGACGTTCAATTGCCAACGCTTGAGAATACGCGTAACCTGCTGGTTGCGGGTATTGGCGGTATGGGCGTTACGACCATCTCCGCGATTATTGCAATGGCGGCGCACATCGACGGGATTAAAGCCTCGACGCTGGATATGACCGGACTTGCACAGAAGTACGGACCAGTGACGTCTCATGTGCGTTTTGCGGCAGCTAGCGATACGATTGAGGGGCCGCGTGTGCCACCTGCACAGTTGGATGTGCTGATTGCCAGTGACATGCTGGTTGCCAGTAAAGCGGAACAGCTCTCTCTTTATCACAAGAGCAGAACACATGGGTTTGTGAACACAAACGTCACGCCGACATCTGAGTTTGTGATGAAGCAGCAGCTTTCCTTTAATGAGCAGAACATGAAGCAGACCTTGGAGCAGGGGACTGTGGATCTGCGTGCACATGATCTGGCCAACATCGCGGAGAAGCTGCTTGGTGATTCCATCTACACCAATATGATGCTTATCGGCTTGGCCTATCAGGCAGGGACTTTGCCGATTACGGCGGAAGCTATTGAGCAAGCGATCACTTTGAATGGCGCTGCGGTCGAGAAGAATATCCATGCCTTTCAGGCTGGGCGTGTGCTTTATGCCAATCCTGATGCAATCTTCAAGGTTCTTCCGCGTCAGGAAGCGATGAAGATTATGACGCTTGATGAGAAGATCGACTTCTTTGCCAAAGAGCTGACTGCTTATCAGAGCAAAACCTACGCCAACACCTATCTGGAGAAGATCTCCCAGATCAAAGCGCGGGATGAGGAGTTTGGTCCAGGTTCTCTGGAGCTAACGCACACTGCAGCTGAGATGCTTTACAAAGTGATGGCTTATAAAGACGAGTATGAAGTTGCCCGTCTTTATAGTGAGCCAGCGTTCCGTAAATCTCTTGAAGCTCAGTTTGCTGATCCGGGTGAGTTGCAGTTGTTGTTGGCGCCTCCGTTTCTGCCAGGCAAGCCCGACCCTAAGACAGGCCGTCCGCAGAAACGGGCGTTTGGTCCCTGGATCTTCAAGGCTTTCAACATGCTGGTCTCTCTTCGTGGCTTGCGTGGCACGGTGCTTGATCCGTTTGGATATGCGCAGGAGCGTAAAGACGAACGGGCACTGCTCAAGCAGTACCATGATGATATCAGTCTAGCCTGCGGGAAGCTGGGAACTGCAAATTACGGCTTGCTTCGCGAGTTCCTCAACCTGCCCGATTCCATTCGTGGGTACGGTCCAATCAAGGATGAGAATCTCAAGCAGGCGCAGATCAAACGCGAAGAGTTGCTGGGTAGGCTTGAGGAAGACCCGACAACAGTAACCTTCAAAGAGGCAGCTGAATAACAGTTGATTCCTCGTGAAAATCATAGAATGCCGGCCTCTCAGGGGCCGGCATTTTGTGTTTGGCATCACACTTTTGCGGCTTAATCCCTGATTTGTGACTTTCTCGTGGCAGCCCGCGCAATTTTCCCGAAATTTGAACTTGCTTTTTAAAAAGCCCCCCACTAAAACCGACCAGACGGTACAAAAACCGACTGGACGGTACAAAAACCGACCAGACGGTACAGGCTCCGATCACAGGAGAAGGATACCAGCGTGGAAACAACAGCAGAACATATTCTGGATGCCGTCGAGCGTTTGGTTTGCCTCGAAGGAACCCGGAAGCTGACCATTGATGCGGTCGCAGCCGAGGCAGGCATGTCCAAAGGTGGTGTGCTTTATAATTTTCGAAGTAAGCACGAGCTGTTGTTGGGTGTGATCCGCAGAGTTGTTTGTGATGTTCGCAAGAGAACCTACGCGCTGAGTGACAAGTTGAAAGAGCAAGGAGTGGCCTGCCCAATTTTGGCGGCGAGCTTCCAGATCTACAAGGAATACAGAGAGAAGACCGCTCCTAAAGCCTTGTTTGCTCTTGCTGCTCAGGAACCTGAGCTGGTTGCTGAATTTCAGGAGATGAGCACTGAATTCGGTAAAGCGGTCAGCAACGAGATTAGTGACCCGGTTTTGGGGCACATGTGTTTGCTCATCATTGACGGACTTTATTACCGCCAGGCTCTGGATATTGAAAACTACAGCACTGGTGAAATTGATGAACTTATTGATCGCGTGTTGGAAATCACCTCCCAGAATGCCCAGTACGCCAAATTGAACGCTGAAGCTGGAAACTAAAGTAAAATGCAGAAAATAAGCGGAAAAAGTAGAATAGGACGCTTGAGTGCGCCTATTTTTGTTGGGGCACTTGCTCTGCTGCTTGCAAGTTGTCAGGAACAGGAAGTTGCTGAGGCGCCTAAGATGGCTGCTCCGCGTCCGGCTCGTGTCATGGTGGTTTCTGAGGTTGATGACCTCTTCACGCGTGACTTTACCGGACGTGTTGATGCGGTTCAGACCGTGGATCTGGCATTTCGTGTCTCCGGTCAGCTTGTTGAACTGCCAGTGGTTGAAGGTCAGCGCATTGCAAAGGGTGACCTGATTGCAGCTCTCGACCCAACTGACTATGAAAATGCGCTTCGTGAAGCCCGGGTGAATTTTGAGCAAAAGAAAAAAAAGACCTGAAGCGTTTTGAAACACTGAAAGACAAGCAAGTTATTTCTGAAGGTCAGTATGACGGCGCAAAGGCCGCCTTCGACCTTGCTCAGGTGACCCTTGATAAAGCCGAGCAGAACCTGGGTTACACTAGGATTCTTGCGCCTTACGATGCGATTGTGACTTCTCGCTCGCTGGATAATTATACGATCATCAATGCAGGCACTAGTATAGCGCGTTTGCAGGATGTGAGCGAAGTGCGCATCAACATCAATGTTCCAGAAACGCTGTTTGCTCAAGCGACTAAGACAGCAATCTTGAATATGAGTGCAGAGTTTCCTTCCCATCCGGGCAAAGTGTTCCCGCTGGAATATCGCGAACACAGTACCGAGGCGGACAAGGTTGCTCAGACCTACCGTGTCACTTTGGCTGTGAAAGATGCTGCTGGTTACAACATTATTCCCGGCATGACTGCGAGCGTTAAAGTAAAGCTCGACGCCCTTGATGAAGCACACCGGACTGCGTTCTTCGTACCGACCTCTGCTGTTGGGGCGTTGCCGGACAAAAGCCCATACGTTTGGGTTGTCAATGAAGACGAAAAGCGTGTCGATCGCCGGAAAGTCAAGATTGGAACCGTGCTTGGTGACTACATCCCAGTTGTCACTGGCCTGCAGGACGGAGAGATGGTTGTGACGGCGGGTGTGAGCCATCTGAGCGAAAATCAACAGATCGTACCGAAGCTGTAAGAGTAGCGTCTAGGAGTTTTTGAAATGGATATTGCACGCTACTCGATTGAGAAGCCGGTCAATGTCTGGATGGTTGTTCTGATTGCTTTTCTTGGGGGCATTTGGGCTCTGGGCGGCATTGGACGACTGGAAGATCCGGCATTTACCATTAAAGAAGCGCAGGTAATCACCTCCTATCCGGGTGCAAGCGCTGCTGAAGTTGAGGAAGAAGTCACCGAGCGGCTTGAAAGTGCCATTCAGCAGATGCCTCAGTTGAAACAAGTTCGCAGTACATCTGAGCCGGGCCTTTCCCGTATTCAGGTGGAAATGAAAGACACTTATGATGGCAGTGCGTTGCCTCAGGTGTGGGATGAGTTGCGCCGGAAAGTGCACGATGAAATTCCGCAACTGCCGACGGGTGTGCGTACTCCAATTGTGTACGACAGCTTTGGCGATGTGTTTGGCATGTACTATGCCCTGACGTCTGATGGATACTCCAACCGGGATATCCGCAAGACCGTTAAGGAACTGCGCCGTGAACTGCTGACTGTCGATAATGTTGCGAAGGTTTCGGTGCTTGGTTCGCCTGAGGACGAGATCGTCATTGCGATGGATCAGGACCGATTGGCACAGCTTGGTATCACCATTGCTGACGTACAGAATGTGTTGAATGCGGAGAACGCTATTCAGGCAAACGGTACAACGGTTTCCGGTGACCTGCGCATTCGCATCTCGACAGTTTCTGCCTTTGACAGTTACCGAAGCATTCAGAATCTGATGATCGGTAATCCTGGTTCCACAGCGATGGTTCGCCTTTCAGATGTGGCAACACTTTCTGTTCAGGAGCCAGAGAACCCTAAGGTTCTTGTGCGTCATAACGGGCAGCGTGCGGTTACCTTTGGAGTGGCTGCTATTGACGGCACGAATGTGGTGGCCGTTGGTCAGGATGTTGAAGCGCATCTGAATACACTGCGTGCGAACCTGCCAATTGGTATGGAAATCGCACC
>BAXV01000012.1 GCA_001310715.1 Pseudovibrio sp. JCM 19062
CTGACAGCTTCCGGTGTTTTTGCGTTGCCCGCATTGTAGACCGGGATGATCTTTTCGCCGTAATCCGCGATGATCTTCTCTTCATCACCACTGTCCAGATAGATGTTGAACTGAGTGATGCTGCATCCTTCAGCTTGTTCAGCTTCTTGATGTGGTTTTCAGGTGGCCCAAGAACTGCAAAGCTCTCGACAATATCATCGGTAATGAAGTCAAGGAACGGATTGTCGCTTTGGCCGTGCTTGGAATAGTCATAGCCGCGGCGGTTTTCGATGTAAGACGTCAGGGACGCGGGCACTTGATCGGTATTGGAACCGTACTTCTCAACGATATCTGCCACATGGTTGCCTACCATGGCGGGGAACCACTTTGTTTTCTCTATGCCTTCTTCCAAAGTTCCGGTATGCGCAGGTGCAGCAGCATGATGCCGAAGTTGCTCATGTCGCGGCCAGCCTCAACACCTGCAGCAATCGCTTGCTCACCTAGCCACTTACAAATGCCTGGCTCTGCAATCTGCAAAATAAGACCATCACCCACGCGCCCGGCTGAACTCAACGCTTTTGGACCATACGCGGCCACCCAGACGGGAAGCTCATAGCCATCTGCCCATGGAAACTTTACTGGTTCCGGACATTCTCCGTAGTGTGCTTCATCACCGCGAACAAGCGCCTTCACCACGTGGGTAAACTCTTCAAGGCGCTTCAGCGGAGCGGGCTTCTTGCCCATCACGCGCACAGCGCTGTCGCCGCGGCCTAGACCAATGTCAAAACGGCCACCGGACTGTTTGGCAAGGGAGCCGAACAGGCTGGCCGCATGCGACCAGTCGCGGGTGTTTGGATTGGTCACACAGGGGCCAAAGCGCATGGTTTTTGTGTGCTCCATGCACATTGCCATAGCCACAAAGCTCTCACGCCACAGGATATGACTGTCGTAAAACCAGCAGTACTTAAAGCCAGCATTCTCGGCCTGACGAACCAGTGCTCTTGCACGATCAGGTTCCACAAACCCTTTAAAGCAAATACCAAAATCCATGTGTCTCTCCTCCACATTAGATAGTTCTTAGAGTCAGGCGCTCCTCGAAAAGTGACAGTTAGCTTTCCGCGAGGGCCTTGTTGCATAAGTGTTCTAGTGATCCGGCGCCCAGATACGTATGCCCGCATGGGTGAACGGCACGGCTTTCGAAATGTTTTGTCGAATAAGAATTGGGGTGATCGCCTCAATGCAGCGTGCAGCTTTTGCATTGCCGCTATTATAGGTTTTCACATCCAGCTTGCTCACAAGCTCCATCACCACTTTGCGCGCAGCAAGGCTGTCGCCGCAAACGAGGATGTCACAGTTGATCGGCCAGTCCAGATTGTTCAGTGTTGTCGCAGATACATTGTGCAATGCCCCGACAACAGGAATATCAGGCCCAAGCAGCGCCTGTGCAGCCTCGGTTGCAGAACCTTCCGGTGGCATTTCCACGGTCTTCGGGTCGCCCGGAGCAAGTGGAACCACAATGTCAATGAGGATCTTTCCAGCAAGATGCGGCTTCAGCGCTTTGAGGGTTGCATCGTGCGCGGAGTAGGGCACTGCAAGCATCACGCACTCATCTGAAGCTGCCACAGCATCTTCATTGCCCATGCCCTCGATCTTTGCTGCTCCCTCGGGAAGTTTTGTCATCAGTTCATCGGCAATACTCTTGCCGCGCGCAGCGTCGCGGGAGCCGAGAGCAACAGGTACACCTGCACGGGCAAACCTGAGTGCGAGACCCTGACCCTGTGGTCCGGTTCCTCCGATAATCGCGAGTGTCATCGGAACATGTCCTCCTTTTTCGATCTTATTAAATCCTGTGCGGAGCTTTCCTCGAAGGACCAGTTGAGCCCATGAAACAGAACCACAGGGGTCTGTCCGGCTTTGCTGACCACCAGCCCGGAAGCTGCCGCCAACTCATCGGCAAAGGCTGGTTCCGTCACACTGAGCAAGCGCCCATGGGCGTCCAAATTGCCTTGTTCCTTGATGGTGGCTGGCACACCGGCAAGGCCCACCGCCACATTGACCTGACCAAGCCGCCAGGGTCGTCCGAATGTGTCCGTAATGGCAAAGCCGATCCGGGCGCTGAAGCGTTCAGAAAGCGCCTGTTGCATGCGTGCTGCACTGGCATCTGGTCCTCGGGCAACAAAATCAGTGTTTCATCGGCACCACTATTCGATTCATCCACCGCAGCATTGGCGGAGATGAACCCCAGCTTATGCTCGCAGATCATCGTCCCTTCGTGCTGCGCCGGACGTTTGAAATGGCGCACCACACGGCTGCTTTGTTGTAAAATCACCTCAACCTTGCGTGGGTCCTTGTTCAGCTCCTGCGCATAGCGCTGAGCGTCTTCGGAAGGCGTGACATCGGCCAGACTGATGATCCGGCCTTCTGCCTTGGAGAAAATCTTATGCGCAGAGGTCAGAACATCACCGTCCTGCAAAGAAAGCCCTGCGGCCTCAATCGCGTCGCCAAGAATGGTTGCAAGATCATCTCCCGCCTTGATCTCCGGAATGTTCGGGATCGCGTATAATGAAAGTGTATGCATCAAACCGCTCTCCGGTCGGGACGTTTGCCAAGGAGCCTGTGTCGATGTGCACTCAGATCTTCCATGTAATCAATGTCTTTTGAAAATGAGGGGGAGGGCGCGATAACGCAGTCCAATCCAAGCGCTGTTGCCTGTTGCTGGTGCTTCAAGAAAGAGCCTTCACCATAGCTAAAGAGGATTGCATCCGGCGGTGTGGCAACCAACAGATTGGTGCCAAGGTCATGTGCTGGGCACAGCACCAGAGAGTTCGGTACCCGTGCGAGCCCAAGAAGGCGCTCGAACTCATCAAAGTCAGGCGCTGCAATGTCCGCAGGTAAAACGCATAGCGTCTCATAGCCTTGGGTCTTAGCAAAATCCGCCGCTGTTGCGAGCGCAGCGTTGAGCCCGTTCTCGTGATCCTCCAAAATCAATTGGACGCGCTGGTCCTTCACCCGTCCAACAATATTTTTTTGAGCAGGTCACGACTGCAATATCAAAACTGATCTGGCTGCGCGTCTGCGCGTCAAGCAGAAAACTGAGGGTCTGTTCAAACAGATTAACCGCAATGATAGCCCGCTCATTGGCGTTAAGCTGCGGCCCAAGGCGGGACTTGCCCGTGCAAAATCCTTCACCGGTACAACAACGAGCATTTTGTGAAACGATCCCGTCATCTCTCCAGCTCCTGAACTGGGTCAACCCAGCTTCCCTGTCCGCCGGAAACCGCAAGCACCTCAGAGGCAAGCCGGATCTTGTCTTCCCGGGTTTTCATCAAGATCGCCTTCATGGAAGACATCAAGCCCAGCTGGTTGATCGGAGGCACATATTGTTCATCTGCGTGATCAATGACAAAGCAATCCAGAAACTCCGCATACATCTGTGCAACGCCAAGAGCGGTCGCCTCATACCCAAGCGAGGTCAGCATCCGGTCCGCAGGGCCTTTCACAACACCGCCATTGATGATTGGCGATACACCGACCTTTGAAGCCTTAGAGGACTTTACAGCCTCCAAAATACCAGGGATTCTTAGGACTGGTAAAATGCTTACCAACGGATTGCTCGGCGCCACCACGATCACATTAGCCTCGGCAAGTGCGCTCAACGCCTCTTCCGTCGCACGCGCTTTCTCGATACGATCATAGCGCAGCTCGCGAACATCAGGCGCACAGCGCTCCCTAACGAAGTACTCCTGAAAACTCAGCCAGCCCGCATCGGTCTTCACACGTGTTTGAACCACGTCATCCGTCGGCAAAATCATACGGCAGGTCAGGCCAAGGCTTGTCGCAATATCCTGTGCAATGTGTGTAGGACGGTCTCCTTTGCGGCGCCGGTGCGTGCGGTAAATGTGCAGGCCAAGATCCCGATCACCCAGAGACATCCATGTATCATCACCTAGTATGGAGAGCGTTTCCAAAGCACGGTGGCTTTCATCCTTCACGCCCCAGCCTTGCTGGCGGTCAATCACATCTGCAAGTGTGTAGGTAAGGGTGTCGATGTCCGGAGAGACCCACAGTCCGTGAAAGGCCTCATCATCTGCAATGTTGCCGATGATGGAGAGCTCCACATTCTCCAGATGGTAGAGCCCTCCGCCATTTTGGCGCCGCCCACACCTCCGGCAATTAGTGTCACTTTAATGGGTGCGGTTTGTGTCATACACCACCTCCAGCCATTTGAGCTGGCGCGTTTTCGCTCTCGTCAAGGAAGGTCAGGAAATCGGAGTTTACGCGCTCAACCAAGGGGGTCTGTTGCTCTGGTAGCCCCTTAGAGAAGTCATCAATTACACCGTAGATGGTGTTGCGTTGAACCGGTTGGCGTCCTGCTTCCTGAATAATACGGCACATCTCATAGGCGGTGATTTCCTGTCCATGCGCCGCACCGGCAGAGCGGGATATGCTCTCGTTCATTAAGGTGCCGCCCAAGTCATTAACACCGCATTGCAGCAGGTCCGAGGCAAACTCGGCCCCCAGCTTGGTCCAGGACACCTGAATGTTGTCGATCCAGCCATGCAGCATGATCCGCGAAACTGCATGCATCTTGCGCACTTCCAGATCAGTTGGTCCGGGGCGTACCGTCGTCGGGTTCATCGCATAAAGCGGGCTTTCCGAATGCACAAAGCTCAGCGGTACCAGCTCGGTAAAACCACCGGTCTCCTTTTGAATATCACGTAGCAGCGCAATATGAGCCGCCCAGTGTTCAGGTCCGTCAATGTGGCCGTACATGATTGTAGCAGTGGTCGGAATGCCCACCTCATGAGCAGTCTTTATGACTTCTACCCACTTCTCGGTGCTCAGTTTGTTACGTGTCAGTTGCTGACGAATATCCGTGTCCAGAATCTCTGCTGCAGTGCCGGGCATGGAGCCCAGACCGCAGTCCTTCAGATCCTGCAAGAATTCCCTATAGCATTGCTTGGTCTTCGCCGCGCCATACCAGACTTCAAACGGCGAGAAAGCATGGATATGCATATCCGGAAGCGCTTTTTTTGATCGCCAGTACAATCTCGCGGTAATAGCTGCCTTCCATCCTTGGATGCAGCCCGCCCTGAATACAGACCTCAGTGGCCCCGCGGTCCCATGCTTCTTGCGCGCGGGCCACAATCTGCTCGGGCACTAGCCATTCTGCGTCTGGATCTTCGGTCCGCTTGGCAAATCCGCAAAACTTGCAACCCATGTAACAAACATTGGTGAAGTTGATGTTCCGGTTGACCACAAAGCCAACAGTGTTGCCACTGGCGCGCTGACGAAGCGTATCAGCACACGGGCAATCTCTGGGAATTCTGCGGCACTTGCACGAAACAGGCACTCACCTTCTGCTTGCGAAATCTCCAGACCTGCCAGAGCTTTATTCAGGATATCGCGAACAGAGGCGTCATTAGCAGTCTGAGGGAAAGCGTGAAGGGTCATCGCGAACCTCCTGATTGAAACGGGGCGGCGGAACTCATCTGTTCCCAAAGCCCCTGAGACTTGGAAAGCACAGCCGGATCAACAAACTCGCTCTTCTCACGCAGGTAGCTTGGATAAACCGTCAGGCGCTCTTCCAGTTTCTGCGCTGCCAGCCGAGTGGACTTGGCAAGCTCGTCAATCACCGGCCAGCGATGCTGCGGGTTGATGAAGTCGATGGTGACAGGGGAAATCCCGCCCCAATCATTGATGCCTGCACTCAAGTATTCCATATGCCGGTCGCTCAGGTTTGGCGGCGCTTGCAGGCTGATGTCAGGGGAAAGGATCAGCCGCGCAACAGCCAGCGTACGCAACATGTCGTCCAGCGATGGTTCAGGATGGTTTTTCATCCCGATACCCGGTTTGCGTTGAAAATTCTGAATGATCACTTCCTGTATATGGCCGTAACGCTCATGGCTTTCATTGATCGCCTCAAGCGCCTCAATCCGCTCTTCCCATGTCTCGCCAATGCCGATCAAAAGACCCGTGGTGAACGGAGTTTTCTTCTGTCCGGCCCGCTCAAGCTCCTTAAGCGCTGGACTGGCGCTTTGTCAGGACATCCGTAATGCGGCTGCCCTTCCTTCATCAAGCGGCGACTGGTTGTCTCCAGCATCATGCCCATGGAGGCGGCATAAGGGCGAAGCTGATCAATCTCCTCATCACTCAAGGTCCCCGCATTCACATGGGGCAGAAGTGTTGTTTCCCGCAGTACCATCTTACAGGCATCAGCAAGGTAGCTGACCATGGACTCATAACCGAGCTCTCCAAGTGCGGCTTTCGCCTGCTCATAACGCAGCTCCGGCTTCTCACCCAGACTGAAGAGCAGTTCCTTGCAACCGGTCTCTTCGCCATGGCGCGCCGTACGCATTACCTGCTCAGGCGTCATGATGTTGGCTTCTGGGGAGCTGGGATGTTTGACAAACGTGCAGTACGTGCAGGTGTCCCGGCACATATTCGTCAGTGGTACAAAAACTTTACGGGAGTAGGTGACAGTCTCGCCCCAATACTGAAGCTTTACTGCGGCAGCGGATTGCATCAGATCCCGAAGGTCTGAGCCTTGTACTTCCCCCAGATGTCGCGCTTGGTCGGCAGTCAGCATATTTTTTTTACCTCTCGGTCAAAAAAAATATCCGCAACTCAAAGTTAGTCAAGGGAGAAAAATGTCCTGAATAGAATAAATCAGCTGAGCCGCAAATAAACTAACTTCAATGAAAGGCACATACGAGCAATAAAAAGCTATATCTTACAAGGTGATTGGTAAATTCGCACTGCAATATTTATTTCAGTAAAGTTGACGTGCTTAAAAATTTAGTAGTCTCCGCAAAAATGTGCAGAGCCTCGGATTGATATTTCAAATTGCAAGAAGATCGATACATTTTGATTCTGACAAATTGAATTTATTCATCGAGAATTCCAGGAAACTGTGGAGCTTTCTCCTCTAATCGGAACCCTTTGCAGTGATTTTACAGGGCTCTTAGGTGCTTTACCCGTTGGGATTTCAGAGGTTTTTCTGAAGTCACCGACAAATACTATTCATTTTTGCAGGTGGGTTGACAGATAATTGACTGTTTGGTCCAATTTACCCCAAGTTTTGGGAGGGGAGAATCCAAGATTTGAGCTGACTTATTGTGTCGCCTGAGTGGAATCACTCTACAAGGTGTAACGATCTCTTCCAAATGGGAAAAATAACCCTGCGGGATATCTGCTAGATTGAATTTTGACATATTCCGCCTGCACCCTGTCAAGGTGTGATTGCAAACTGGCCGGCATGTCAAAACATGAAAAACAGCTTGAATCCTGTGAAAGTCCTCATCGGTTTTATCAGTTTTACGCTCCCTAGGGAGACCAGATAACTATGGCAAGCTCGCTTTAATTGTAAAGAATTGAGCAGCGGTAAGCCAAATAAAACGACGTTGAAAAAGCGTTATCGGAGAGACTTATGAGTAAACTTGGCTCAAATCATCGTATTAATGGTGACAGACTGTGGCGTAGCCTCATGGATATGGCTCGGATCGGACCCGGCGTCCGTGGCGGCAACAACAGGCAAACACTGACAGATGAAGATGCCGAGGGCCGAAAGCTTTTCGCCAGTTGGTGTGAGGCCGAAGGCATGACAATGCACATCGATAGTATGGGCAACATGTTCGCTCGCCTTGAAGGGGAAGATCCAGGTCTGGATCCGATCATGATCGGCTCTCATCTTGATACTCAGCCAACCGGTGGTAAGTATGATGGTGTTCTTGGCGTACTCGCGGGTTTGGAAGTGATCCGCTCCATCCGAGAGCGCGGCATCAAAACAAAACGCCCGATTGAAGTGGTCAACTGGACCAACGAAGAAGGTACCCGCTTTGCTCCCGCCATGCTCTCCTCCGGCGTATTTGCTGGCATGCACACACAAGACTGGGCCTATGATCGCGAAGACGCAGAGGGCAAGAAGTTCGGCGATGAACTGAAGCGCATCGGGTATGTCGGTGACGAGCCAGTGGGTCAACGCAAACTCCACGCAATGTTCGAGCTTCACATCGAGCAGGGACCAATCCTTGAGATTGAGGGCAAGGACATAGGCGTTGTCACCCACGGGCAGGGCCTCTGGTGGTTACAGGTCACACTCACCGGTAAAGACAGCCACACCGGCTCCACTCCAATGCCAATGCGCAAAAACGCAGGCCTCGGCATGGCGCGCATTACTGAATTGGTGCACCAGATCGCCATGGAAAACCAGCCGGAAGCCGTCGGTGCGATTGGTCACTGCGACGTCTATCCAAACAGCCGCAATGTAATTCCGGGCAAGGCCGTCTTCACGATCGATTTCCGCTCCCCGCATCGGGATGTTCTTGATGGCATGAAAGCCAAGCTGGAAGCTGAAGCCCCTACGATTGCTGAGGAACTGGGGCTGGGTATCGAGATCGAAGCTGTTGGTCACTTTGATCCTGTCACCTTCAACGAAGGCTGTGTGAGCGCTGTCCGCAGCGCAGCAGATCGCTTGAGCTATTCCCACCGCGATATCATTTCCGGTGCGGGCCACGATGCCTGCTGGATTAACCGCGTTGCGCCAACAGCCATGATCATGTGCCCATGCGTGG
The DNA here is from genome assembly GCA_001310715.1 of Pseudovibrio sp. JCM 19062. The sequence goes on from BAXV01000012.1 coordinate 8,553, forward strand.
ATGGATTGAGCCACAACGAAGATGAAGAGATTTCAAGAGAGTGGGCAACCGCAGGCGCTGACGTGCTCTTCCACGCCGTGCTGGAATACGCCGAGATCGAGCAGGATACCACCGAGCCAGCCGAGTAACCCGTCGACCTTATAGATCCAAAAGAGTTGAGGACAGCGATATGTCTACAGTTATTAAAGGCGGCACGATCGTTACTGCCGACAGAACCTACAAGTCCGACGTGCTCGTTGATGGTGGCAAAATCATGAAATTGGCGAGAACCTTTCCGGCGATGAAGTGCTGGACGCCGATGGCTGTTACGTCATGCCGGGCGGTATTGACCCGCATGTGCATCTGGAAATGCCGTTTATGGGCACGCATTCCGCAGACAATTTCGAGATCGGCACCAGAGCTGGCCTTGCTGGCGGAACCACCATGGTGGTGGATTTCTGCTCCCTGAGCCTGGTCAGTCCATGATGGAAGCACTTGCCATCTGGCAGCAAAAATCAGGAGCCGCGTGTTCTGACTACTCCTACCACATGGCGGTCACATGGTGGGGTGAGCAGGTCTTCAATGAGATGCAGGAAGTGGTTGATCGCGGCATCAACACTTTCAAGCACTTCATGGCCTATAAAGGTGCGCTGATGGTGGATGACGACGAAATGTTCGCATCCTTCCAGCGCTGTGCCGCCCTTGGCGCAATGCCGCTCGTTCATGCCGAAAACGGCGATGTGGTCGCCACCATGCAGCAAAAGCTGCTGGCAGAGGGTAACAACGGCCCCGAAGCGCACGCGTATTCCCGACCACCAGAGGTCGAAGGGGAAGCTGCCAACCGTGCCATCATGATTGCGGACATGGCAGGTGTTCCGCTCTACATCGTGCACACAAGTTGTGAGCAAGCTCACGAAGCCATTCGCCGTGCCCGCCAAAAAGGCATGCGCGTTTACGGCGAGCCGCTCATTCAGCACCTGACATTGGACGAGAGCGAATACTCCAATCCAAGCTGGGACCACGCCGCACAACGTGTCATGTCTCCTCCATTCCGCAACAAGCAGCATCAGGACAGTCTGTGGGCTGGATTGCAGTCTGGGTCTTTGCAGGTGGTTGCAACAGACCATTGTGCCTTCACAATTGAGCAAAAGCGCTTTGGTGTAGGCGACTTCACAAAGATTCCGAACGGCACAGGTGGTTTGGAAGACCGGATGCCAATGCTCTGGTCAAATGGCGTGCGTACAGGTCGTTTGACCATGAATGAGTTTGTAGCTGTCACTTCCACCAATATCGCTAAAATCCTGAATATGTATCCTAAAAAGGGTGCGATTTTGGAAGGTGCAGACGCAGACATCGTTGTCTGGGATCCAAACCGCTCAAAAACAATCACTGCTACAAATCAGCAGTCTTCTGTTGAGTACAATGTGTTTGAAGGCAGGGAAGTGGTCGGTTTGCCGCGCTTCACACTCACCCGCGGAAAGGTCGCGATTGAGGAAAGTACGGTCAAGACGGAACCTGGACACGGTGAGTTCGTTTCCCGCGAGCCAAATGCTCCGGTCGGCGCAGCCCTGTCCAAGTGGAAGGAAATCACAGCGCCGCGCAAAGTGGAGCGTCGGCCTGAACTGATGCCTTCAGGCGTTTAAGTCTGCCTGTTGAAAATTGAGCGCACCTCCGAAACGCGGGGACAGGATTTCGGAAGAAAGAGGCGCTTGATACAAGTAATGTTGAGCATATCGCGGCGTTGCAAAGCGCTGCGGAATGCCATCAGGCCCGCGTGGTCTGCGTGGGTTGACCATTAAACGCAGTAGTATCTTTAGAGGGAATCTGCTGCCTTTAATCTAAGGGGGAATTATGCAATGTCGGATTCAACTCTAGGCTCAGCCGCGAATGTAGTTCCGGACGAGTTTGGTATTGTCCATCAGGAACTTGTCGGAATTGATAGTGATCTTTATAACGAAGATCAGCTACCAACTGCGCCTGAAGCCCGCACATGGAACTGGGTGTCCATATCCGCGCTCTGGTCGGTATGGTGGTTTGTATCCCAACCTACCTGCTCGCGTCCTATCTGATTGGCGCTGGTATGAGCTGGGATCAGGCGGTCACGACAATCCTGCTCGCCAACGCGATTGTTCTGATCCCGATGGTTCTGATTGGTCACGCAGGCACCAAGTACGGTATTCCATTCCCGGTTCTGCTGCGCTCGTCCTTTGGTCCGGCCGCGCAAAACTGCCAGCAGTTGCGCGCGGTATCGTGGCCTGCGGCTGGTTCGGTATCCAAACATGGGTTGGTGGCTCTGCGATCTACGTGATCCTGAATACGCTCATGAGTGGTGGCCTTGCGGGTGATCCGCTTCCGGTTCTCGGAATCAATGCAGGCCAGTTTGCCTGCTTCATGGCGTTTTGGGCCCTGCACCTTTATTTCATTAAGAATGGTACGGAATCCATCCGCTGGCTGGAAACTTACGCAGCTCCCTTCCTGATCGCAATGGGGTTGGCGCTGCTCGCATGGGCCTATGTGAATGCAGGTGGGTTCGGCGCAATGCTCTCTACACCAAGCCAGTTTGCAGAAGGCCAGCCAAAAGAAGGCCAGTTCTGGTCCGTCTTCTGGCCAAGCCTGACGGGTATGGTAGGCTTCTGGGCAACGCTTGCTCTGAACATTCCTGATTTTACCCGGTATGCAAAAAGCCAGAAAGATCAGTTCTTGGGGCAGGCGGTCGGTCTTCCAATTCCGATGGCACTGTTCGCCTTCATTGCCTCTGCAGTGACATCTGCAACCGTGGTGATCTTCGGCGAAGCCATCTGGAACCCCATTGACCTGGCTGAAAAGATGGGTGGTACCAGCATAATTGTCGCGCTGTTCGCGCTTATTATCGCTACCCTGACCACAAACCTTGCAGCCAATGTTGTTGCACCCGCGCACGGGTTCTCCAATCTGGCACCAAAGTCCATCAACCTGCGCAAGGGTGGGTACATCACAGCCGCCATTGGTGTCCTGATGTTCCCTTGGATTCTGGTTGACCACATTCAGGGTTGGCTGATTGCCTATTCAGCACTACTGCCCAATCGCAGGCGTAATGCTGGCAGATTATTACCTGCTGCGCAAAACCAAACTCAACGTGGAAGATCTGTTCAAGCATAACGGCATCTATGCAGGCTCAAATGGCTGGAACTGGCTGGTATACTGGCGTTGGTCATCGGTATCCTGCCAAACCTTCCTGGCTTCTTGGCAAGTGTTGGTCTAACTGGCGAAACTCAGGAAATCTTCAGAACGATCTATGACTACGCGTGGTTCGTGGGATTGTTTGCGGCAGCCATTGCCTACCTTGTTCTGGCCAAAATCCTGAACAAGTAATCGGCGACTACACTGTCTATTACGAAAAGAGGGGCGGCGTATCATACGCCGCTTCCTTTTGTTTCAAAGGAAGAAAAAAATGCCAAAAGCCTATTGGGTCGCTCACGTCACCGTTACAGATCCGGAGCCATACAAGCTTTATGCAGAAGGTGCTTCAGTTGCCTTCAAAAAGTATGGTGCCAACATTCTGGCCCGCGGCGGAAAGTTTGAAGACCTGGAAGCACCAATTCTCCACGCAACGTGGTGATTGAGTTTGCCGACATGGAAACTGCAATGGCCTGCTACAACAGTGAGGAGTATCAGGCTGCCAAGAAACACCGAAAAGACGCGGGCATCGCGAACCTGATCATCGTGGAAGGCGCTTGAAGCAGCTCAGTTGAGCACACTAAAAAGCCGCAGCGTTCAAACTGCGGCTTTTTCATATCTTCTGGATCGACCGATTACTGAGCGCGTAACTCTCGGCGTAAGATCTTGCCCACTGTGGACTTTGGAAGTTCCTCTAAAAACTCCACGTGCTTTGGCACTTTGTAGCCTGCCAGTGCTTTGTGGCAGTAATCCTGCACCGCCTCTGGCGTAACCTCTTCACGACTGCGTACCACAAACGCCTTCACAGCTTCACCGGTCCGCTCATCAGGCGTACCAGTCACGGCGACCTCGACACACCCTCAATCTCTGCAATCACTGCCTCGACCTCGGCGGGATAAACATTGAAGCCGGACACGAGCACCATATCCTTCTTGCGGTCAACGATCTTGAAGTTGTTGCGCTTGTCCATGATGGCGATGTCGCCGGTGCGGAAGAACCCATCCGGTGTCATCACAGCAGCCGTTGCATCAGGCTTGCGCCAATACCCCTGCATGACCTGCGGGCCTCGTGCACAAAGCTCACCCGGTTGCCCCATGGGCACCTCGTTATCGTCCGCATCAAGCAGCTTGATCTCAGTCATCGGCATGACCTGACCAACCGTCTCGGTAAACTCCGTGCTGTCGAACGGATTTACCGACAGAATCGGGGACGTCTCACTCAGGCCATAGCCTTCAATGATGTGGTGACCGGTTACCTGTTTCCACTTGTCCGAAACAGCCCTTTGAATCGCAGAGCCGCCGCCCATGGCGAATTTGTAGTTGCTGAAGTCCAGCTCATCAAAGCCCGGCGTATGCAGCAGTCCGTTAAACAGCGTGTTCACACCAGTAATCACACTTAGCTTGTGCTTCTTCAGCTCAGCCACAAATGCAGGCATGTCCCGTGGATTGGTGATCAGGACGTTCTTTGATCCAAGCCAGTAATAGGACAGGCAGTTCACCATGAGCGCGAAGATATGGTAAAGCGGCAGTGCGGTGATTACCACTTCCTCGCCAGCGCGCATGAACCCGTCAGTGGCCGCATCAAATTGCATGACGTTTGCAACCAGATTGGCATGGCTCAACGCCGCGCCTTTAGAGAGCCCGGTCGTGCCACCCGTATACTGTAGGTAAATCAGATCGCTGCGGTTAATCTGCGGTGGTACAAAGTCCAGTTGCTCTCCCTTGGCAATAACGTCATTAACTGTTGCACGGTCTGCAAACATTTCATGCGCAGGCGGAGAGGGCAGGTCCACACCTGACGCATCACCCACATTGGCAATTACCACGTTCTTGACCGGTGTGTCGGCAATCACCTCTGCCAGAGTGGCGCTGGAACCGGAGAAAACAAAAATGGTGTCGGTGTCTGCATCGTTGAGCTGATGCTTCAGCTCACGTGGTGTATAAAGAGGATTGACGTTAACCTGCACCAGTCCGGCGCGTAAAATACCAAACATGACCACTGGAAATGCCAGAATGTTTGGAAGCATAATGGCGACGCGGTCGCCTTTCTTCAGGCCCAGCTCATTTTGCAGATATGCCGCAACTGAACGCGACTTCTCGTCAATCTCTTTGAATGTAAGTGACTGACCAAAATTGGTGAACGCCACATTATCTGCGAAGCGACTATTTGCCTCTTCAAAAATCTCGATCACAGACCCGTAGGCATTCACGTTGATTGGCTTGGTAAATACAGTAGGCGTCCCTGTCGGTGCACTAAGTGTATCAGTCATAATTCCTCCCAAAATTAAAACCCATACCGGTATACTAAGATATTATTTCAGCTTATGCTTCAGGAATATCGCTCATCCTCAAGAATTTGATGGATCTTATCTTTCTCGTTTTGAAAGTCTTTTGGCGGCGCAAGCCAAGAACGCCCATACCCGCCTTGAAGGCCACGTCAACCATCGCCTGTGATCCAAAATGTGCTGGTCCTGCATTTCGGATCGCCTGGTTCGCTGTGAAACCATGGATCAGCTGAATGGCCTCACGAACGGTCATTTCCCAATCATCTGAGGGGATCTCGTCTTTATACGGCTCACACAACGTCAGAACCCAGTCCGCTGTCGCTGATGTTAGCTTTTGGAACCTCTTCCAGATCTCTGGCTCCCGAGCTGAAATCTCATGAGCAGCACGATAAAGGCCATATTATTCTGAAGTACTTTATGACTCAGCGCAGCCATAAAGTAGATGGTGTTCTCCAAAGACCCCAATGGCTCTTGAGGTTCTTTAAGAAGTGCGTGCACATGCTCTTCGTAAAGTTCAAAAAGTCTCTCGAACAGCATTTCTTTGTTCTTGAATCGAAAATAAAAATTTCCTGTAGAGGAGCCCGCAAGCTGCACAATGTCTGAAACCCGTGCCCGCGCTACTCCCTCCTTGGCAAAAATTGTTTTGGCAGCGTGCAGGAAGTTCTGCTCCGCCTCATAGCCTCGTTTTTGCTTTGGTTTATAAGATTTCATTTCATACTCAAGCTGGACGGTGGGTTCTGTTCTGGCTAATGACAATAATGTTGCTAAACTATAACAACTCTTTGTTTTCGGCTACAGATAATAGATAAATGTAGCTGTGAATTGAGAATATCGGGGGGATAATGAAACTACGCGTTTTTTTGCTTGGGTCAGCACTGTCTCTCGCTGTGCCCGCAGGCGCAGCTGAAGCTGTTAAAGAACTGCGATTTGCAACCAGCGCACCTTTGGGTACCCCGTGGGTGAAGCATGCAGAAAGCATGATCGAAAAGATTACCGACAGTTCCAACGGTACTTTGACCGCAGAGCTATTTCACGCTGGTCAGCTCGGTACCGAACCGGTGACGGTGCAAAAAACCATTCGCGGGCGTATCGATATTCTCAGCTCCTCGTTGACTGCATTTTCTACAGTGGTTCCGGAACTGACCCTTTTGGGTGTCCCGTTTCTTTGGGACAGTTACGCCCAGATTGATTGCGCAATGGAGCAGCATATAACACCGGTCTTTGGGCCTCTCTTCGAGGAAAAGGGTCTCAAGATCCTGCAATGGGGCGAATTGGGCTGGGTCCATGCCTTTGGTACAAAGCCAATTCTTTCCCCTGAGGATGTAAGGGGGGTCAAGGTGCGTGCTGCACCTGCAAAATACTCTGTCAACTTCTGGGATGGGATGGGAGCAAACAGTGTTGTGCTTTCTTTGGTTGAAACGCCCTCCGCGCTACAAACCGGCATGGTGGAAGGGGGAACACTACCAGCTGTAACATATGTTGCTATGGGCATGGGCGAACTTGCTCCCCATCTCACACTATCATCGCACCTGTACCAACCAGCGGCGCTCGTGATGAATATGCGTGCATGGAAGAAGTTGAGCCGCGAAGAGCAAGACAGCATCACCAATGCGCTAGTGCCTGTTCAAGATGTGCGCGATGACGTGCGTACCATGGCAGACAGCATGGTCGCTGATTTTGAGCAAAGCGGTGGATATGTCCATGAGCTCTCCCCCGAGCAGCGCGAAGAGTGGAAGAACGCTGTCTTACCTCAGCGCGAAGAACTGGTGCGTTCAATTGGCGGACGAGCACAAGAGATCTGGCCGAAAATTCTTGCAGCGAAGCAAGCTTGTACGCTCTAAGACCTGACACCTGAAAGGAAGAGCCCTGCTGGTTTTAAGGCTCTTATCATTTTTCATGAAGCGTTTCTTCCATCTGTTGTATCGGTTCGAAGCAACTGTCGCCACCACGGCCTACGTCATCGTTGTCCTCGTCATGCTGATCGATATCATTGGCCGGGAGTTCTTTGATTTATCGCTGATGCACAGCAGCAAGATCGCTTTGTTTTCTGCTATTATTGCGGGAATGTTAGGCCTTGGCCTCGCAACATCATCGGGCACCCATATTCGGCCAAGAGTCACCGATCATCTGTTGCCGCAGGTTTTACAGATACCTCTTCAAAGACTGGGTGACGCTCTGAGCGCGGGGCTCTTCCTGTATGCCGGATACATCTCGTTTGGCTGGTGCGCTCCTCCTATGAAATAGCTTTCTGGTGCCCGTGGTGGATTGGCCGCTCTGGTGGTTCCAATCCATTATGCCCTACGCTTTTTGTTCCAACGCTTTGAGGCACGCCAGCTTCGCTCTGTCGCCTGCATTAAAGCCAGTTGAGGAAGATGTAGGATGACTTATCCAATTCTCCTCACATTGGTCGTTTTGGTGATGCTCCTGTTGCGGCAAAACCTGATCGTGATCCTGATGGTCTTAGGCGCATCAGTGCAGATGCTTTATAGCGATGGCGACCTATTGTTTATGGCGGAGGACTTCTGGGCAGCGCTCGATCGCGAGGTTCTACTCTCTATTCCGGTGTTCCTGCTCTGTGGTTCCATCATGAGCCGCGGTGCGATTGCTGAGCGCCTCGTTATGGTCCTTAAAGCGTTGACGGGGTCGCTCTCCGGCGGGCTTGGTGTTGCAGTAATCCTGTCCTCGGCGTTTTTTTGCAGCAATCTCAGGCTCATCCATGGTCACGCTGCTGGCCGTTGGAGCAGTCCTTTATCCGGCTTTGAAGGAGCAGGGTTATTCAACTCGCTACTCTCTTGGGGCTTTGACCAGCGCGGGAACGTTGGGTGTAGTGATTCCGCCCAGTATTCCCATGATCGTCTATGGTCTGGTCACAGAAACATCTATCACAGACATGTTTTTAGCTGGCCTCATCCCAGGGCTTTTGCTCACGCTCCTTCTGGCACTTTATTCTGCATGGACAAATAGATCCATGCCCCGGGATGTGTTTGATTTCGCAGCCCTACGCAGCGCGGCGACCAATGGAATATGGTCTTTGCTCATGCCAGTCATTTTGCTGGGTGGCATTTACTCTGGGTACTTCACCGCAACAGAAAGCGCCGCTGTCGCCTTGGCTTATGCACTGGTGGTTGAGCTGTGCATCTACAAAGAACTAACCTTTGCCGGACTTTGGGATGCAGTCATTCATACAACCAGTTGCTTGGCGGTCTGCTGCCCATTGTGGCCATCGCTGCGACCTTGAATATGGTGTTGACCACCGAACAGGTCCCAACCCAGCTGGCTGAGTGGATGTCCAGTCATGTGGAACAAAAATGGCTGTTCCTCATTTGTTTAAACCTGCTGCTGTTGCTGGTTGGCGTCTTTATGGAGATTATCTCCGCCGTGCTGATCATGGCACCCATTCTATTACCCATCGCAAATGCCTATGGCATAGATCCGGTGCATCTCGGCATCATCATGATTATCAATCTGGAAATCGGACTGCTGACGCCACCGGTCGGCATCAACCTCATCGTGGCCTCTCAGGCCTTTAGCGAAAGCTTCTGGACCGTCACCAGATCTGTTCTCCCGTTTGTTTTGATCATGCTCTTTGCGTTGCTTCTGGTCACTTTCCTGCCAGACCTTTCCTTGGTCTTTGTGCGCTAGAGATGCAGCAAACGAAAGCTGGCGCAAATATGGCGCAAACATGATTGGGAGCCTCACAGAATCACGCCTTTTCCTATCAGTCACACCATGGATAGTGCTCTGATTTTTGTTGGTGGTTCAGAGAAGTTTCCCCTCGAATTGTAAGGTGACCTGACGTAGGTTTCAGGTTCGTTTCATAATTGCGAGTTCCTATGATTGAGTTTGAAAAGAATTTGGAAGCTGCGCTGAAAGCGCATGATCAGAGTGAAGATGCCAGTCACGATCTCTACCACGCCCGCCGCGTAAAATTGGCCGCGCTGGATATTGCGCAGCGCCGCGGGGAGGGGGATGAGCAGGTGTTGGTTGCCGCCGCCTACCTTCATGATCTTGTCAACGTGCCCAAAAATTCCCCTGATCGCTCAAAAGCGTCCAAGTTGTCCGCTGAGGCTGCCGAACCAATCCTCAAGGAACTGGGTGTCTCGGCGCAGAAGATCGAACAAATCAAACACGCCATCGAAGCTCACAGCTTTTCCGCAGAGATCCCGCCACAAACCATTGAGGCCAAGATCCTGCAGGATGCCGACCGGCTCGAATCCCTCGGCGCAATCGGCATTGCCCGCACATTTTACATCGCCAAGATTATGAACTCGCACTTGTTCCACGGCGGAGACCTGTTCGCAAGCGAACGGGAACTCAACGACAAGTCATTCGGTGTCGATCATTTTGCGCTGAAACTGCTCAAACTGCACAAAACCATGCAGACTAAAGAAGGCCGTGACGTCGCCCGCGAACGCACAGATTACATGATCGGCTTTTTAAAACAGCTGGCAGCTGAAACAGGCTTTACCTATCCTGAAGATGACGAACTCTGGATTGAGAAGGAATCTTCAAAGATTATCGCCTGATCTCTAGCTCTGAAAAGAATCGAAAGGTGGGAATGAGATGTCCGGGTCCTGGATGGTCTGTTCAAACGGACCATCGGGCTGTTGCATGGTTTTAAGAAGGTTGGTCCCCAACAAAATACCTGCCTGCTGGATATCCTCTCCGATATTGTCGATATGTGGATCAATCTGATGGAGTGTTTGCGAGCTTGATTTCACAACTGCATCAAAATCTATGCCGCGCTCTTTACCAGCCTGACGGTATCCATTGGCAATCGCAAGAAACGAGGTCTCACCTGCAGATGAACCGTCTGGAGCCTCCTCCGTTCCTGCGATATGGCGCGCCCATTCAAAGACCTCCGGCATATCAGAATCAAGACTGATGTCTTCCGGGATATAGCTTTCCAGACCTTCCTGACGAATAGCCCGCTTATACCCGTAGTTCAGGTGCTGATAGAAACTGAAATGATCTGGCGGAAGAATGATGCAAATGCGCCGCCGACCTTTTTGCATCAGCCGCAAGACTGATTCATACGCAAATTTCTCGTTGTCATAATCAACAAAAGAATGTTGATAACCGAATTCGGTTCGCCCATGAGTGGTGAAGGGAAAGCTGCGTTCCCTCAAAAAGCGTACCCGTTCATCAAAAGGTCGGGTCCGCGAGAAGATAATCCCGTCAGCCAGTTGGTTGCGCACAATATGTTCCACAGGCTCCATCGGGTCGCCCCCGAGGAATTGCGGTGTAACATTCAGGTGGTAGTCTGTACCCATCAGCGTGCGCCACACCCGCAATCAACGAGTTCCCAAAACTTAGAATCTCGTTGTGAGGATCAAGAATCAGAGAGATAACTTTGGTCTTGCCAGTTCGCAAACGCTGCGCTGCACGGTCCGGAACATAGCCGATTTCCTCAGCAATTTTGCTTACGCGCTGCCGGGTTGCCTGCGCAATTTTTCATCACCTTGAAGGGCCCGCGAGACAGTTGTCACCGCAAGTCCGGTCATCTCCGCAATTGTCTTTTGCGTAGGTTTCGTCGCGGAATGAGTGGAGGAAACTTCCGGTTTTCGTATAGGCATGTGAAACCAGTTTACCTCCCTAAGATCAACTGAATAACGATTGTAACGATACAAAAAAAATATGTGATTTCCATTTGATACAAAAAAAGACCATTCAAGTCAATGGGTTCACATTTGGGATTGACATATCTAATATTTGTAACGTTATAAGTTCTATGTTAGTCGTATTTTTGTGTAGAAATCTAAAGTTGTGATCGGGAGGCAACACATGCACAAGCTACTAGTCAAAACTACATCCGCTTTGGCACTGCTGGCAGCAACCGCTGGTACATCTGTGGCGGCAGACGTTGAAGTGCTGCACTGGTGGACCGCGGGAGGCGAGGCAGCCGCACTTAACGTTCTGAAGGACGATTTGGGAACTCAGGGCATTGGTTGGGCTGATATGCCTGTAGCCGGTGGTGGCGGCGAAAGCGCGATGACCGTTCTGCGTGCACGCGTAACTGCTGGTAACGCACCTACAGCTGTTCAGATGCTTGGCTTCGACATTCAGGATTGGGCAAAAGAGGGCGCTTTGGCAAACCTCAACGAAGTTGCAGCTGCTGAAGGCTGGGACGATGTTGTACCTGCAGCGCTGCAGCGCTTTGCCAAGTACGATGGAAAGTGGATTTCCGCACCTGTAAACGTGCACTCCACCAACTGGGTATGGGCAAACAAAGCGGTGCTGGACAAAAACGGCATTGCAACCCCAACCACTTGGGAAGAATTCACCGCAGCGCTTGAAAAGCTGAAAGCAGCTGGTGTAACGCCGCTTGCACACGGTGGTCAGCCTTGGCAGGACGCAACCCTGTTCGACGCAGTCGCCATGAGCACCGGTGGTCCGGACTTCTATAAAGCTGCCTTCATCGATCTGGACGAAGAAGTTCTTGGTTCTGACACCATGAAAGAAGCGTTCGATCGTATGGCTGTTCTGCGTGGAAACGTTGATAGCAACTTCTCTGGTCGTGACTGGAACCTTGCAACTGCAATGGTTATCAACGGTGACGCTGGCTTCCAGATGATGGGTGACTGGGCTAAAGGTGAATTCCTTGGCGCAGGCAAAAAGCCGGGCGAAGACTTCCTTTGCTTCCGCTTCCCTGGCACTCAAAACCAGGTGACCTTCAATGCTGACCAGTTCGCTATGTTCGATCAGGGCGGTGAAGTGTCTAAAGAGCAGGCAGCTCTTGCAAGCGCGATCATGTCACCAAACTTCCAGTCCGCATTTAACGTTGTGAAGGGTTCTGTTCCTGCACGTACCGACGTTTCCGACGAAGCGTTTGATGCATGTGGTCAGAAGGGCATGAAAGATCTGGCTGCTGCTGCATCCTCTGGCAACCTGTTCGGTTCCATGGCACACGGTCACGCTGCGCCAGCTTCTGTTAAGAACGCCATTTATGACGTTGTAACTGCACACTTCAACGGTGAGTACGATTCTGCGACCGCAGTTGAAGAGCTGGTAGACGCAGTCTCCATCGCGAAGTAATTTTAAGTGGGGCCGATCTCTCGGCCCCATTTTCCCAAAAACAACATAAAATCTGGGGGCAGGGGTCATGGTCGATCAGACCAACTCATCCGTTGCCATGGCAGCCGACTACGCGATGCCAACGGCAGTAAAACCGGACCTGCGGACAAGACTTCAAAATTTCATTCCAAAACTGGTGTTAGCACCCTCCTTGGCTTTGATCTTGGTCTTTGTCTATGGATTTATCATTTTCTCCGTATACCTTTCCTTCACAGGAAGCCGCATCCTGCCAAGCTATGACTGGGTAGGGTTGGAGAACTATGAAAAGCTGTTCCGGCTTCGACATTGGTCCATTGCCATAAAAAAACCTTGGCATTTTCGCAGGCTTGTATATCGCAATCTGTACAGCCATCGGCCTGAGCCTTGCGATTTTTCTGGACCAGAAGATCCGCGGCGAAGGCTTCTTGCGTCCAATCTTCCTGTACCCGATGGCGCTCAGCTTCATCGTGACAGGTACTGCATGGAAGTGGTTCCTCGATCCGGGCATCGGGCTTGAGCACACAATGCACTTGTGGGCTGGGAGAGCTTCCAGTTCGACTGGATCAAGAACCGTGACTTCGCGATTTACACGGTTGTTATTGCAGCTGTCTGGCAAACAAGTGGTTTCGTGATGGCCATGTTCCTTGCTGGATTGCGTGGCATCGACAACGAGATCCTGAAGGCAGCACAGATCGATGGTGCATCTAACTGGAACATGTACCGCCGCATCATTATCCCGCAACTGCGTCCGGCATTCCTTTCCGCATTCGTGATCCTGTCTCACCTTGCAATTAAGTCATATGACCTTGTCGTGGCATTGACGGGCGGTGGACCGGGAAGAGCAACTGAAGTGCCTGCGACCTTCATGTATTCCTACACCTTCACGCGCAACCAGATGGGTATCGGTGCCAGCTCCGCTGTTATCATGCTCATGACCATTGCCGCGATCATGGTGCCATACCTGTATGCCGAACTGCGGGAGAAGAAATAATGTCCGTAGCCTCGACAGATAATGCTATCAGCACAGGGCGCATCACCCGCGCCTTCATCTACCTGATGCTGATCCTGTTCGCCACGTTCTACCTGTTGCCCTTCGCTATCATGGTCATCAACTCCGTCAAGCCTCTTTCAGAGATCAACGGCGGCAACATGATGTCTCTGCCTCAGGCCTTTACGTTGGAGCCATGGTTTAAAGCCTGGAGCAGCGCACAGATCGGTATTGAGCCAACAGGTTTGAAACCATACTTCTGGAACTCCCTGAAAATGGTGTTTCCGGCGGTGGCAATCTCAACAGTGCTCGGCGCACTCAACGGTTACGTGCTGACCAAGTGGCGCTTTAAGGGTGACACCATCCTGTTCGGTCTGATGCTGTTTGCCTGCTTCATTCCATTCCAGATCGTTTTGATCCCTATGGCGCGTGTGCTTGGGTTCCTCAACATCGCCGGTTCCACACCGGGTCTGGTGCTGGTGCATGTGGTTTACGGCCTTGGCTTCACCACGCTCTATTTCAGGAACTACTATCAGGTGTTCCCGACAGAGCTGATCCGTGCAGCCCAGATTGATGGGGCAGGGTTCTTCCGCATCTTCTGGCGCATCATGCTGCCAAGTTCCGGCCCGATCATCGTGGTTTCTGTTATCTGGCAGTTCACCAACATCTGGAACGACTTCCTGTTTGGTGCCTCGTTTGCGGATCTTGACAGCCAGCCAATGACAGTTGCGCTGAACAACCTCGTCAGCGCCTCAACGGGCGTCAAAGAATATAACGTTCATTTTGCCGGAGCGATCCTCGCCGCATTGCCGACACTGCTCGTGTACATCGTGGCTGGCCGCTACTTCGTAAGAGCCTGATGGCCGGATCGGTGAAAGGATAAGACCTATGAGCTTTCTTAAAATCAACAATGCGACCAAGTCTTACGGCTCAACCGAGGTGCTTCACAACATCGATATCGACGTTCAGGAAGGCGAATTCCTGGTTCTCGTCGGGCCGTCCGGTTGCGGAAAATCCACTCTGCTCAACATGATTGCTGGTCTGGAGGACATCACCTCCGGCACCATCTCCATCAAAGGGCAGGCCATGAACGGGGTTCACCCGTCCAAGCGTAACATCGCCATGGTGTTCCAGTCCTACGCTTTGTACCCGAACATGACTGTTGGTCAGAACATTACCTTCGGTCTGGAAATGCACGGCATTGCCAAACCCGAGCGTGAAAAGGCGATGGCCCAAGTTGCCGAGATGCTGCAGATTAAACCGCTGCTGAACCGCAAGCCGGGTCAGCTTTCCGGTGGTCAGCGCCAGCGTGTCGCCATGGGTCGTGCGCTTGTGCGTGATCCGGACGTGTTCCTGTTTGATGAGCCTCTGTCTAACCTTGATGCGAAACTGCGCGTTGATATGCGTACAGAGATCAAGAAGCTGCACCAGAAGCTTGGAACAACCATTGTTTACGTGACCCACGATCAGATCGAAGCAATGACGCTGTCAACGCGCATCGCGGTTATGAACGGTGGCTACGTACAGCAATTGGGAACGCCGAAAGAGATCTATGACAGCCCGGCAAATCTGTTTGTCGCCAGCTTCATGGGTTCTCCAAGCATGAACCTTGTTCCGGCGAAAGTCGTTGCAAACGGAGATGGTATCTTCGCGCAGCTGCCAACAGGTCTGAGTGATAAGGTGAACCTCAAGTTCTCCAACCCGACTGAAGCCCTGAAGGGCTTTGATCAGAAGGAAATCGTTCTGGGCATTCGCCTGAGGCGATCACCGACCCTGATGGGCTGATCAGAAGGCCAACCACGTCGAACAGATTATGAACCGCGTTATCGTAACCGAGCCAGCAGGCTCTGATACCTACGTGATGTCATCTCTGGGTGGGAAAGATTGCAACGCACGTATGCGCGCCGATGCGCAGGTTGTTGCAGGGCAGGACGTACCATTCGCGATCAACATGGATAAGGCAATCCCGTTTGATCCATTCTCTGAACTGCGCATCGCGTAAGTTTTTGAGAGCAAGCAAATTTGAAAAGCCGGAGTGGAAGCACTCCGGCTTTTTGGTTTTAGAGGCAGAAAAGACGCCGCCGATTGGCTTCGCCGCCTGAGAGAGGCAGCATTGCTGGATGAAAAAGGGGAGGCATTAGCAGGTGCACTCAAGACAATTCAGAGCCTCTGATTGCATTTGGATGCGATTAGTGGTGCAGAAAAAATTTTTCCTCTGATTATAATTAATGTATGCGTTTGTGTGCCTTAGCGAAAAATGATGCCTGCACAAAGCGCACTTAATGCGCATGCAAAAGACATATTGTCTCTATTTTCGATTGAGTGCTTTTGTTCAAGACAAACCTGCAGCTAAGCGTATTAATACTTACGGATAGAGCCGGTAGCGCATTTGACTGGTTCTAGACTTGAGAAATACCTTTGTTAAACAGTATGTTGATTAATTATATTAGATAATTTGAATATTTAATTACCTAGATGTGCAAGGCATCCTGATGGCAATCGATCCGCTTGTGCCGAAAATTCCCTTTTAATTTCATTGCTTAGACTGGCGCGGCAGATTGCTGCACCGTTGTTCAGTATTCGTCCCATTCAACTGAAGTCGTAGATCGTATCGCTGCGTTATTATGGCGCGTACGATGTGTATTTAAACGTATAGTCTTAAAATTTTAAGAAAAGTATATCAGGTCCCGTCCTTGAGAGATTGGGAAATTCTCCTTGGACGCATGAGTGGCACATGGGGATATAAAAGAAATGTCTAGCATTAATGCGACTGAAGTTGACGTCGCCCCGAAAGAAGCAGTTAAATTCACAAAAGAAGACCTTACGTGGTCTTTGTCCATGTTCGGTACCGCAGTAGGTGCCGGTGTCCTGTTTCTTCCAATCCGCGCAGGCCTTGAAGCTTCTGGCCGCTGATCCTGATTGCAGCTCTCGTAGGTCCAATGACCTACTTCTCTCACCGCGCACTGGCTCGCTTTGTTCTCTCCTCCAAGAACGCAGGCTCAGACATTACAGACGTGGTTGAAGAGCACTTTGGTAAAGCAGCAGGCCTGCTGATTACGTTCTTCTACTTCTTCGCAATCTACCCAATCGTTCTGATCTACGGTAACGCGATCACCAACACCATTGACAGCTTCATCGTCAACCAGCTGGCAATGCCTGCGGTTCCACGTTGGCTTCTCTCCGGTATTCTCGTTGCAATGATGATGGGCGTGATGATCCTCGGGCGCCGCCTGATGCTCGTCGCAACCGAGCTTCTGGTGTATCCGCTGGTGCTCATCCTCTTCGGCATGTCCGTATACCTGATCCCATCCTGGTCGTTTGAAGCCATGAGCTTTAGCAGCATCCCGGAAACCGGCACTTTGCTCACAGTGGTGTACCTCACCATTCCAATGCTTATCTTCTCCTTCAACCACAGCCCTGCCGTCTCCTCCATGGCACTGGCTCAGCGCGAAGCACACGGCGATAACGCAGTTGCAAAGTCCGACATCATCTTGAAGCGTGCATCTGTCATGCTCCTCGGCTTCGTTATGTTCTTCGTATTCAGCTGCGTTCTTGCACTGACGCCAGAACAGCTGATGGAAGCAAAACAGCAGAACCTGCCAGTACTGTCTTACCTTGCAAACGTGTTTGACAGCCCACTGATCTCCGTGATGGGTCCACTGGTTGCGTTCCTTGCAATCTTCTCTTCCTTCTTCGGTCACTACCTTGGTGCAAAAGAAGGTCTTGCAGGTATTGCTAAGAAAGCTGCTCCAAAAGCTGTTGAAAGCTTGGGCGAAAAGAAGTTCAACACACTGCTTGTTGCATTCTTCTTCTTCTCCGTCTGGGGTGTTGCAATCATCAACCCGTCCGTCCTTGGCATGATTGAATCTCTGGGTGCTCCGTTCATCGCAGCAATCCTGTTCCTGATGCCAATGTACGCGATCAAAAAAAAGTCCCGAGCATGAAGAAGTATGACGGCGTGCTGTCCAACATCTTCATCACCATCATGGGCGTCATTGCGATCTCCGCGATCGTAAAAGGCCTCTTCTAAGAAGGCTGACTAAAAGAATTGAACCGGTGTCTGCGGACACCGGTTTTTCTCTCCCACTAAGGTTCTCGTTATGTTCAGTGTTTTCGACATCTTTAAAATCGGTGTAGGTCCATCCAGCTCTCATACAGTCGGACCAATGAAAGCGGCAAAGCAGTTTATTGATAGCCTGCGCGCTATGGACAAGCTGCGTGATGTGACACGTATTGCAGTTGACGTTTATGGCTCTCTGTCTTTGACAGGCAAAGGCCACCAAACAGATATTGCAATCATTATGGGCCTTGGTGGCAACTCTCCTGAAACAGTCGATATCGACAGTATTCCTGAATTTATCCAGCGCGTAGAACAAACACAGCGCCTTCCAGTCGGCATGCACTGTCATGTGGTTGACTTTCCGAATGATGCAATCACATTCCACCGTCCGGCGCTGGAACTACACGAAAACGGTATGCGTATTCATGCCTTTGCAGGTGAAGAGAAGATCTTCTCAAAAACCTACTATTCCATCGGCGGTGGTTTCATCGTGGATGAAGAGAATTTCGGTAAGGCATCAGAAAACGAAGTGACTGTTCCTTACCCATACCAGTACGCCGCTGAACTTCTGAACCATTGCCGCCAAACTGGCATGAGCATTTCTGCGTTGGTTCTGGAAAATGAAAAAGCCTACCGCAGCGAAACAGAACTGCGCGACAATTTTGGCCGCGTCTGGAATGTGATGCGTGACGGCATTGAGCGCGGAAGCAACACAGAAGGCCTTCTGGCAGGCCCCCTCAAAGTACCACGCCGCGCAGCAGCCCTGCGCCGCCAGCTCACTGCAACAGAGCGCAGCAGTAACGATCCCATGGCAACCGTCGATTGGGTCAACATGTTCGCGCTCGCCGTATCAGAAGAAAACGCAGCCGGTGGCCGTGTTGTGACAGCCCCAACCAACGGCGCAGCAGGTATCATTCCTGCCGTTTTGGCGTACTACGACAAGTTTGTTGAACGCCTTGAGCCAGAGCATTACACAAAGTTCTTCCTCGCAGCAGGCGCCATTGGCGCGCTTTACAAGACCAACGCTTCCATCTCCGGCGCTGAAGTCGGTTGTCAGGGCGAAGTGGGCGTTGCCTGTTCCATGGCAGCTGCAGGTCTTGCCGAGCTGATGGGAGCAAGCCCCGCTCAGGTTTGCATCGCCGCTGAAATCGGTATGGAGCACAATCTGGGGCTCACATGTGATCCTGTTCTGGGTCAGGTTCAGGTGCCTTGCATCGAGCGCAATGCCATTGCATCCGTCAAGGCGATCAACGCCACCCGTATGGCCATGCGCCGGAACTCCGATCCGTGTGTCTCTCTCGATAAGGTCATCGCGACTATGTATGAGACTGGCAAGGACATGCTGTCAAAGTACCGCGAAACCTCACAGGGCGGGCTTGCACTAAAAGTGACACCCGTCGCTGCAGAATAAGAACGGACCACATTTCAAAGATTTGAAAGCTGGCCCTAGGGTCAGCTTTTGTGTTTTGTCTTGCTGAAATGCTTAAAACTGCAAGGGCTGACGGAACTGGCCACTAACGCATGTTTGGTACTCCAAAAGAGCAAAAAAAACTGGAGAACCCCATGAAGTCCTTGTTACTGGGTGCAACGATCCTCGGGTTGGTCTTACCGGTAGCCTATGCTCAAGACAAACCGGTCACGATTGTCAGCTACAACGTGCAAAACCTCTTCGACACCATCGATGATGCGAATAACCCACGCGACGATACTTATCTGTCCAATGCAGAGAAAGAAGCGCGCGGCAAGGAACATGAAGACGCCTGCGCAAGCTATAACGACAAGGGTTCCCATTACTATAAGCAATGCATTGAGCTGAACTGGGACGATGAACCTACGCTCAAAAGCTGATGACACTGGGTGCGGTCATTCGTTCTTTCCCAGAAACGCCGGATATTCTTGTCCTGCCGGAAACAGAAAACAAACAGGTTCTGGATGATCTGGTCAACAAAGCTTTGGGTGGCCTCGATTACAACACTGTCGTGCAGCTTGATACCTCCAATAATGAGGAGAACCGGGGCATCGACGTTGGTATTATTTCGCGCCTTCCTTTGAAGGATGAACCGGAGGCCATCACGATCTTCGGGGAAGGGGATCCCAACCCACATGGATGCAAAGCAACCCGTGATATCGTGAAAGCCAGCTTCGAGCTGCCGGATGGTGAGACCATGTATGTGTTTGGCGTACACTTCCCGGCAGGCGGTGCTTATGAGTGCCGTAAGGATGCGATGGAAGTGTTGAACAGGGAGCGGGCAAAGCTTCCTGAGGATGCAAACGTGGTCGCTGCAGGTGACTTCAATTTCAATTGTACGGATATCCAGACTGGCGAGTTTCAGGCACTGGCAAGGGAAGGGAACTGGAGCTACCCACCGGAGATCGTTGGCTGTGCTGCTCCAGGCAGTGCCTTTTACTATCGTGACCAGAGTTGGTCATTTCTCGATCTGATTATCGTCTCCAATTCCTTACGCCCCGATCAGCAGAGTGACAGCACATGGTTTGCAGACCTTGGAAGCTTCCATACTGTCGTAACCCACCCAAGCCAATATGCAGGGGACGCCCGAAACCGGGTACGCCCAAGACGTTTCGACCCCGATAACAATCAGGTGCAAGCGACCATTGGCCCGTCCTCATGCGCTTTCTAAGACGCTTCTAAGCACGTTATTAAAGCAATCAATTCAAAAATCGGCCCGATCATTCTGGCCGGTTTTTCTGTGTGGAGTGGATGGGAGCTGTGACCGGACACATATCCCCAGCATCCGGCAGGGTGAGATGTAAAAAAATAACTTTGCGGAGCCCGCCCCATAAAACAGAACCTGCACGTCTGATACAGCCAACGCACATCTGCAAGAACACCAGAGAATCTCTGATATTTTTGTGAATTTGCACGTTAGGGAAGGACATCGTCGTATTTTCTTCCTCCTAAAACGAACTTCAAGAGATCCATGAAGCTAACAAAGCAAACGTTGCGCAAACGGTTGCGCGCGCCCAGTAACGCTGCTAGTCTAATTTAAATTGAGATAACTTGGAGGAACTGCTGCAATGAAGAAGGGCGTACTATTAAACGCTCCGGTCTCAGGCATTGTGCTCAAGTCCGTTGATCTGACGCTTCTCGTGTCGATACCGATACCCCAGTTGCGCTGAAGCTTGTTACTAAGTAAGTGCACGCAATCTGAACGAAATCGGGTTTGGCGTTTGCGCCAGACCCAGCCCTTTAAAACCGGAGCGCAAATGGTCAGTATCAAGGATGTTGCACAGGCTGCGGGGGTCTCCGCATCTACGGTGTCTCACGTAATCAACGAGACACGCCACGTTGCACCCCTGACCAGACAAAAAGTGGAGGAAGCCATCCAGACCCTTGGCTTCCAGCCAAGCATGATGGCCCGCGCGCTCAAGGTCAAACGCACCAACATCATCGGCATGTTGGTCTCAAGCAGCTCCAACCCTTTCTTTGCAGATGTCGTACGCGGCGTGGAAGAGGGCTGTTACCAAAACAATTTCAGTCTCATCCTGTGTAATTCAGGGCATCAGTCCGACAGGCAGCTGGCAAATCTCAATACTTTGCTTCAGCGCCGCATTGATGCCTCATGGTGATGACCACCAAGACAGATCCGGCGCTCTATCAGCAGCTCAGCAAGCTCGGCAACCTGCCAAAAGCCATTCTGGATTCTGCCCCGCACCCAAACGCCTGCACCTTGCAGGATGATTCTGTCCTCGGTGGCAGGCTGGCAACCGAACATCTGCTTCAGCGTGGCCTCACCAAAATCGGCTGCCTTATGGGGCCGGAAGATCATCCACGCTCCATCGAACGTTACAAAGGCTTCAAAACCGCAATGGAAGCTGCAGGTCTGCCCATTGAAGAGAAGTGGCAGGCCGCTGGCCTTCTCACCGCCTCGGGTGGCTATGAAGGGATGAAGCAGATCTTGCAAGCGGACAGCCTGCCCGAAGCCATATTTGCGTTCAATGACTTGATGGCAATGGGGCTTATCGCGCCATTCAGGAACACGGCCTGCGCATCCCCGAAGATATCTCGGTCATTGGTTATGATGATGTTGAGTATGCCTCGTACATGGCACCGACTCTCACAACCATCAAGCAGCCCAGCTTCGAGCTTGGACTGAGCGCTGCAGAAGCGTTGATCAATCATCTGGAAGAAAAAAACAAAAATGCCGCCAGTCATCAAACTGGTGCCAGAACTTATAGTCCGCAGCTCAGTTATCAATCAGGAATAATTCATGTCCATCGTCATTGTCGGCTCCATCAATGTTGATATCACAACCCGGTCAGACCGGTTGCCAAAGCCGGGCGAAACGCTGCATGGGCACAGCTACGCCATCAATCTGGGTGGCAAAGGCTGCAATCAGCCGTCGCAGTCTCAAAGCTGGGCGGTGACGCGCAATTGGTTGGTCGCATCGGCAAGGACGGGTTCGGCGATATCGCAGCTCAGCATCTGGCAGAAATGGGCGTCTCCACAAAGCACGTGCACACGGATGCAGACCATGGCACCGGCATTGCAGTCATCGGCGTGGACGCCAACTCAGAAAACAGCATCACCGTTATCGGTGGCGCAAACCTTGCTGTTGACGAGAGTGATCTGGAACGCTCTGCTGATGTGCTGGCACATGCGCAGGTTTTGCTTTTGCAGCTGGAGATTCCGGTCGAGACCTGCTTGAGCGCTGCGAAAAAAAGTACGGGCGAGCGGCGGCAAAGTGATCTCCGATCCGGCTCCGGCACCCGTCGAAGGTCTGCCGGAAGGCTTCCTGCAAAACGTCGATGTGGTTACGCCCAACGAGACCGAAACCGAAATTCTCACCGGCTTCCGGCCAACCAATGCACAAGAGGCGGCCCATGCAGCCAATCTGCTGCTTGAAAAGGGCGTTACCGCAGCAGTTGTAAAACTGGGTGCACGGGGTGTCTACTTTAAGAATGGGGAGAGTGAAGGGTTCGTGGAGCCGTTCAAGGTGAACGCGATTGACACGGTCGCGGCAGGAGATTGTTTCAATGGCGGTCTGGCCTACGCACTGGCCGCTGGCAAGTCTCTGGCAGAAGCGGTTCGCTTTGCAGCGGCGTGTGGGGCATTATCCACCACCAAACACGGAGCAGCCACATCCGCGCCAACTCTGGCAGAAGTTGAAGCTTTGATGGGTAAATAAGGCTTATCGGAGAAATGAAGTTGGGGCTGGCAGCCTTTATACAACCCCAACCAAAAAAAACGGAACTACCCGCGACCGCGATAGGTCGGCACACCCTGTTCAGGGATCCAGACGCCTTTGGGCTCTTCACCGGTCTGGTAGAACACGTCAATCGGAATACCACCGCGCGGATACCAGTAACCGCCAATGCGCAGCCAGATCGGGTTCAGTGTTTCCACCAGACGTTTCCCGATGGAAACAGTGCAGTCCTCGTGGAACGCACCGTGGTTGCGGAACGATGTCAGAAACAGCTTCAAGGACTTGCTCTCAACAAGCCATTCATCCGGCACATAATCCAGCACCAGATGAGCAAAATCCGGCTGGTTGGTGATCGGGCACAGGGATGTAAACTCAGGTGCTGTAAAGCGGATCGCGTAAGGCGTGCCCTGCTGCGGGTTTGGAACCCGTTCCAGAACAGCTTCTTCTGGGCTTTGCGGCTGCACCGTATCACCGCCCAGCATGGTCAGGTTTTTATATATATCTTCGTTGCTCATTCTTCTCTCCAATTCTTCGTTCTTAGCATTCGTACAGCCCGAAAACCGGAAGCAAATCTTCGTAAATAGAGTTAGACGCCGCGCTTGTTGCCCCACAGCAGCACATGCAACTGAGGCAAGATGCGGGGTCTGAACCAATGATCAGAAACAGTCTTTTCCACCAACCAGTGCATGCGATCCATGATACCGTCCATGTCGATCTGCGCATCAGCATCATCAGGTGGAGGAGGGGTATGGTTTCCCGGTTGTAGATAAAGCGGAAGATCAGGATAGCGCCCGCTCACCTCTTTGGCCCAGTCGTAGTCCACATCATCAAACACAACAATTTTCATGACGCTGGTGACCGGGGTCGAAGCGGCCTTCAGACAGGCATCGAACTTGTCCCAGTCTACGGTCTCGCCAGAAGAAGGTGGCTTAGGGCTCAATACCAGCGTGTCCAGCTGCGCAAACCAGTCCCGTGCAATCGAGCCCTGGGTCTCAATGGCAAATCGGTAGCCCTTGGCTTTCCCAAGCGCAATCACTTGGGAAAAGTCCTGAATGGCAGGGTTGCCGCCGGAAAGGGAGACGGTGATCGGCTGACCGGAGGAAAGCTCCTCGATCTTGTGCCACACATCCGCACTGTCCATCTGCGCCCAGGTATGGCGGTAAGCACTATCCACCGCATACAGCGTGTCACACCAGCTGCAACGATAATCGCATCCGCCAGTGCGTACAAAAACGGTTGGTTCGCCCATCAAGGCACCTTCGCCTTGAATGGTCGGCCCGAAGATCTCGCTGATACTGAGTTTGCTCAAGGTCGGTATTCCGCCCATGTTCTGGCTGTTTCACTTACCCGCACAGCAGAAGTTTCAGCCCAATGTCCCTTACAGAACTCATAGATGGTCTTGGCCAGAAACTCTGAAGTCACCTGATCATGACCGAACACTGTGTTCAGATGACGGTGATCCAGTTCATCATCGATATACCGTTTAAGCGGCGTCAACTCGGTGTAGTCGACCACGAAGCCGTATTTGTTGAGCTCTTCACTGGCAAGCTCCACCACCACAGCGTAGTTGTGCCCGTGCAGGCGTGCACATTGATGCCCTTCCGGCATCTGGCAGAGTTGGTGGGAGGCCGAGAAGCTAAATTCTTTTGTGATTTTGTACATTACTCTACTGCTTGTTCCACCACGGACTTCCAGAAATCAGGATCCGCGTATTCTGTGGGGTCTTCAACGCCTGCCAGATCAAAGGCTTCCCGCCGTTCAACACAGGTGCCACACCGCCCGCAGTGTTTCTCTCCGCCTTTGTAGCAGGACCACGTCTCCTCAAAAGGCACGTTGAGCCTTGCACCTTCGGTAACGATGGCACCTTTGGAGATTTCCACGAACGGAGTGTAAAGGCTCACATTTGCATAGCCGTCCAAAGCCTGCTTCTGCATGGCTTCAAAGCTTTTGGTAAAGCCCGGTCGGCAGTCCGGATAGATGAAGTGATCACCCCCGTGAACCGCCGCAGCCACAGCATCGGCCTGCTGAGCAGCCGCAATGCCAAAGCCGATGGACAGCATGATTGCATTTCGGTTGGGAACCACAGTGACCTTCATGTTCTCTTCGGCATAATGCCCGTCGGGAACATCAACGTTATCTGTAAGAGCGGAGCCGCTCAAATGCGCTCCTATCTGGCTCATGTCCAGAATATGATGTGGCACACCAAGCTTTTTTTGCAGCAAGCGCCGCATAGTCCAGCTCTTTTTTTTGTGCCGTTGGCCATAGTCAAAAGAGACGAGGCCAAGCAATTCGTGTTCACGCGCAACCTTGTAGGCAAGCGTGACCGAATCCAATCCGCCAGAGCAGATTACGATAGTCTTCATAAGGTTCAGTCCTTGTTTTCGCTGTTGCCGGGTAGGCTGCGACCGGCACTCATTGCTGAGCAATTCGGTAACTAGCAGACTGAAACCACGAGGAAAAGGGGTAATTCGCCCCCTGTTTACATCTTCTTAATAACTTGCGCAGGATGAGGCAAACCAGACGCCTTTCCATGGCAGTGGAGGGAAGCAGCAGGCGCAACACAAGATCACTATTGCACTCTATCAGCATCAGGACCCCATGGGCAGCGCTGTCGAGCTCGCTGGATTTTCTGAGCAAAACCACGTTTAATTAGACAGAGCCCGCCATTTTCTTTGAGAAGGAGTGTTTCTCGTGAAAGCAATGGTTCTGCGTGAAGTTGGAAAACCGCTTGTCCTTCAGCACCGGGATTCTCCTCCATCGCCAAAGCATGGAGAAATCCTCATAAAGATCGAAGCCTGTGCCGTCTGCCGGACAGACTTGCATGTGGTTGATGGCGACCTCAAAAACCTCAAGCTCCCGCTGATCCCCGGCCACGAGATCGTCGGCAGAGTACAAGCCTGCGGGGCAGGCGTCACTGATCTCGCTCCGGGTACGCGGGTTGGCATTCCATGGCTAGGACACACCTGCGGATGCTGCTCGTTCTGCCAAAGCCATCAGGAAAATCTCTGTGATCATCCAATATTCACCGGCTACACCCGCGACGGCGGCTTTGCCACCCACACCATCGCAGACCGTCACTATGCGTTCGAGCTGGATCAAAACGCCGATCCTGTCTCGCTGGCACCGCTTTTATGCGCTGGATTGATCGGCTGGCGTTCTTTGAAAAAAAGCTGGTGAGGGCAAGAAGATAGGCATCTACGGCTTTGGAGCCGCCGCCCACATTATCGCGCAGATCTGCATCTGGCAGGGCCGGAAGGTCTACGCATTCACTAGAACAGGCGACACACAAGCACAAGAGTTTGCACGCGAACTGGGTGCCACATGGGTCGGCAGCTCGCAAGAACAGCCACCGGAAAAGCTGGATGCGGCCATCATCTTTGCGCCGGTCGGAGCTCTGGTACCAGCAGCGCTCAAAGCTCTGCGCAAAGGCGGGCGCGTTGTCTGCGGCGGCATTCACATGAGCGACATCCCGCAAATGCCGTACTCACTGTTGTGGGAGGAACGTCAGGTGGTCTCCGTGGCTAACCTAACCCGCGAGGACGGGCTGGAGTTCTTTCCCATCGCCAGAAAAGCAGGTGTGAAAACCCACTGCGTTCCCTACAAGCTGGAGCAAGCCAACACCGCTCTGGATGATCTGCGCGAGGCCGATTATCCGGCGCCGCCGTTCTCATTCCCTAAGCTTGTGCCCACCGCTATACCCGCTACGCTTGGCAGGCGACCAGTTTGGCAGGCTGCCCTCGGCCGGTTTGAAGACCTCCACCAGCAACGGATAACACGGCGTGTTATCGTCAGAATGGCTGCTGCCACAATCACCACCCGGGCAGGTGGACAGCGCACCCAGAAGATCAATCTCGGCAAAAAACTCGATGAAGTCCCCTGGACGAACCGGACTGGCTTCATGAAATACTGGTGCGTGTCGCGAGTAAAACCGGTGCACATGAACACATTCATCACATCATGCACATGTGGCTCCGCCCCATCTAGCGAGAGCCCCCGCGCATCAGCGAGCGCCCGGGTCAGGTTGGAATGGCAGCAGTGGTTATAATCTACGTGCTTGAGCATATGGTTGGTGTAAGGATCGCAGCGTGTGCCGATCACGTCATGAACCCCGGCACCGTCCTCATCCCAGCCGTACCAGTCCAGAGTGTCCTGCGTGATTGTCGCCATCGGACGCAGATACGGCATGGTGCTCCAAAGGCGGTCACCCGTTGAAAGGTGGGAGGCATGCAGCTGGCGTGTCTTCCCGCTAAAGAAACGCTCATTCAGATCATTCGCATTCCAAAGGTTCAAATCCCCCACCTGCGGTCCTTCAACGCTTACAATGCGGAAGAAGTGTCCAGCAGGAACTTGAAAGTGCCTCCCATCGCGCGGTGGTACCACAACCTCGTCAATCTTCTCCATGCTCTCCTTGGCCTGCTGATACAGATCGGCGTCATAGGCTGGTAGGTGGTCAACCTCGTAACAAACGATAGGTGCCTTGGACCGGCGATCATCAGAAGCAGCAGGAATACTGGTTGAAATCGATCGAGAGGAAAGTTTTGTCATAAGCCAATGATCCTAAAAACACGGATGAACTATTGCCCCGATTGAACTCTCCAATGCGCCATTAATATATTGATTTAATTTCACCTATCCCTTCAGTCCCCGTAAGCCGTCGTAGGCGGCGCGGAAAACACTGACTGAAGCAAGAAACTGCAATTTCCATCGGTAGAAAAAGCGCCTCATTCTCAGATTGTTCAATCGTATTTTAGCGACAGCGAACGCATCACGGTGCCCGCTTAAATACGCATAAGGGGAGTGAGAACCGGTCTGAAGTTAATACCGGAGCGCATCTGAAACTCTTCATAGTGGAACTGGCGTAGCGGATACTTCAGAGCTTTCAGATCACGCACCAACTGCTTGCGCATTGCTTTCGGTCCACAAAACGCAATTGGCATGGTGTTGAAGTAGGTGCCCTGCAAGATTTTCAGCAGCCGCGCCTCGATGTATTCGCCCATATCAGATTCAAAGTACTGAACGTGCAGATTGGGCAGTCGTTTTTCCAGCTCCTCCAGCTCCTCAAGAAAGGGCGTCTCAAGCTTATTGCGCACGCCGTAGTAAAGATAGATCTGCCCGCTTTCATCTCCAGCTAATGTCTGCGCCCAGGCAAGAAACGGAGTAAGACCAACGCCGCCCGCAATCCAGATCTGATCCCGGCTGGATTCGATGGGACGAAAGCCCCCATAGCCCTCACTGAGATGTGCTTTTGTGCCAAGCTGTAACTGATGAATACGAGAGGTGTAGTCCCCAAGAGAGGAGATACAGAACCGAATCCGGTTATCCGCGCGTGGTGCACAGGCGATTGTGTAGGGGTGAACTTCCCCCAAACCAGCCTGCTCAAAGGAAGCATAGGCAAACTGACCCGCCTTATGCGAGATGGGCGTGCTCAGCGGTTTCAATGTAATGCTTGTTGTGCGCCCGTAAATCTCAACGCTCTCCACTTCATAGGTTTTGCTGCGACCCTTCATGCCTTTGTACGTCAGGTACAAAAATGACATGACACCAAGAAGACAGAAGATGGAGATGTAAAGGCCAATTGGGTCATACCAATGGAAAAGATTTGGGATCATCAGGAAGTGAAGCGCGCCGAGCACAAAGAAAAGGCCAATAAACCGGTGTGTCCAACGCCAGATTTGGTAGGGAATAAACGTCGCCAATGAGCCGATGCCCAAAGCCAGAATGCCATAATAAGCGATCTCGCCAAGCTCCTCCGCCAAGTCTGCTATATTCCCACCGCGAAGACTGCTGGAGAGTGCCTCCGCATCAATGGTCTCATGCAGAAAGAGAGCAGCAAGCGCGATGATCGCCAGCCATTTGTGCAGGACGTAAACGCGGTCCATTGGCCCGAACAGAAGCTCGACCCCCTTCACCCGCGTTGCCATCACCTGCATCAGCCCCATGAAGATCAGGCGAGCATTCCAAGATATTGGCTCACCAAGGCACCAAAGTTTGCTTGCTCCCCATATTGCGAGAAGATCAAAAGCGGGGGCAGTGGACTGGCGAAAAGAAAGATCAGACCAATAGGTTTCATAAGGGGGCGCTCAATCAGAATTGATGATGCGCACGCGATTGAAAATACAGCCGCAAGGCCTGCTTCAATCTGCGTGCCCCCTCAAAATCACCAGTAAGCTGAAACCAACCTGAAGTTTACAGACCTACGTCCGCAGCTTGAGCATAAAACGCGCACCGCCAAGCCGCTCGCTTGTACCAACGGATATCTCAACCCCGTTGCGCCGACACAGCGTTTGCGTAATCGAAAGACCAAGCCCAGCACCAGAGGCAGACTGCCCCGGCATGCGGAAGAAACGTTCAAAAACCTTTTCCCGATAGTCCTCCGGAATACCCGGACCGCTATCCTCGACACTCAGGTAAACATAATCGTCCTCACGGCGCGCATCCACAATCACCTGTCCGTTAGAAGGAGTGTGGCGAATGGCGTTGCCAATCAGGTTATTGAGCACGGTCCAAGGTCCTCAGGGTCCACAACAGCCTGCACCGGCTCCGAGCTTAGCAGCTGCAACTCTACATCCTTGCCATGAGCACGTGAACCTGCTGGGCAAGACTTTCCTGAAGAACCGGCATTAAGTCATGCTCAGTAACGTCACGGGACAAATCCTGACCCGCTCGCGCATGTTCCAAAAGCTTGGCAGCCAGATGGGTTGCCCGGTCAACACCCTCAATGATGTTATCAAATCGCTGCCGTGTAGCCTCATCCAGCTTGTCCGGCTGAATCACCTGACACTGGGCTTTAACAACCGTTAGCGGTGTTCTGATCTCATGGGCCGCATCGTCAATAAACCGTTGTTCTCGCGCCAGATAGGTTTCTATGCGATCAAAAAGCACATTGAGCGAATTCACAATCGGCACAAGCTCGTCAGCCTGTCCCTGTATACTGACTTTTCCCAGATTCTCAGGTTCCCTGACCGCTAGCGTTTCAGAAAGGCTTGTGAGCGGACGCAATCCACGTTTGACGATGAAAACGGTGGCGATGATGGAAAAAACGAACACCAGTGCCAGTGGAATGGAAACAGTCTCAAATGTCTGCTCCGCCAGCTCGTTCGCCTCATCAAGAACCACACCCACAATGTACTGCTGATCGGTGTTCTGCCCAGAAAAGCTCCATATGATCCAGTCTTCACCCCCGGAATGGATCTCCTGAACACCCGGCCTCAGGTTGTCCGGCAAAGTGACCTGTTTGACAGACTTGTAAGTGTCCTGACCAGCGCCATCCCGTATCGCAATAATATATTCGTCCGCATCGTCATGCTCCCCCGCATCACCGGGCGTAATGCTATCGCCTTCAAGTTGAGCAACAAGCCGCGCCAGCAAAAACGTCTGTGCGTGATGGGTCTCGTAAAACTCTTCCGCCGTCATGAAATAGACAATGGCGGAGAAGACACCCCAGACCACTAGCAGCAGCGGGATCAGCAGAATGAGAATACGGCTGCGGATTGAGGAAAATTTCATAGGGTACTGTCCTCATCGACAATATAGCCAACACCTCTAATGGTCCTGATCAGTTTGGAGGTGATCTTACGGCGGATCTGCGAGACATAGACTTCAAGCACATTGCTCTCCGCATTCTCGTCCCAGCCATAAAGCTTTTCCATAAGATCCGATTTGGAGACCACCCGGCCACGGCGCTCCAGCAGAATAGTCAAAAGCCGGAAGGCGAGAGGCTGCAGCACCACCTCGTTGCCATCGTAAGAGGCTTTCTTCTGGTCCAGATCCAACGTCAGTCGCCCATGCTCCAGCAACATGCGAGTGCGCCCGGCAGAGCGGCGCACCAGCGCACGGCATCGCGCCAGCAACTCTTCCATATCAAACGGTTTGGTCAGGTAGTCATCCGCGCCCAGATTAAGACCGTCAATCCGGTTCTTGGTGGTCTCCCGCGCGGACAGGATCAGAACCGGTACATCTGCCTTGTCATTGCGAATGGCCCTGAGAAAGTCCAGCCCATCCTGACCGGGCAACCCCAAATCCAGAATGACCAAATCAAACTCGCCGGTCCGCAGAGCCTCTTCTGCCACCAGCCATCATCAACCAGTCCACCCTGAACTCGTAACGCTCTAAAAAAAAGCCTTGATGCGTCGGCAATCAGCCGTTCATCCTCAACCAACAAAACGCGCATATCTTCCTTCCGGCACGCCCACGTGCTCCATGCAGTTGCCCAAACTGTGTCACACCGACAAAAAACATGAAACTGAATTGTACCTGAAGAAACCTCATAGGTGCTTATGAGTGGGTGAAATTGGCATCGATTACAAGACCGTGCTGCTTCCCGGGTTCATAGCGCCAGTGCCCATGACAAGTTGATAGAACATCACGACAGGATGTGGCCATAAAAATGGCGTCTGCATACAATGATGCCCCATTCGTAGTTTACCTAATGCCTCTTCTGAAATTCCCTTACGTTAAGTTTGGCCCAGCCACTCTCGATGGATCAAAAGAGGGATCTCTTTGATGGCAATTACAATAAAATTGAACGGTGACACGCACACCGTCGACGCTGAACCGGGAACCCCGCTTCTTTGGGTTATCCGGGATAAAATGAAACTCACTGGCACCAAGTTCGGCTGCGGAATCGCCGCGTGCGGAGCGTGCACAGTACACATGGACGGCGATCCGGTACGCTCCTGTCAGACCAACATTGAAGATGTGGGGGACGCTGAAGTCACCACCATTGAAGGCTTGAACTCAGCACAGGCGCAAGCGGTGCAGCAGGCATGGACCGAAATTGATGTGGTGCAGTGTGGGTATTGTCAGTCAGGCCAAATCATGTCTGCCGTTGGCCTTTTGACCAGCAACGCCACCCCCACGCCGGACGAAATCGACGATTACATGAACGGCAATGCCTGTCGCTGTGCAACCTATGAGCGGATACGCGCGGCAATTAAGCGTGCCTCAGAAATTATGGAAGCCTAAGATGAATATTACCACTTCTCGTCGCAGCTTCCTTCAGGGCGCAGCTGCCTCGTCTGCTGCCGTTCTCGTCATTGGCATGGCGCCATCCGGTCTCCTGGCTGCAACAAATGGTGCTGACACCACCATGCTCAATCCGTTTGTGAAGATTTCAAATGATGGAACCGTCACCGCCGTTATCAAACACTTTGAAAGCGGGCAGGGTCCGGCAACAGGCCTGACCACGCTAATCGCCGAAGAGCTTGGTATCAGCATGGATGCCATCAATTATGAGTTCGCGCCAGTCAACCCGCAGCTTTACGCCAACTCCGCGTTTGGCGGTATGACACAGGGAACAGGCGGCTCCAGCTCCATGTTCGACAGTTACTCCCAATACCGTCAGGCTGGGGCGGCCGCCCGCGAAGTTCTGCTTCAGGCAGCCTCTCAGGAGTGGGGAGTGCCGGTTGACCAGCTCACAATGGAAGACGGCACCATCACAGGCGCTGGGAATTCCGCCTCACTGGGTGAGTTTGTCGAGGCGGCCAGCCGCCTGCAAGCCCCTCAGGATCCGCAGTTGAAAGACCCCTCCCAGTTCAAGCTGATCGGCAATGCAGCGTGCACCGCAAGGACACGCCGCCAAAAGTCAACGGCACCGCCCAATATGCCATGGACATCCAGTTCGACAATCAGATGGTTGTCGCCATCAAGCGTACACCCCGCCTTGGCGGAACTGTCGCTTCCTTTGATGACAGCGGTGCAAAAAACATTACCGGATTTATCCGGGCTGATGTGCTTCCCAACAAAGCGGGTGTGGTCGTTTTTGCAGATGATACATGGGCAGCCTTTCAGGCCCGCGATGCGCTGGATGTGACCTGGGATAACTCGGCAGCGGAAAGCCGAAGCTCTGATCAGGTCTATGACGAACTCATGGCTGCGGTGAATGAAGCACCCAAATATAACGTGTCCAACACGGATCAAAGTGAGGTTGCCACTGCCATTGATCAGGCAAGCCAAGTGGTGGAAGAAACCTTCTACTTCCCGCTTCTGGCCCATGCGCCCATGGAGCCGCTCACCTGTACTTTGGAAGCAACCGATGACGGCGGGGTCGTGCTTTATGATGGCTGCCAGACACCAACCGGCCCACAGGGAGCTATCGCGCAGATTTTGGACCTGCCGTCAGAAAAGGTCCAGATCCAGACCATGTTCGCAGGTGGCTCTTTTGGTCGCCGCTCAACGTCAAATTCCGACTATCAGTCAGAAGCAGCATATGCTTTCGGGATGACAGACCGGTCGCGCCTGTAAAACTGGTGTGGTCTCGTGAAGATGATGTTACCGGCGGCTTCTATCGTCCGCATTTGCCCACAAAGTTCGCGTCGGTCTGGATACCGAGGGTAACATTATCGGCTGGGACCACCGCATCGCAGGCCAGTCCATCGCCAAGGGCGTTGAGGTCAATGATTCAGCGGTAGAAAACGGGATCGATCACTCCTCCGTTGAGGGCGTTTTTCCGACCCCTTACACCATCCCGGCTATGTTCGCCGGCCTGACCGACATCAAACCGGCCACAACCGTTTCGTGGTGGCGCTCCGTTGGCAACACCCATACAGGCTATGTCATGGAAAGCATGATGGACCTTGTGGCAAAAGCAGCTGGTCGTGATCCGGTCGATTTCCGTCTGGCCCATCTTACTGAAGATACGCCAGAGCAACTGCGCATGGCCAGTGTGCTGCAGATGGCGGCGGAAAAAGGCAACTGGGGGAAAGCCCCGGACGCACGCACAGGGCATCGCTGTCCATATGTCCTTCCGCAGCTTTGTTGCTGAGGTTGTCGAGATTTCCGGCAATGCAGATGATGGTGTGCAGATCGAGAAAGTCACCTGCGCCGTTGACTGCGGAACCCCCGTCAATCCGGATGTGGTCAAGCACAGATGGAAAGCGGCATCGGCTACGGCATCGGTCATGCCATGCGTGATGAAATCACACTGGAGGGCGGCGTCGTGCAGCAGAGCAACTTTTCCGACTACGAACCGCTCCGCATCGCGGATATCGGTGAGATCGAGGTCCACGTCGTCCCCTCTACCGAAATCCCGACCGGCGTCGGCGAACCGGGCACACCACCTTCAGCTCCCGCACTGGCAAATGCGATCGCTGTAAATGGCCCACGGGTAACCAGACTGCCAATGGATAAGTCTGGCGTGACCTTCGCTTAAAGTCACCACCAATAAGCAAAAGGCAGGTTGATGAAGTGTCAGCCTGCCTTTTGTCATTCCAACAAAAAAACGCAAGGCCTTGCGTCATTAACGCAAACCAACGCACCTCAAACTTGTAAGCTGTTAATTGTCGCCAATTGCACAGCCCGGCTAAGCAAATAATCCCCAATAAATATGAATGTATTCCTCCAGTTAGCGCTCCAGCAAGGAAGGCGCAGAAAAAGCCCCTTAGTCTGACGCCAAATACAAAAATCGGCTGGAAGGGTGCAATGGACGAGGTTTACCAGAATCAAGAAGAAGCGACGGAGCGGGTCTACCGTCAGCCTGTCTCCCCTTGGGCATTAGAGAATTTACCCGGCGATCCCATGATGTGGATTCTGATTGTCAGTGAGATCCTCGTCTTCGGCGGCGCGCTTTGGGCCTTTGCCGGCAATGAGCTGCTGAACGTAGAAATCTATCGCGAGGCACGCACGCATCTGAATGTCCCGCTCGCCACTATCAATACCATTATCTTGCTCACCTCGGGCTTGTTTGCCGCCTTCGCAGTGCGCTATGGCAAATTCAAAGAAACCGGCAAGGCACGGCTCTCTTTGCTGGGGGCAGGCATATTGGGCGTGGCGTTTATGGCGCTCAAAATCTACGAATACAAAGAGAAACTTGCTCTGGGTCTCAATGTGGAGACCAACACGTTCTATACGCTCTATTATCTCGTCACAGGCTTCCATCTCGCCCATGTGATCTTCGGGCTGATCATACTGGGCATCCTTGCCCTTTGGCCCACAGAGGACAATCTGGAATCGGGCACCGCCTTTTGGCATATGGTTGATCTCATCTGGGTGATTATCTTCCCTATCTTCTATCTTATGGGGCAGGGGCTGTAATCATGGAACACGACAGAACTGAACCACGCCGCATCCCAATGAACGACCTGCTCAAAGCATGGGTGTTTCTGGTTGTACTGACAGTGCTGGGCTACGTCCTCAGTTTGATCCATAGTCCTGCGCTTGTTTATGTGGGCCCGCTGATTATCGCGGTACTAATCCTCTTTAAGGCCCGCATCATTCTAACAAGCTATCTGGGCCTGACCCGTTGTCCCGCATGGCTCTCCATGCTCACCAGCATGATCATTGCCATCACCGCAATCTGCGCAGGCCTGCTTACATACGTCGCCGCTGGGTTCCTCTAAGAACAGCACAGAAAGCAATAGAGAGTGCACTGTGACGGGGACCGGCGTTGCCTCGCATACACAACGGCCTTTACGAAATCACCCGCTCAGAAAGCTGAGCGGGTGATCTTTGAACGTTTGCATTAGGCCTAAATGAATGTCCGGTTCACGCTTTCTCTCCGTGCTCAGGCTCAGCACGCATAACCATACCAAAAAGATCACGAGGATCATCCGGATCCGCCAGCATATCAAGATCCTGATAAAGCCCTGTTCCTTTCAGGTGATCTCGAACGTAACGTAGAGCGGAAAAGTCTTCTGTTGCAAAGCCCACACCGTCAAATAGCGTAATCTGGCGATCGCTGGTGCGGCCCTCTGCCTTTCCGGTGATCACTTTCCAGATCTCTGTGACCGGGAAATCCTCCGGCATCTGCTGGATTTCACCTTCAATGCGGGTTTGTGGCGGATATTCAACAAACACATCCGAGCGGCTGAGGATACCGCTGGCCAGCTCCGTTTTACCCGGGCAGTCACCGCCGATGGCATTAATGTGCACACCGGTGCCAACCATATTGTCGGAAAGAACAGTCGCATTCTGCTTGTCTGCAGTGCAGGTGGTGATGATCTGCGCGCCCAGCGCGGCTTCCTCTGCACTCTTGCAAGGCTGCAGCGTCAAACCGCGACCTTCCAGATTGCGCATGATCTTTGCAGTTGCCTTCGGGTCGGTGTCGTAAAGCCGAAGCGTCTTGATCCCGCAAATCTCTTTCATCGCCAGAGCCTGAAACTCCGACTGCGCCCCGTTGCCGATCATCGCCATGGTGTGACTACCTTTAGGCGCAAGATACTTTGCCACCACCGCAGAGGTCGCTGCAGTGCGCAGAGCGGTTAGCACCGTCATCTCGGTCAAAAGCACCGGATAGCCCGTGTAAACTTCCGCCAGAAGACCAAAAGCAGTCACAGTCTGCAGACCTTCCTTGGTGTTCTTCGGGTGGCCATTCACGTACTTGAAGCCATAGGTCACACCGTCGGACGTTGGCATCAGCTCAATGACGCCCTCTTTGGAGTGGGACGCCACACGCGGCGTCTTATCAAACAGCTCCCACCGACGGAAATCTTCTTCAACATACGCAGCAATGCCAGAGAGCATGGTCTCGACACCAATGTGATGAACAAGGCTCATCATATTGTCGACGCTGACAAAGGGAACATACGCGCGTTCTGACGGAATGGGGGGTGCCATGAGCTTTCCTCAATTGATTACTGCATGCTTAGTATCAACTGTACAAATTGTGATATACATATCAATCCTGATGAGTTTCAGTGATTGTTTTTGACAGTTTGCTAAGTAGTTTTTATAAAATTGCTAAACCTTTGGTTTGTGGGGGGCCATGAAACAAATCCAGACTGCGAAGCACATTTACGATGATCTCGACAAGCAACTCATAAGCCTGCTGCGCGAGGATGGCCGCGCGCCGGTGTCGAAACTCTCCCAGATTTTGGTGTATCCCGCGCAACGGTTCAGGCACGTATGGACCGCCTCCTGGAATCGGGCGCGCTGCTAGGCTTTACTGCCCGAGTGCGCGAAGATTATGACAGTGGAGAGATCAGGGCGGTCATGATGATTGAGGTCATGGGAAGGAATACCTCACAAGTCATTCGCAGGCTACGTGGTCTGCCGGAGTTGCAAGTCCTGCACACCACCAGCGGCAAGTGGGACCTGATCACGGATATCCGTGTCGAGAACCTGTCCGAGTTCGACCGCGTCCTGCGCGAAGTCCGCTTGATTGAAGGCGTCATGAACAGCGAGACCAGTATTTTGCTGTCGAGCGTCTGATCCACCGCTCATGCCTGCGAGGAGCTCCGGACGAGGATGAAGCCGCAGAAACCAATAAATCCTGCGGCTCACAATAGGACTGACCGGTTAGCCCTGACTGAGAGACTTCTTAAACCCGTTCACACGCACAGCAAATTCCCTCGGGTTTGCAGAATGCTTGACCAGCTTGGCAAGAAGCGCAGTAGAGGCCTCACAGCGCGCGCGCAATGCCTTGTCGTCGTCGCTCAGCTCATAGCCATCAAGCTTTTCGTTCTTTTCCAGAGTGGAAACCGCATGCTGAGTGCGGGCAATTGCTTGCGACAGAACTTTGTCCAACACCACTTGCGCGCGGCCTTCAAACTCATCTCTTTCTGCCAGATTGGAAAGGTGAGGGCACATGAACGTGATGTCTTCGGCAATGGCACTCTTCATGGAAAAGGAAACCCGTTTGAGCGCCTTGGAGACGACCGGAGGCATACGGCCAACGGAAACATCATAGCGAGCCATCAGCAGGGAGTTTGGCAAGCTTTCTGAATATTGCATCAGCGCAAGGTAGAAGAAACCGGAGCACTGGAACAGATCAATGGCCGCGCCTTGTACCGCCTCGCTCTTCTCTTCTTCATCATTGAGCAATGCTGTCAGCCCGCTAAGCGCATTAAAACGCTTTTCTATGAGCTTTTGCGCCTCATCCAACCCATTGGCAAACGCTTCGGAGATCCACTCGCTGTCGGAAAGAGAGCTCCGGAAGTGTCAAACAGATCAGCCAGTTCTCTGGCAGCGGTCTCAATGTGTTCAGACAAGGTGCATCCTCTGATCAAATAAGCCAAACATCCCGCTTCCTATATCACCAACAAGCACTGGCGCAATGCAATGCCTCAATCTGAGGGGGACATCATGAAATAACGCGATCGACCTCACTGTTTTGAGGTGCATCCTTGGTCATAATGAGACCCTGAAAGGAACAGGAGGTCTTCAACTGCGCGGCTTCAGGTTTTCGGGATCATAAAGCGGCACGTACCCCACACCTGCAACCTCAACCGGATAGGCCTCGTCGAAGTAGGACACTTGCAGCTGGCACCCTTCCTGACAATACTCCCGAGGCAGGTAGCCAGCGCGATGTTTTTGCCGATGCTTGGGCCATAGGCAATAGAGGTGGTGTACGATCTCCGCCCCAGATCATCCACCAGTGTTTCACCGGTTTCCGGATGCATGACAGGCAGGTTACCGACCGGATAGCGGGCAACGCCGTCTTTGTCCGTATTGTCGCTCATCACAAGCGTGCACAACATGGCAGGTTGGTGCTCACGGGCACGGTACTCAACATGCTTCTCCTTGCCGCGAAAATCTGCCGCTTTCACCTTTGGACGGGCCAGATCCGCTTCAAACAGATTATACTGCGTGTGCAGATCAGCGTTTTGCAGCCGTAAAGACTTCTCCAGTCGTCGTGAGTTGGCATAGGTCTCCACCCCCACCGCGATGATGCCAATGGCACGCAGCGCATCCCAGACCGCCAAACCGTCTTCATAACGCATATGCAGCTCCCAGCCTTGCTCCCCCACATAAGAAATGCGGAAAGCCGAGACTGTTCTCCCTGCAATGGATATCTCGCGAATGGCTGCAAACGGGAAGTTATCAGATGTGAGCTCCTCTGGCTCCTCAACCACCTTGCTCAGATTCGCGCGCGCATTTGGTCCCCAGATGCCAATGGTCGTGTAGTCCTCGCTCACATCCGTGATGGAAACGTCCCAGCCGTTGTCATCAGCAACACGCTGCATATAAACAAGATCCCGTGGACCTGCATCGGCCCCGTTCACCAACCGGCACCGGTCC
Organism: Pseudovibrio sp. JCM 19062; assembly: GCA_001310715.1. The sequence continues at coordinate 47,192 of BAXV01000012.1, forward strand.
TCCATACGAAACACAGTAAAGTCAGCGCGTACATGGCCGTCGTCATCCAGCATATGCGTATAAATGCCTTTGCCAATGTTGCTGTCACCACCAATCTTCGCCGCACACAGCCACTCCATCAGCGCAACGTGATCCGGCCCACAAATGTCGCTCATATGAAAGTGCGACAGATTGATGATCCCGCAATCCTCGCTCATCTCTAAATGTTCTGCATTAGAAACCCGCCAGAAATGTCTGTTATCCCACTCGTTTTCTCGCTCCGGAACACGGTTGCCGTGTTTGTTCAGCAAGTGCTCATTGGCAGCATAACCATGAGCGCGCTCCCAGCCGCCAAGCTCCATAAAGTAGCCTCCAAGCTCAACCTCCCGCTCATAAAACGGGGAGCGCCGGATACCGCGCCCCTTGGAAAATGGCTCTCGCGGGTGGACGGGCGGATTGTAGATCTTCTTGGCAGTCTCCCAGCACCGGTCGTGAATATATTGCTCGGTGAGCTGGAAGTCGTTGAAGCGGGCATAATCAACCGAGTTATGGTCCACCGGAGTTTTGCCATAGGTCATCCAGTCCGCAATCAGCTTGCCCATACCCGGACCGTCTTTAATCCAGATCCCGACCGCATACCAAAGCCCGCGCAGTTTCCGGCTTTCGCCCATGGACGGCCCACCGTCAACGGAGGTCTGCAACAGCCCGTTGAAGGAGTGGCTTTCATTGAACCGAGCTCGGACAGAACCGGCGTCAATTCCATCGCACGCCCCAACGGCTCAATCACATCCTCCAGCACCAGATCTCGTTGGGAGGGAGAAAGCCGGGCCTGCTCCTTCTCCAGAATATCGCGCGGATGAACCAGCCGCGGGTTCTCCTCGTAGTAGTAGCCCCATTCAATCTGCCCACCTCGGTACTTTTCGGATCACCCGTATCGCGCATATAGCAGAGTTGCCTGATCGCGTAGCAGAGGCAGGCCGATCTCTGTGCCCGTGCCTTCGAAAGCGGTGTATGGACCGAAAAAGGTGAGCGGGTGATCCACCGGCATAACAGGTAAATCCTCACCAGCCATCTCCGCAATGAGCCGTCCCCAAAGGCCCGCGCACACAACAACATACTCCGCATGGATCGTCCCGCGTTCCGTCTTCACCCCTTTTATGCGACCATCCTCTGTAATGAGTTCCAGCGCCGACGTATTGGCAAAGATCTGAAGCTTGCCACTCTCAACGCCCTCATCAATCAACTTGCCTGCAACGGTTTGAGAGCGCGGTACCACAAGCCCTGCATCCGGGTCCCACATGGCACCTTGAATCTGATCCTCTTCCAGAAGCGGAAACTTCTCTTTTGCTTCCGCTGCACTGATAATTGTCGCATTGGTTCCAAAAGCCTTGCCAGAATCCACGCGGCGCTTGAGTTCTGCCATGCGTTCATCATCACCCACACGCGCAACTTCCAGCCCACCAACGCGGGCGTAGTGGCCCATCCTCTCGTAAAAATCCATGGAATACATGGTAGTCCAGCACATCAGAAGATCGTGGCTGGTGGCATAGCAAAAATCAGAGGCATGGGCGGTGGACCCGATGTCCGTAGGAATGCCGGACTTATCAATACCGACAATGTCCTCCCAGCCATTTTCAATGAGATGGTGAATGACCGAAGCTCCAACAATACCGCCAGCGCCAACAATCACAACTTTCGCTTTGCTTGGAAATGCGGACATGTTTTCAATCCTTTAGATCAATAAAACTCTCAAAGTTATTGGCAACTCAGCATGGCAGTTCGGGGCAATCTCGAGGTCGAGCCGCAAAGACTGCTTTGCGCAAGTAAAGCGAAGAATGCAGGAGGTATCACTCATTGAAACGGCTCTCTCCCTACCAATTGACCAATTGAAACAGGGCGTTTTGCTGCACCCAGTGTCTTTTCATCTGACTAATCTGCAAAGGATTCCCTCGTAGAAATAGGAGATATGCGTCAGATCAAAGTTACGCCTACGACATTTCAGGCAGCACCCTCAATTCTCACAGGAACAGTCAACTATTGCGTGTGATCCAATGGGATACATAGTCAAGCTAACCGGAAATAAGTATATATACGGAATGATGTTTGTTCATTCGGCAAAACCGATGAGCCGTTTTGCAGTTTGTGGATCCAGATTTGTAAGAGAGCATCGTGTATGACACAGGTGACATCGCATCAGACAAACGCTCCGCGCGCCCCGATTTCCAAGCGGGAAAAACCGCGGCTTTCTGTTGGCTTCATTCTGGCAAAGCGCTTTACACTTTGTGCGTTTGCCAATTTTGTCGACGTCCTGCGCCTTGCAGCTGATGAGGCGATCGCAGCCGCCCGATCCTGTGCAATTGGACGGTTCTGTCAGACACCATGGATCCCATAGCCTCAAGCAGCGGCATTTCCGTGCATCCCAAAGAGCGACTGGGCGACCCAAGGGCGTTCAACTACATCGTTGTTGTCGCGGACTGATTGAAGAAAGCGAAGACTTCAGTCCTGCCTATCAAAGCTTCTTAAAAGAAGCCGCCGCCGCTGGAGTGCCACTTGTCGGCGTGTGCACCGGCGCCTTTTTGCTGCATCGCGTCGGATTGCTTGATGGTTACCGCAGCTGTGTCAGCTGGTTCTGCCACGCCGCGTTCAAAGAGCAGTTTGATGGGCTGGACCCGGTCACAGACAGATCTTCGTGGTGGACCGGGATCGGCTCACCTGTGCCGGTGGGGTAAGCTCCGCGCACCTTGCCGCCTACCTTGTCGATAAGCACGTTGGCCGCGCGCAGGCGAACAAAAGCTTGCACATCATGATTATTGATGATGCCCAACACGCTGAAAAACCCCAGCCCGGCATCCCGCTTGAGCTGAAAACACAAAACCCCATGGTTCAGCGCGCCTTGCATATCATGCAGCAAAACATCGATACGCCGATTTCCATTCAGGAAATTGCGCAACGCATGGGCAAAAGCAAGCGCCAGTTGGAACGATACTTCCGCTTGTCTCTGGAGACCTCGCCGCAAGTCGCCTTCCTCAATATCCGGCTCGACTTTGCTCGCCACCAGATCGAGAGAAACCAGAAATCAATAGCCCAAATCGCGGTGGACTGTGGTTTCTGCGACTCGTCCCATCTCAGCCGAATGTTCAGACGCCGATACGGTTGCACCCCGCAAGCTCTGCGTCGCACGCCAGATGCTGAACAACATGTTGCCTGATACGAAGTCCCGTCATTTCAAGGAACTAGGACTCGATCCTATCTGTTATAATTTAGCACTTTCAATACGATAGATACTATTGCTAAAGTTCTACTTCAATATCGGACATGGGTGTCGTGCAGCAAATCAGGATCTTGCCCTGATCAATCTCTCGCTTGCGAATGCCGCCACCGTGCTGCATGTCAACTTCACCCGAAACGAGCTGGGATTTGCAGGTTCCACATATACCGCGTTGACATGAAGAAAGAGGTAGAATGCCAGCTTCTCGCGCAGCCGACAGGATGGTCATGCCCGGACCACACTCAACCACATGTCCGGTTTTGGTGAAACTGATGCGATAAGTCTGGCCACTAATCTCCGGCGCAGCAATCGTGCCGTCAAAGGAACCCGCAGTTTCCGCACCAAAGTCAAAGCTCTCTTCGTGGTACATATCCACGGGAAAGCCAACCGCCTGCAACATGGTGCGCACGCCTTCCATAAAACGGGCAGGGCCACAGCAAAAGATCTTGCGCTGCTTGAAGTCTGGTGACATGAGCGAGAGCATCTGAAGGGTCAACCGACCCTCATATCCCATCCAGCTATTATGTGCTGATGTCGTACTACACGTAAACGCAAGCTTCAGTGCAGGGTTTTGTGCTGCAAGCAGTTCCAGTTCATTGCGGAAAATAATATCGGCCGGAGTACGAGCCGCATGGATGAAGTGCAGGTCCGTGGGCTCGGCAAGATCACAGGCCGTACGCGCCATGCTCATCATGGGTGTAATACCGCTACCTGCGGAGATGAAGAGCAGTTTCTCGTCCTGAGTTGCATCAGTAGTAAACTCGCCGGCAGGGCCTGAAACACTGACCTCCTTGCCCGGCAACATATTGTCTAACAGCCAATTGGAACCGGGCCCACCCGGCACGCGCTTGACCGTAATCTCGATCCGGTAAGGTCGTGCCGCAGAAGACGAGATTGTATAGCTGCGCATGATCATGCCTTCAACGGGCAGCTCAAACGTCATGTGCTGGCCCGGATAAAAGCGGAAAACACGCGGCTCGCGCGCAGAAAACAGGAAGGTTTTTACATCATGGGTTTCTTGTCGAACCTGCCGGCAAACCAGAACATCATCAACCTCTGGGTCCCACATGGGGATACGGGTCGCCTCGGTAAAATGCTCTTCTTCATAAGAGGGAGCTGCGTTCGGGCTAACTGGTGTCGCGTTCTGTTTCATGTCGCCGCCAACTCCGGTTGATCAGGGGCTGCATGTGCTTTCTGGCGCTCAATGTACCATTTGCAAAACGCTTCCACATGAGGCTCCGTATGCTCAGAATAAGGCCCAGGTTCATAGGCAGTATCTTCGCTGCCAAGCTGCGCAAGACGCACCAGATCCGCATCCTGCTGGTTGGTCATCATCCAGACCTGTTTCAGGTTCTCAAGGTTGTAATCTTGTCCCTCAATGGCGTCCTTATGCACCAGCCAGGTTGTGCGCACCAACGTGCGGTTGGGCGTCAGTGGCAAGGCGGCAAAGGTGACAATATGATCGCTCATAAAATGGTGCCAGGAGTTTGGGTTATGCCAGAAGCTCAGGCTCCCCCGTTTGGCATCCGTAAACCCACCTAGCAGCTTCTTGCAGGCAACTTTGGTGTCGAGCGTGTGGGATTCGCCTTCACCCATCAAAGGCAAGCGGATGCAGCGAAAGCTTGTCGGGTTCGCCAGTCTGTCCACTTCAGCCGAAGGTAGACCAGCTGCTTCCCAGCGTTGGTGCTCACTCTCAAGCAGCGCCAGATACTTATTGACATCATCAGTTCGCCGGTCATCCATCTCGTCAGGTGAAAAACCAAAGCCAAACTCTGAAAGGGGTACCGAGAGTTGAGGGTGAGAGCCTTCACAATGGTAACACTCACGGTTGTTCTCAACCGTAAACTTCCAGTTGCCTTCCTCAATCAGATCTGCGGTGAAGGCGACCTTGCAGTTGGCCAGATCATGGGGAGCGATGTAAGGCTCCATAATCTGTGCCATCTCGTCAAAATCCTCAGGCGGGTTTTCCGCAAGGCAAATGAAGATCAGACCGGCAATGGAACGCACGTGAATGGTTTTCAGCCGTGGCAGCTCTTGTCAAAATCGGCCCCCATATGCTCAGCCAGTATCAGTTCGCCATCTTCGTTGTAAGTCCAACCATGATAGCGGCACACAATATTGCCGATGGTGGCTTCCGGCTCGTCAATCAACCTTGCACCGCGATGACGACAGATATTGTGAAAGCCACGGATGTACATGTCATCGCCGCGCAGCAGCAATACAGAGGTCTTGCCAATCTCCACTGTGATACAATCTCCCGGTTCCGGAAGTTGAGGTTCGGCAGCCACGTAAATCCAGTGCTTGCGAAAGAAGACTTCCATATCAAGCTCTAGGATTTGGGGATCACGATAAAAGAGCGCATTAAGGCTTTTGCCTTTTTCGCGATGAGCTATGAGATCTTGAATGTAAGACGGAGCGCTCATGTTCAGATACCTCGGCTAAAATACTGCCTGATGTCGCATGGTTGAGGTTGAATTAGTGAGTTTACAAAGAGACTTATTAAATGAGGTTAAAGTGAAGTCTGATAGGGCTTCCTTAGCGGTATCTGACATAGTCCAGCAACGAGAAACATCGCACCGAAACACTGGATCAGGCGTATGACAAAGACCCGCATAATCGGTTTGGTTGCAAAAAGGCTTGAGCTTTAAATAAGCACTAGAAAATGCAAAACCGTGCACTCTAAGCCTCCCTCTCCAAGTACGACAGGCGTTCCCAAATCGCGCACAACTCCAGTGCACCCTGCCTGCGAGAATCCAGAGTAATCAGGAAATTTAGTTCACAACATTCACCCGGAGGCAGAAAGTTTGAGGCACTTTCCCAGTAAAAATGCGACAGCCCTGCATTGCAGATCTCTGAAATTGAAGCGTTCCACCTTTACATTGACTTTGACCACCGGATCATAATGGCCGCAAGGAAACGCAAAACAAGAAACCTCAGACACTTACCTCGACAAAAACACCAGTCGAATGCTCTGAGATATGATCCGAAGGCACGCAGTGAATAACGAGAGAACACTACTGCCTTAAAGACCGCTCTCAAACTCGGCACGAGCAACTGCTAGCAACCCCAACACATGCGGTGCAAAGGACCGCCACACATCCAGCCGAAACTGATTGGTATCTTCCCGCATCAGGACCACCTGAACACTATCAAAAATAGTCCGCACCCCGCATCCTGTACTCAGGTTCGCCAGATTACGTGGGCAGGAAGTCGAAAGTAGTTCTTCCGCCTGATCCCCGGAAATGCAAATGCTGATTTCACGGCTGGAGATATCTGTCAGACTATGCGGCGCATCCGGATACACCGCCGCAAAAGACTGCTTGATCGTCGCCCGCTCTTCCATCGGGCAGGTCAGTAGCCACTCATCCGGTCCCAGTTTGAGGGCTGTCTGTTTGTCGGACTGCACCGCCTCGCCAATGGAACAAGGCAGCCCAAATCCGAGTATTTTCGACATAGCAACGGTGTTTTCGCGTTTACAACGCAAATTATAACGGCCCATCGCTGGCAGAGTTTCAACTGTTGTCGTGAAGGTCATTAGCTCGGCCCCTTACACATTTATCCGCTCGCCATCTGGATCGTAAAAAACGGTCCCGGTGACAACTGCGCGATGGTTTTTTTTCCGGCATTGGAATGTCAATGGACATCCCATTTCGCTCAAAGCCGCCTTCAAGCAAAGCCATCGCGATAGAACGGCCCAGCGTCTCACTCCAATAGGAGGAAGTCACATGACCCAGCATTTTAGCAGGAATTGCAGTATCACCCGCCTCAACAATCTGCGCACCTTCCTCCAGCACCACATTCGGATCTTCGGTGAGAAGGCCAACCAACTGCTTGCGGGTCGGCAGCAACATGTCAGGACGCGTCAGAGAACGCTTGCCAACAAAGTCCGGCTTCTTCTTACCAATCGTCCAGGACAGTCCGGCATCAGCTGGCGTTACGGTTCCATCCGTATCCTGCCCAACAATGATGTATCCTTTCTCAGCACGTAAAACATGCATGGTTTCAGTGCCATAGACGCACATCTCGTGCTTTTTGCCTTCTTCATAAAGCATCTCCCAAAGTGCCCGTCCATGTTCAGAAGGAACGTTCACCTCAAACCCGAGCTCGCCGGTAAAGCTGACACGAAACAGCCGCGCTTCAAACCCGCCAACCGTGCACTCACGCAGTGCCATATGAGGGAAGGCTCTGCTGAAAGGTCAGTCCCTTCCACAAATGGTTCCAATACCTTACGGGCATTCGGTCCATTCAAGGCGATCGTGGACCATTGCTCGGTGGTTGAGGTGAGCCACACATCAAGATCCGGCCATTCTGTTTGCAGGAAATGTTCCATCATGGTCAGAACGCGAGCCGCACCACCGGTTGTCGTGGTCACATGGAAGCGATCGTCACTGATACGGCCAATCACCCCATCATCGCGGATGAACCCATCTTCACCCAGCAGCAAGCCATAGCGGCAGCGACCCGGCGCCAGCTTGGTCCAGGGATTGGTGTACATGCGGTTCAGAAACTCCGCAGCATCCGGACCAACCACCTCAATCTTGCCAAGCGTAGAGGCATCAAACATCCCCACAGACGCACGGGTTTGCCGGTATTCCCGCGCAACTGCGCCGTACATATCCTCGCCAGCCATGGGAAAGTACCGTGCACGGCGCCACAAGGATACCGGCTCAAAGACGGCTCCGTTCTCCTGCGCCCAACTGTCTATGTTGGTCTTGCGGGTAACCTCAAACAGCTCGTCCTTGTGGTAGCCAGCAAATGTCCCAAAGGTGGTGGGCGTGTAAGGCGGGCGGAATGTGGTCAGGCCCACTTTTGGTGTCGGGCGACCAAGTTCATTAGCTGCGATCTTCAGACCATTCATGTTGGACATCTTGCCCTGATCTGTCGCCATGCCGTTGGTTGTAAACCGCTTTACATGCTCAATGGAAAGCATACCCTCGCGCACTGCAAGGCGGATATCCTTCGCCGTAACGTCATTTTGGAAGTCCACAAAGGCCCGACGCGCATACTTGTCATCATTGCTCGGTAGCTCTTCCATGATAACGCCAGAGCCTGCGCGATCACCGCCAACATCAACCGAAAGAGCAGGGGCGCTCTGGCCAAGAGAGGCCAACGCTTGCTTGGCAGCATCCACACCATCATCGAACGCCGCCTGCTGGTCCATAGCCCTCGACCACCACCAGCAATATGACAGCGTTCGGTTTTCTCGCCGGGTAGGAACACCTCGTTCTCTTCATCCCAATGCAAGCTGCCCTTGGTGTGAGAGAAAAGATGCAAAGACGGTGTCCAGCCACCGCACATCAAGAGCGCATCACAGGAAACAGACTTGATATCAGAGACGCTTCCGTCCTCAATAACCTTGCCAATCTTAACGCCGGAAACCCGCTTCTTTCCGGTAACTGCCGTGACCGTATGCCCGAGTTTTATCGATATCTCACGCTTCTGTGCTTCCGCCCGAAAATGGTCACCGACACTGGCACGCACATCAACGATGGCGGGATCTTCACACCTGCATCAGCCAGATCAAACGCTGCATACCACGCTGAATCATGAGAGGTGACCACAACAGCTGCAGTGCCTACCTTTACGCCAAACCGGTTGAGATAGGTCTGGGCGGCACCGGTCATCATCACGCCGGGGCGGTCATTTCCGTCGAACACCAGTGGACGTTCCAAGGCACCTTGCGCAAGAATGACCTCCTGCGCACGAATGCGCCACATGCGTTCACGCGGTGCAGCGGCAGGGGCTCTGCCAGATGATCCGTCAGCTTTTCCGCAACGCCCACCATGTTCTCATGGTAATAGCCAATGGCTGTGGCGCGCGTCATAACACGCATATTGGGGTGGGCTTCAAGCTCGGCAATGGCCTCAGTAAGCCAGCTCTCAGCATGCTTGCCATCAATCGCGGCAGGTGTCTCAGAGAGCAGGGAGCCACCCAGCTCCCGGTGCTCATCAACAAGAACCACATCCACGCTGCTGCGAGCGGCAGTCACGCCGCAGCAAGCCCCGCAGGTCCCGCGCCAACAATAAGGACATCGGTGTGCAGGTAGCGTGAGGCGTAGGTGTCTGCGTCTGGTTCAGAGGGTGAAACACCCAATCCGGCAGAAGCGCGGATGATGGGTTCATAAACCTTGTCCCAAAAGCTCTTCGGCCACATGAAGGTCTTGTAGTAAAACCCCGCTGCAAACAGCTTGTGAAGCTTATCGTTCACTGCGCCAACATCAAAATTGAGGCTCGGCCATTTGTTTTGGCTGACGGTGGTTAGCCCTTCATAGATTTCCTGAACTGTCGCGCGGGTGTTGGGCTCAAATCGTCCTGAACCGCCCCGGGATGTTCCAATCAGCGCATTTGGTTCTTCGGAGCCTGCGGTGACGGGACGCGCGGTCGATGGTACTTGAAAGAGCGCCCCATAAGGTGAACGCCATTGGCCAGCAGGGCAGAGGCAACTGTATCACCCTCATAGCCTTCAAATGAAACACCATCGAAGGTGAAGCGAACAGGCTTATCTCGGTTGATGCGGCCTTTGCCGTCAACTCTCCAGTTGTTCATTGTGCTCTTCACCTTCTTCAGCACCAGTTGGGCGCATCTGCCCGATCTCATAGGTGGCAATGAATTTGTCACTCACTGTGTTGCGCAAGGCATTGAAAAAGCGCCCGCATCCGTGCGTATGCCGCCATTGCTCAGCGTGATCACCGCGCACATTGGAGCGGATGAACAGATAATCACGCCACTCAGCATCTGTTTGTTCAGCAGGGTTTTCTGGCCGCGCAATATGGGCTTGGCCTGCATACTCAAACTCCAACTCGGGCAGCTTCTCCTTGCAGTAAGGACAGTCAATTAAAAGCATATCTCTGTCTCCTTAGTGCGCTACGGCAGCAGCTGCTGCTTCATCAATCAGGCGGCCGGTTTCAAAGCGCGAGAGCGTGAACGGCGCATTGATGGGGTGAGGCTCATCCTTGGCAATGGTATGCGCAAAAACGTGGGCGGAGCCGGCGTCGCCTTAAACCCGCCCGTGCCCCATCCGCAATTGAGGTAAAGCCCTTGCACTGGTGTCTTGCCCAGTATCGGGGAGCGATCAGGTGTCACATCAACCACACCGCCCCACTTACGCAGCATGCGCATGCGCCGGAAGATCGGAAAAACCTCACAAATGGCAGCAAGTGTGTGCTCAATCAGCGGAAGGCCGCCGCGCTGGGAATAAGAAACGTATTGATCTGTACCGGAGCCAATCACCAGCTCGCTTTATCAGACTGGCTGATATAGGCATGCACCGTGTTAGACATCACCACCTGCGGGAAAATGGGTTTTACCGGCTCGGATACCAGCGCCTGCAATGGGTAGCTCTCCAGCGGCAAGCGAACCCCAGCTGTATCCATAACCACCGAGGTACCACCAGCAGCTGAAACTGCAATTTTCTTAGCCTTCACAAACCCGCGGGCCGTTTGCAGACCAGTGACCATGCCATCAGGCCCGCGCTTAATGGAAAGCACTGGGCAATTCTGGATGATATCCACCCCGCGCGCAGCCGCTGCGCGCGCATAGCCCCACGCCACCGCATCATGACGCGCCGTTCCGCCGCGCTGTTGAAACGCCGCGCCCATCACCGGATAGCGGGCCGTGGGAGAGATATTGAGCGGAGGACACTTCTCCTTGGCCTGTTCAGGCGTCAGCCACACATTGTCAACGCCGTTCAGCCGGTTGGCATGGATATGCCGCTTGAAGCTTTGCACATCATGAACATTATGCGCCAGCATCATCACGCCACGCTGTGAGAACATGACGTTGTAGTTCAGGTCCTGACTAAGCCCGTCCCACAAATCCACCGCATGGTCGTAAAGCCGCGCACTTTCATCATAAAGATAGTTTGAGCGGATGATCGTTGTGTTGCGGCCTGTATTGCCGCCGCCAAGCCAGCCCTTGTCAATCACCGCCACATTGGTGATGCCATGTTCTTTCGCCAGATAATAAGCAGCCCCAAGCCCGTGCCCGCCAGCGCCCACGATGATTACATCATACTCGCTTTTTAGCTCGGCATCCGGCCATTGCGGCTCAATATTCTTATAGCCAGTGAGCGCTCCTTTCAGGAGCGTCAGAGCGGAAAACTTCGACAAGGCGACCTCCTTGATAGTCTGGAGAGTTTGCCCACTAAGTAAAGTTCTGTATGGTATGAAAGCGAAGAATATCAGGTATTATTACGCAAAGGGCATAGATGGAAAGCACAGCAGGCCCAACTCGCCAGACACGCCCAGCGCTTAATGTGGGCTTCATTCTGGCCAACCGCTTCACACTTTCTGCATTTGCAAGCTTCATTGATATGCTGCGTTTGTCAGCAGATGAAGGTGACAACAGTCGTCCAATCCTGTGCAGCTGGAGCGTCATTTCGCCGGACATGAAACCTATCTCCGCCAGTTGCGGGGTGCGCATTCACCCCGACACTAACCTGATAGATCCGGCGAGCTTCGACTATCTCGTGGTTGTGGGCGGCTTGATTGATCATATTGAGCGACTGGACCGGCGCTATGTGGACTACCTTCAGGCAGCCGTTGCAAAGAATGTCCCTCTGATCGGCCTGTGTACGGGAAGTTTCATTCTCCACCGCGCAGGCTTGATGAATGGCTATAAATGCTGTGTCAGCTGGTTCCACCGCACCGACTTTCTGGAAGAGTTCGACGGCCTTGAGCCCGTATCAGACCGGATTTTCGTGGTGGACCGCGATAGGATCTCCTGCTCGGGAGGCACCAGTGCGGTGCATGTGGCTGCCCATTTGGTCGAGCGCCATGTGGGGCTTCGTCAGGCCCGCAAAAGCCTGCATATTCTCATAGTAGACGATGCCTTGGATGACAGCAAAGCCCAGCCGTTTTTACCCACATCACTCAAAGCAAAGGATAATCTGGTACAGCGTGCCGTACTGATGATGCAGCAGGAAACTGAAAGCCTGCGCTCCATTGAACAGCTTTGCAAAATGCTGGGCATCGGTAGACGCAGTCTTGAAATGAAGTTTAAGGCAGATCTTGATAAATCCCCAGCAGAAGCGCTCAGCCATATTCGCATAGAAGAGGCGCAGCGGTTGCTGGGTGAAACCAAAGCGACCATCACGGAAATAGCTCACCGCGCAGGCTTCTTTGATGCCTCTCACTTCAACAAGGTGTTCCGGAAACATACGGGCCAGACGGCCAGCGCTTATCGTCAGTCCTTATCGGGCTGAGTGATCAACTTCTGGAGCACTGCGCCCACAAGGCCAAACAAGACCGCCCAAATCACGGCAGACAGGAATGTAAGGAAAATGCGCAGGAAACCGTTCAATGTTCCAAGCGGAGTCTCAAGCCACCAGCTTGCCGCAATAAACGGGAACAGCAGCACATTCGCAAGCATTGGCGAAATTTGCAGACCTATGAAAAAGCCTAGAGGAATAGCAATCAGCCCGAAAGCGGCGCCAAATATGATGAAAATGTAGGTCATGTCGTCATTGATGCTTGCCCATGAAATGGTTGCCAAGGTTTCTGTCAGGTTATTCGCGTGCTGTAAACAACAATTCCCCCAACTCCGTTAACCCAGATCGTTCGTTGCAATCTCAGGCTTTAACCCGTGCTCCCGTGGGATCATAAAGAGGCGCAAGGTGTACCTCGCAGGCACGCGCTTCGTTGCAACTTCAAGCTCGTAATCCCCGCCAAGTACATAGTCACGATCAACGCCATCGCTATTTCGCACATATCCCAGCCCAATGGATTTGCCGAGCGTATGACCGAAACCACCGGACGACAACCAACCCACACGTACACCGTTACGGTAGATCGTCTCCCGACCTGATAAGATGACATCACCATTTGTGACAAAGGTCGCGAGCATCTTCTTCACTCCGTGGCGTCGCTGATGCTCCATAGCCTCGCGGCCTTTAAACTGAGTGCCCGTCTTCAGTTTAACGGCCCAGCCAAGACCGGCTTCTTCTGGCGTGTGGTCCGGCCCGATGTCACTGCCCCAGGCTCTGTAACCCTTTTCCAGACGAAGGGTTTCAATGGCTCTGTATCCTGCGTTGCGTAAGCCAAACGCTTGCCTGCTTCATGCAAGGCCGCGTAAACGCTGGTCACATATTCAACGGGAACATGCAGCTCCCAGCCCAGCTCACCAACATACGTCACCCGTAAGGCATGGACTGGACACCCCGCAATGCCAATCTGGCGCGCCCGCCCAAACGGAAAGCTCTCGTTACTGACTGGATCACGCGTAACACTCTGCAAAATCTCGCGGGATTTCGGCCCCATAAGAGAAAGAACCGAATAAGCCGAAGTCACATCAACCAGTTGTGCATTCAAACCAGCCGGGATATTTCGCGAAATCCAGTCAAAGTCATGGGTCGCAAAACCGGTGCCAGTGATAATGTAATATTCATCGTGAGCTGTGCGTACACAGGTCAGGTCGCACTCTATCCCGCCATGATCATTTAGCATTTGCGTATAGATCAAGGTCCCAACCGGCTTATCAATATCATTGGCTGCGATCCAACTGAGCGCATCAACGGCGTCCGGTCCTTTCAAGATAAACTTGGCAAAGGAGGTTTGATCAAAAAGCACTGCAGACGACCGCGCCGCTGCGTGCTCGCGGCCAACTGGCTCATGCCAATTGGGTCGGGCAAAACTGTAAATGTCTTTGGGCACTTCACCATTTGCTGTATCTGCGTACCAATTGGGCCGCTCCCAGCCAAGCTTTTCACCAAACACTGCACCATCAGCCTTCAGATACTCATAGAGCGGGGACTTTCGGCACGGACGCCCACTCTTATACTCCTCATTCGGCCATGCCATAGTGTAATGTTTGGCGTAGGCCTCTCGCGTTCGTGTCCGGATCCAGTCGCTGTCGAAGTGCGGTCGCCCAAACCGGCGAATATCGACCGGCCATAGGTCAAAGGGCGGCTCACCTTTTGCGATCCATTCTGCCAAAGCCATGCCAGCCCCACCACCAGCGGCAATGCCAAACGCATTGAAGCCAGCATTGACATAAAAATTCTTCAGCTCCGGAGCTTCCCCCATGATGAAGTTACCATCTGGCGTAAAACTTTCAGGCCCGTTGATGAGTTCCTTGATTCCGGCGGTTTCCAGCGCAGGAACGCGGCCCAGAGAGAGCTCCATAAGCGGTTCAAAATGCGCAAAGTCACTGTCCAGCAGCGTATAGTGAAAGCCGGAAGGAATTCCATCCTGTGCCCATGAACGCGGGTTGGTCTCGTAGCCACCCATCACCAACCCGCCCACTTCCTCTTTGTAATAGGTCAGACGATCTGGATCGCGCAAGGTAGGAAGGTCCTTCGGAACGCCGGGAATAGGTTCTGTTACAAGGTACTGGTGCTGCATGGAAACCAGCGGAACATTGACACCAACACGGCGGGCAAACTCGCGGGTCCACTGACCGCAGCAGGCTACCACAACTGCACATTCAATCCGGCCTTTGGTCGTTTCTACGCCTTTGATGACGCCTTTCTCAATATCGAGACTGAGAACCTTAGTGTCTTCAAAAATCTGCGCCCCAGCCATCCGGGCACCCTTTGCAAGAGACATGGTAATGTCAGAGGGATTGGCCTGCCCATCGCTCGGTAAAAAAAGCTGCACCAACAACATCATCCACCCGCATCAAAGGCCAGAGATCTTGCGCTTCATGTGGCGTCAATAATTGCATGTCCAAACCAAACGAATGTGCTGTGGTCGCCTGTCGTTGAACCTCGGTCCATCTTTCATGGTTACAGGCAAGCCGCAGGCCACCGTTCATTTTCCAACCTGTGGCCTGTCCTGTTTCTTCTTCAAGGCGCTTGTAAAGATCAACGGAGTAACCAAGAAGTTGCGTGACATTTGCATTGGAACGTAACTGCCCCACCAATCCAGCCGCGTGAAACGTTGTGCCAGATGTCAATTTTTTTGCGCTCCAGCAGCACAACATCCCACCCAAGTTTGGCAAGGTGATAAGCTGTAGAGCATCCCACAATACCGCCGCCAACAATCACAGCCTTCGCAGTTTTTGGAAAGTCGCTCATCTCAACCTCACCGTAATTCGAGCTCAGCGTAAGCCTGTTCGAACTGAAGTAAATTGTCTGCAGTATAGTTGGTGTAATCGAACTGAATTTGGGAGGTCTGTTCAGAAACCATGCTCCACATACTCTCACGCAACAAAGACGCACATTTCATTGCGTTGTATTTGGCCCACAGCTCATCGTTGACCGGCATATCGTAGTAGGCTCCAACAGCTGCCTTTGTAGCTCCTCAGAAAGATTGGCGTTTGTTGCCAGCCCGCCCAGATCAAACAGTGGAGAGTTCATCCCGGCATACTCCCAATCAACCAGCCAAAAACGACCATTCTCATTCAGAATGTTGGCAGGCAGCAGATCGTTGTGACACAAAGCCAGCTCAACAGGACCCACCGCAGCTTCCAGCTTTTCAGCACGGTGCAGGAGACCATTGAGCTTGCCAACATGCTCAGAATCCATCAATCGCAATGTTTCTGCATAATCTCGCAGAATGTGAAACACCCAGAAGGCCAGAACCGGCCCGCGGATCA
Organism: Pseudovibrio sp. JCM 19062; assembly: GCA_001310715.1. The sequence goes on from BAXV01000012.1 coordinate 62,972, forward strand.
GCCGCGAAGCTTCCGTGTGCACGCGGGTCAGCACCTGTGCAATTGATGTGAGAGTGTGACTATCCTGAATGTCAGCTGAGGTTAGCGGCACTGCATCAATGTAGTCCTGCACCAGCGCACCTTGTTCGTAGTAGCGCACTGCCGGCCCAATACCCGCCGCATAAGCAGCGCGGCAGGCGGACAGTTCGTTGAACCGCATTACACCGTGCTCCGCGATGTCGTGCCCAAGGCGAACCACATAAGTGCGGCCTTCATCAGTGATCTTCACATTGAAGTTAGTGATCCCACCGACCAATATCTCTGCGTTGCTGGGCGATTTCCAAAACGGGAGTTCCAGAGCCTTTGTGACTGCTAATTCCTTTGTCAATGTCTCGGTCATTGCACCAGTCCCGATCTTGCTTGAGAGGATGTAGCGTGCGCGGAAGAAATGCGATCCGCGAGAATTGCGATAGATGTGACTGTATGGCCTACAACCATGCCGTGACCAGCATTGAAGGCCACTTTCTACTCGGCATTGCACCCATAAATTAACGGAGTTGGCAAGACCATCCAAATAGTTACCATGGATCATGCCGCTAAGTAAAAAGCTGCTTCTGTAACACTATCGGGTTTCAATCTATGACAGACGCCAAGATTGCGGATAAGCAAGACAGCAGCCCTATTAAGGACTCTGAAAACCGCAAACGCAGAACAAAAAAAACTGCTCAAGAAAATCTTCCCCTACAAGCTCGTGAAGCGCCCGCCCTCCAGAAGAGAGTTAGAAGCCGTAGAAGAAGCAAAACGCCGGGCTCATCTGCCAGATATTCCTATGGAATTTGCTGGGTTGCCTCGCAGTCAGTATGGCTTACACAAACTGATCAAGGACTATGATTTTAAAAGTGTTTTGGATGTTGGTTCAGGTTCTGGTGAGCATGCGGCCATGCTACACAAATACAACAAAGAGGTGACCGCGTTAGATTTTGGAGTATCGCTCTACGCAAACGAAGGGATTGATGAAAGCTTGTGGACCAAGATCACAGGCAACTTTTATGACTTTGAGTGTCCGGAGCAGTTCGATTGTATCTGGGCCTCACATGTTCTGGAGCACCAACCAGACCCGGGCGTTTTTATACGCAGATGCCGCGAGTTGGTGAAAGACGGCGGATATATTGCAATTACAGTTCCGCCCTTAAAACATATTATTGTTGGCGGGCATTTGACCCTTTGGAATGCAGGGCTGCTGCTCTACCAGCTCGTCTTTAACGGCATTGACTGCAAGGATGCCGCCATTTTGACTTACGACTACAACATCACCATCATCGTGCAAAACAAAGCCCGCGCTGAGATGCATCTGGATTGGGATTATGGAGACATCAAGCGCCTAAAGCCTTACTTTCCAGATTTCATCGACGAACCTTTTGAAGGTCAAATAAACCGCTGGAACTGGTGAAGGCAAAGGGATGATCTAATAACTACGACATGTATGTCCCCAGACAGGTGGAGCATGGGAGTGGTGCATTTTGGGTTTGAGCGTTGGAAGTAAACTTTCCAAAAATCTGCAATACGAAAAACCGCAAGAATTGACCGCAAACCACGCTGGTAACGCTCCCTTCAGAAAGGCGTGGTGAAGGCGATGGTCTTTGCCGGCCTAACATCGGCCAATTTCCAAACGCAGCTATGCCTCTAAAAAAAACAAAGACAACCCCATCTGATTTGCTAAGTGCATCGATGCGGTAGTAGGAGTGTACCGTTGGAGCTAAGAAAACCCGCCCTACATATCAGTACGCAAGTGTCTCCGGCTTTAAAGCACTTCTGCCACGAACTTCTTTTTCAGCCAGAGCAGCTCATCGATCGCTTGTAGGTGGTGACAGCGCTCTCCCGTTGATGGGCTCAGATAAAGCATGTTCTGCAGGTAAAGCGCATAGACAAGTTCGTCCGCTGTCAGTCGCCGATTTGTGGGCAGGTTGATGCAGCGATCATCGCTTAGTCCGTAGCCTGCATAAACCGGGTTCCCAAACACCACTGCTCGCTTTTCGCGAATGATGGCCTCAAGCCCGACGGTGGAGGAAAAGGTATAAACGGAGTGTGATGCCGCGAGCAGCATCATGATATCCGTATCGTCTGCAAAGAGAACCATCTTGTCCTTGTACTCATCTGGCACCGGGAACAGATAAGTCTTTCGATGTTTAAACTCCGGGTGAAGTTTGACAGCAATCTTGCTACCGGGGTTTTCTTCAATGGCAGCCTCCAGCATGTGGCGAAAAATGCCTTCCTCACCACCCTGCAAATACACCGACAAGTCGTTATAGGCCTGATCAATGACAAGCACATAATCATCACCAACAGGTCGATCGCCTTGAACAAAGTTGTACTTGCTGATGTTCTTCTCAATGAGAAGCAAACGGAGGTCGCGTCCCTTTACCCGCTGTTCCTCAGTAAATTCATGCTCTTTTAGAAAGCGTCGAATACCGACATTGGACCTGGGCAAAAAATGCGGGCCAACACTATCGAGCCTATAGGAGATGTTGTTGGCATAGTGCCGCAGATCCGGGTTTCGCTGAGCATAGATTTCCGGCAACACGCTACGAACAAACCCTTCCTCAAAACAAATGGGAGAAGCTTGAAGGAAAAGGAGCCGCTGCAGCATCTCCGTTCGCCCTTGAGCAAACCCCACGATCCCCTGAAAGCTTGCTAACGACCATTGCGGGTCCTCTAATCCGAAGACCTCACGTCCTTCAAATGTACTGGATAAGCGTCTGAAGATATCTGTGTCTTTTTCAAGCCCAAAAGAGATGGAACCATCTGAATACAACATATTCTGAACGGTGGCTTCATTGGTATCTGCCGTTGAATCCATCAGCCGAAAATAGATGTCTGAATGTGCGTTAAAGGTAATAGGATCATAATCTATAGAAAGTTTCCCAGGCGTCTTTTTCCTACGTTTATTCCGTCTTTTCAGCAGTGATTTAAACATTAATACCACCAAGCGTAATGAACCAGACCCACATTCCACATTGCTAAAGGAAAGTGATCTTAAACCTCACACTGATCTTTTTCTTCTCTGAATATTCGAGCTGAAGCGGGCGTGTCTGATGGGCCGTCCTGCTTTAGATGCTCCTGAGATGGCAAGATTAATTCTGTTCCAAGCAAAACAAGAGTATCTTCCAAATTTGCAGTCCGGACCATATGCCCATCAAAGAAGACTTTGGGCTCTCCTATAACTGGCGCCTCTGTAATGTCTGCAAATAACCTCTTTTCCAATGCGCCTGCGAGAAAGTCGTGAGCTTGACCATGATATCGCCCCCAAATTTTTCGCTGCACTCGTTCGCGTTTGAACTGTATTCCAAGCCTTAGAAGCACTCGCCGAACCGCAGTTTTCATTCGCTTTATATAACGCTGGCGGGGCTTGGTGGCTGGTTTAGGGAGCGTTATCTTCAAGTGCTCATAAAGCGATGCAAAATAGCTGAGATACACCTTTTGATAGGAATAAAAATCACCATTCCATGGCTTGAGAGGCGCAGTGAAGTGAACAACAATCGGCCTGAACACATGCTCAAAGCCATAATCAAAAAGGGACGTCTGAAAATTCCAGCGTGGGCTTAATTCGGCCCAATCGTTTTTGAAGGTATAATTCAAAAAAAATCCTGATCAAACATAGTAACGCGATGGCCAAACTGATCAAAGTATTCTGAAAGAAGACGACGAATATCAAGTTGGCGCCACCTGTCGGCATTGATGAGAAGTATACCCGAATTGAAATAACGGCACCCCTGTAGGCCTATGCCTCCCAACCACTCTTCCTTTGTGTACTCCACGCCGGGAAAGGGGACAATCGTCTCTCCCAGAATACCATAGTCATGAACAGCAGCGATGGTGGCGGGAACTTCAAGATCAAATATCGCACTCGGGTCGTCAGCAATCGCAATATCAGCATCCAGATAGACCAACTGCGAATAGTCCTTCAATAGATCTGGAACGAAAAGACGCAGGTAAACAATGCTCGGCCATTTCTGGCTTTCCGGGAGTCCCTCGGGAAGGAAATATTCCAATTTATCAAGGTGGTAGGAGATGCGCTCAGACTTGACAATACTTGCGGGGATCAGATCTGCAACAGAGACATTCTTGTTGTTTCTCTCCACAAACACATGAACATCGAACCTGTCAAAACCGGCCAGAATAAAGGCCTGAGCCGCTGCCATCGGGAGATAATTCTCATCGACGACGAAGTAAAAGGCATTCTTCATTATTGCCTCATTGGTTGGGCATACAGCCACGTCATAGGGCCCTCGCGAAACTCACAGGACAAAATGAGCCCTCAATTGCTGGCTTTTGTAGGGTCTCCGGATAGTCTCTCGTGTTGCGCGGCGCTTCTTCAATGATCGTCACGTCATGTGTCTGACTTAGAAAATTAAATAGCCGCATCTCGATTCCTGGAACCATAAATTCGTGTAGCTCGACCAGGAACGTAGACTTGCTAGAATGTCTGACGGAATAGCCTCAATCCCCACTTCACAGCCTTCGCAGTCAATAATGAACGCAAGACTGTCATACTCCTTAAAGGCCGCCATCTCCGAAAAGCTAAAATCCATCAGGTTTTCAACGGGCGCATCATTTGCGCTGGCACAGGCATCCAAAACATCTCTGGATTCCTCGTCGATGTCGTAAGCGTACACATGTGCGTCCGGCAAAAGACGCTTCATGCCGAGTGCGTAGAACCCATCAGACGCACCAATATTCAACAATGCAGACGGCTTACTCTCTACGATCTTCATAAGGTAAGGGTGAAGCTCCTGTTCATAGGAACCAATGATTTTGGTTAGAACATCTCCGTCACTCCAGGCACCTCTGGTAGCTAACTTAAGCCCTTCAAATGGTCCCCGCTTAACGATGGCCTCATGTGCGAGCAGGTGCTCGTTAATCAAACGCTCTCTGTATTTCAAAATGTTGCTAATCATGAACCCTTTAGAGCCAACCTCCTCACTGCGAAAAGCTGTAAATCCAAGAGGTTTTATGAGGTAGTTGAGAACTTTCTTTCGGGCCATACCACCACAACTTTCAACTTGCGGATATCTCAAGATCTTACTGTGAAATATAGCAAGGCTACCCAATTAACAGTGCTCCCGATATTCCAATATATTGGGGTTACTGCCCCTGAAATGCCGCGCTCACAAATGTGATTCAACGGCTTTGGGGCGGGGCCGTGCAAAGGGATACATCGCCGAGCGTGGCTAGAAAAATCAAGGGAGAACTGGCTTGATACTCCGATCTACCCTAAGAGTTTGAATGCAGGACTATCATTGGGGGAACAATGAGCATTGAAACCGATTGCTTCATTGAGGAATGGTGCCATACAGATTGGGGCGGAACGTCAATACCTTGGGAGGCAACCCCAAATATCGAAGCCTTGATTGAGAGTTTTCTTGGAAATTGCGGTAGTGACTATTCCATAAATTCAGGAATTGCAGTGCACAAAGCCGCGGTTATCGAGGATGGGGTGGTCTTGAAGACGCCAATTATCTTGGCGAAGAACACCTTTGTTGCCAGCAACTCCTACCTCCGTGGGATCAAACACCTAGATCAGATATGCTTTGAAGATATTGAATAGGCATAAGCAGAAGCCACAAACTGGCTTTGGGCATACAACAACGAACAACCCAACATGACCGTCGGCGGAGTAATACGCGCTACAAAACTAAAAATGGCGGCATAACTCTCCTGGATTTCGATAACTTGCAAATCTAGGGTATTGAAAATTGAATGAAGTAGTATTTTTGAATTAACATGAGAGTAACTATCAATTAAATAATAGAAATACGAATATGTGAATAGTAAATCCGTATGAAGCGTATTTTATACTAAGATTTGGCCATCTGGGCAATCATAACGACCTGTTCGCAGGTATTGATACTCTTGGTAGTGGTCAGTGAGACTCCGCTGTCTTACAAATGGGCTCGCCTCCAGCACAAGCTGAACTTAAAGTGTCGCATTGCGCCCGATTTTCCCAGTTCATAGCGTATTTTGCGGGTCTATGCTGCTAAATAGGCATGGTATTCTACCAGAGCGTCCGCTCACAGTTCTCTTCACCACTGCGCTAATAGTATGCGCGGGCAACTGGGAGTTTCTACAGGGGGTGGAGAGGGATACCTCTAACCTGATAAGTATTAAAAATTCTGTCAAAGTTAAAATATCCATAGTGTCAATGTTATTGACGCGATTATTGCCCCGTAAATAAATCATCACTATGGCTTTCCTTTGGAACCAACAAGAATAAAGGAAAGTTCCAATGACTAAGCTACATCTGTTAAAGACAATTCCGGTTTTCATACTGCTGGTTCTGGCTGGTTGCTCGTCCAGTAATGTGGAAAATGACCTTGGTGCAGCTCAAGGTGAGCCAAATGAACCCGGTAACCAGTATGAGGTGCCGATTCATCCAGGGAATTCTCCGGTTAATCAACCTCCAAGCCCTAATAATCGGTGATAATAGGATGAGTAAAGAACAGGCCTGATGACCTAACTACATGGGTCAAAGGGAGTCCCTGTTCTCTTCCTATTGTATTGGTTGGTTGTATTTCGTTTGGTTTTGGTGAGGGTTCTCCTACAAGAACCCGAACCAGCCAAACCGGCCAGTACAGCTGGAGAGTTACGATGAAGTTCCATTCCACCGAAGCTTGCATATATGAATAATGGAAAATTCCGATGACGAGAGTACATATGCCAAAGATAGTTCCTATTTTCCTCCTATTGTTCCTGGCAGGTTGCATGTCAAATAGTGCTGACACCGACCAAGGTGAGCCAAACGAGCCAGGTAACCAATATGAAGTTCCAATTCACCAGCCCCCAGGTAATCAGCCAGAAGGCGATTAAAGGACAGGCCCGATGACAATCAATTATATGCCAAAGGTGGCTCCCGTTTTCTTCCTGTTGTTTTTGGCAGGTTGTATGTCGGGTGGTCAGAGCCAATTAAACGATCCTGCGACTTAGCTACAACTGAAGAGTTAAACACGCGTCAAGTCACAGCCACAACTGTCTCTGGTGCAACGTGCACCGGCATCAGCGGGACGTTAACGTGCTCTGACGGCTCAACTGGCACATACACGGCTGCGGCCGGGTCCGTCACCGGAGTGACATCAAGTGGTGAACCCTTCTCCGGGACATATTGAGGCTGAACCTCAACTCAAAAACGAAATAGTGCTGTCACCGTTGTGGTGATCTGCTCCCGCTTTATAAAAGCGGATGCCAGGCTTCGGCCTGATTGCATCAGCCCTTTTTTTTGCCTGCTTTGCCTTGGCGACCTGCCTCAGCACGGCAACAAAGCCTCATGCCAAAATGTGGGATCAACACTCCGGTTTCAGTGGTTACGTCCTCATGTGCAATTGGTAACGGGGTAGGCGGTGCTGGTCCATAAGCGGAACGACAGCAAGAGGTGAAACCTTTCTGGGGACATATTAAGCCTCAGATTCCACGTGCTTATCGACCGTGCCCACAAACCAACACAATGATACACAACGGTACCTCACGTTTTTGCGTTCGGTATTCGCATTTGTTTGGAATATCGACCACCCCTGATCTTACCGAGTTGATCTGTAGAGCATTAGTCCTTGTGTGAGTTGCGCAGGTCAGGAGAAAGGCAAGTATTTTATGGCAGCCAGCATCATTTTAAGTGTATCCGCCGGAGGTTCACGCGAAACTGCAGCAACTGACCCAAAAACGATCGCGGTAGTCACTCCTTATCTCGCCCAACCGGGAACTAGGATGTACATTGCAGGCTCAAGGATGCCGCTACGCAATTGGGATGGCAGCTGGAGGTTACGGATACTGCTGGTGATGTTGATGCTGTTAATGACGCCATTGACCGCGCTATCACCAACAAGGTTGATGCCGTGGTCATCAACGTCGATCCCCATCTGATCTCCCGAGGCCTTGAAGCTGCAGGCCGCGCAAACCTGCCTGTTGTGGGCATGGATAGTGGCACGCATCCCTTGTTGGTCACCAACGTCACCTCAAACGGCTTCGCCATGGCGGCAGAAACCGCAGCTTATGTGGCCAATCGCATCAAGGGAGAGGGCAAGGTGATCATGCTTGTATATGATCAGTTTCCGCCTGTCAGGAAAAGAGCGGCCATCGCGGACACAGTGTTCGCAAGCTACCCGTCAATTGAAGTTATTGAGCGCCTCACACCAGACATAAGCGATGGCGGTGTTGCTGATACCAAGGCTAAGATCTCCGAGGTCCTCAAGGCCCATCCGCAGCCGGGCAGTATCTCTGCAATTTGGGCTGGCTGGGACCAACCCGCACTGGGGGCCCTCCAAGCAATTGAAGAGGCCGGCCGCACGGATGAAGGCATCGTAATTGTGGGGATGGATGGTACTGCGGAAGCTTTGCAGGCGATTAGATCCGGAAGCAATTTGGAAGCGACCATCACTCAGGACTTTAAAGGCATCGGCTTTACCACCGCAGCGGTTGTCGCAAAGGCTTGTCAGGAGCGGAGGTAAGTGAGATTGAAATCTATCTTCCAGCTCAACTCGCGACTTGGTCCAGTCTGGATGAAGGCTAAACTTCCTTTTTTTTGCACCAATCTGCTGCTCTTTGAACTCTTGTACCTTTTGGGCGTGCGGCAAAACAAGGTCAGCAACCGTTTGTTTGGTCAGCTCAGTGCGAAAGAACGCACGTGCATGGTCCAGCGCACTATCGATCGCTTTATTGGCTGATTGCTCAAGCAGGCAGCGTGTTGTGGTGTTTGACAAGCCCAGCGCAAACAGCCCCGGAGACCCAAGCGCCTCATAAACATCATAGAGCGTGATCTCCCTAAGCGGCTTGGCAAGACACCAGCCACCGCCATGGCCCTTCACCGATGTCACTATTCCAGCTTCCCTTAGCCCACCCATGGTTCGGCGCACCAACGACGGATTGGTCGCAAGCATCAGCCCAATTTGCTCAGATGTGACCGGGTCTTTGGCTTGCTCAAGATGTAATAACACATGAAGCATCCGCGCCAGACGATTGTCAGTTCTCAAGCTCTTTCTCCATTTTCTGTCAGCCTACACATAAACGCCATTCGTTACAAACGAACATACGAGATATTGACATTTTCAATATGTAACTTAAAAAGTAACAAATTGATCAGGAATCCTCCGTCCGTCACCCGATGACAGCTGAGGGGAGCACTGTGGGCGGCACTGCATTGTCGTTTCGCAAGGTAAGGATGGTCCGATTGTATTAGGAATTATTACTTTAAAAGTATCATGAAAAGGGAAGTTGATGACAACAAACAGTTTACACCTGATGGGAAGGGGGCTTGGCAGGCCTCTTGCTGTTGCAGCCCTGTTTCTAGCCGCCTTTATGAACCTGCTTGATGTGACAATCGTAAATCTGGCTTTGCCGGTTATTCAAAGTGAACTGAGGGCCACCCCCACGCAGCTGGAATGGGTTCTGGTAATCTATGTGCTCGCCTTTGGCGCCGGATTGCTTCCATTTGGCCGGTTCGGGGACGCCTTTGGCCGCATGAAGCTTTTCTGTTGGGGCATCATCCTCTTCATCACAAGCTCGATTATCTGCGGGTTTGCCCAAAACATCGAAACCCTGATCGCAGCACGTGGCTTTCAGGGAGTGGCGGCAGCAATGATGGTGCCCCAGGTGCTTGCCATCGTGCACGTGCTTTTTGAGCCAGAAGAGCGCGGAAAAGTCATCGGTATTTTCGCTACCGTAAATGGGCTTGGAGCAGTTGTTGGCCCCATCCTTGGCGGTGCCATTGTTTCTGCTGATTTGGGCGGTTTAAGTTGGCGGCCGATCTTTCTAATTAACCTGCCACTGGGTCTGCTCTCCTTGTTTGGTGCACTGGTCTTTTTGCCTAAGATGCCTGTGTTACACAAACAGGTGCTCGATTGGGTCGGCGCCTGTACATTTGCCAGCGTCATTCTTGGTATCACCTACCCGCTGGTGGAAGGTCGCGCTTTGGGCTGGCCTGTCTGGTGCTTTATTATGCTGGTGTCTTCACTCCTGCTAGCCGTGTTCTTTGTGCGCTTACAATTAAAGCGTTCCCAGAAAAACCTGCCCCAGCTCATCCCAGTAAGCTTGTTACGCGACAAAGCCTTTGTGACCGGCCTGCTCGTCGTCGCCCTGTTTTTCTCCGGAATTTCAGGCGTTATGTTCATTTTGGCAATCTTCCTGCAATGGGGACACGGCTTCTCGCCACTACAAGCAGGTCTGGCTTCAGCCTTTCACCCCGTGGGTGTGATGGTTGCCTCCTCATTAACAGCCCGGTTAGGCGCCGGTTTTCTGGTTTCACGGCTTGCCGTCGGTGCCGGATTACTGTTCATCGGCATGACGTCGCTTCAACTGGTGATCCTGATGTCCGCTGGTCCCTTCAGTGTATCGGATTTTATCGCCCCTCTGCTGACCATCGGAGCGGGAATGGGAACGGCGATCTCCGCCCTGTTTCAAAGTGTACTCCTGCGGGTCTCGGGGCCTGATGCGGGTGCAGGTTCCGGAATTTTGCAAACCTTCCAGCAACTCGGCATCGCCCTCGGGATCACGATTGTTGGACAGATCTTCTTTGGCGTGCTCGGGCAGGCCGGTGATCCTGAAACTTTCAACAGCGCAGCCAGCAAGGCCCTGCTGTATTCAATCGGGGTCTACCTGCTACTGACACTCATGCATTTAACAAGCCTACTCAAAAGCCGGAGCTTGGGTGCTGTGCCAAATGAACAGGGCTGACCCCCAGCACAGCAGCTCACAACGGAAAATGGCCCCATGATCACTTGGGGCCATTTTCATAAGCAGTCTTCCGGCACAATCCGCCGGAAAGAGCAACGGCGTAACTTCAACGCCAGAGAGGCCCAAGCCTCTCCTATGCGAAAAGTAATTGTGTCCAACGAACTTTGACAATGGGCACTAAATGGCACGTGGTACACTCCAGAAACAGACGGTTCCGGTCAAGTGTCGATGACAACACTTAACTCGAAAGATGCAACAAATAATTTGGGGTGGGCTTCTGCCAGGAAAATGCAAGGTGACCTAGCGTTATCAATAGACTATTGACTAATGCAGCTTCTAACGATATCTGTGCCACCTTTAATTTCCCCTAAGGAATTGGTGCATGCTTCAGGAAACGGTAGATATTGTAATTGTTGGAGGTTACCTGTCTCTAATTCTGATTATTGGTTTATGGTGTAGTAAAGATATTAACGGCTTTAAACAGTATGCAACTGCGAGCGGCGGTGTCGGTCCCTTAATCATTTTTGCAACCATGTCAGCCTCTTTCATTGGAGGGGGCTTTTCAAACGGCAATGCAGAAAAAGTATTCTTGTTTGGTATTGCAAATATCGTTTGTATCTGGGGGTTTAGCCTAAAAGAGATCCTTCAGGCCCGTTACATAGCCCCCAGAATGAAGTACTTCCCCAACGCTATTTCTATAGGCGACATATTGGCCCCTGCCTACGGCAAAACCGGTCGTATAATTGGCGGCATAGGCGGCATTCTTTTGTGCTGCGGTATTGTTGGCGCTCAGGTGGGGGCAATCGGAATTGTCTTCAATGTACTCTTTGGGTTGGACAGAATTGTAGGTATTGCGATTGGCTGCAGTATCGTCATCCTTTACACCACAATGGGCGGTATGCGCGCGGTAATCTACACCGATATTGCTCAGTTTATAATGCTCGCCATTGGTATGCCCCTTACCCTTTTATTTGGTATTTATTATGCGGGTGGTATAGAGGCAATCTACCACAGTGTACCTGCGGATCATCTTAGTTTACCCGGACCGGAATTTGGTTGGTTTGGTCTGATTGGCTCATCCTCGTATTTATGGTCGGAGAGACATTAATACCACCTTTGATTCAACGACTTCTTGCAGCACGCACTCCAGAGGACGCCGCAAAGGGCAGCCTTTATTCAGGAGTGTTTTCCATATTCTTTTTCGCGATAACAGGGCTAATCGGCCTTGTGGCACTTACGATCGATCCCACCATAGCTCCTGAAAATGCGATGGCATTTGTTGTAACAACCGCACTGCCGCCAGTCATAAAAGGATTGGTAATTGCAGGAATGATATCGATTGTAATGTCCTCGGCAGATTCCTATCTCAATGCAGCGAGTACTACATTTGTGAACGATGTAATGAGTCCCATATGGGCCCGGCCAATAAGCGACATAAATTTGCTCTTTATTGCAAAAACTGTAACGCTAGTGATTGGGATAACATCCATCCTCTTTGCGATAATGATCGAAAGCGTACTGGATATACTGCTTTACGCCTATAATTTCTGGGCACCTATGGTTCTCGTACCTCTCGTCGCAGCAATATTTGGCTTAAAACGCGGCCCTCTGGCATTTCTGACTGGTGCAATAGCTGGAATTTGTGCAACGACCATTTGGTCAACAGTTCTAGGTGATCCTGGAAGCTTTCCGGGCAGCGTCGTAGGCCTGTTTGTAAATCTTACAGTCTTCAGCCTGACCCCTAGAACGCATGTTGCAGGTTCTGAGCCCGCAGTTGAACCTGCAGAATGAGTTTGAGACAAAACATCTAAGCTATCACGGTGTGTTTGTCATCGACGCCTTCTGGACAAATCGGTTTAATTGAATAAGAGAGTGCTTTGGCCCAAGATCACGCCAACAGGAGTGAGGCGTGGGGCAAAACCCTAAGACTGCCAGCGTTGTCGCAGAGTGGATGGTTAAGGATGTCCGGCGCAAGACCCGTAAACGCTAATCCACTGAAGACAAAATCCGCATTGTGTTTGCCGGGTTACCCGGCGAGAACAGCATTGCTGAGTTGTGTAGGCAGGAAGGGATTTCTCAAGAGCTCTATTATAGCTGGTCCAAGGAGTTTCTTGAAGCTGGCAAGAAGCGACTTGCCGGTGACACCGCCCGTCAGACCAACACCAGTGAGGTCAAGCAGCTGCGTAAAGAAGCGCGCTACCTCAAAGAAGTGTTTGCAGAGCAGGCCCTTGAGCTGCGACTTCTTAAAAAAAAGCAGGACGGGCGATGGGGAGGCCGACGAATGAGGTATCCGTCTTGTTGAGAATTCGCATCAACCAATCAAGCGTACCTTGGCGTAATTTCCCCGAAATTTGATCGAGTTTAAAAGTAGAGATAGTGTTGCCTCATATTGAGGACTGATTTTATGAAAAAATCTCGTTTCAGCGTTTCGCAGATCATTGCGATTTTGAAGCAAGGGGAAAGCGGTATTCCAGTTGCTCAGCTTTGCCGGGAACATGGCATGAGCGCAGCGACCTCCTATAAATGGCGTGCAAAATTTGGCGGCCTTGATGCGCAGATGATGTCCACGGAAGGCGAGCTGCGCCGTTTCAAGAAGATGTATGCCGAGCTGTCTCTGCAAAATGAGTTCTTAAAGGGAGCGCTTGCAAAAAAAGTAAGCAGGCCATCTCTACGCAAGGAGATGGCTGTGTTTGCTGTCGAAGGAAAAGGCGTTTCCATCGCTCTGGCGGGCTTTGGAAATATCAACGGCGACTAAAACTGGCTCATGCTGTGTAATAATGGCGTTGGTCATAGTCGGTCTCCTCTTCTGGGTGGTTTGTCGTAAAACCACTGTAGAGGCCTGAAGCCCGGCTATGATCACCTGCTGCGCAATTTGGGGCTGCGCAGGTGTTCATAGCCTCACGTCAACATCATTCCGAAGGTGTTATGGCCCGGAGAATGTCAGCGAAGCATTGATGTCGTGGGCACACAAGCAAGACATCAAGATCCTTCATATCCAGCCAGGAAACCCAGCCAGAACGCCTATGTCGAACGCTACAACAGAACGGTCAGGCAGGAATGGCTAGATCAAAACTGCTTTGAAACCATTGAACAAGCACAGATACAAGCCACAAAATGGCTCTGGACTTACAACAACGACCGGCCCAACATGGCCACAGGCGGCATTACACCTGCCGACAAACTGAAACTGGCGGCATAACTCTAACGCTAAACTCCTCCATAAATGGGAGGATTACCTTCGCTGTTAAATAAAGCTCCCAGATTATTCTGAAAATAGTCCCATGTTATTTTTATGCCGGTCACTAGATCAGTCTGAGGTGTAAAGCCCAAATCTCTGGCTGCCTTTGTGATATCAGCGAAATTGTGCAGCACTTCTCCCATTCTGAAATCTTGATAGACGACGCTCAGCTCATCGTTTTGTCTTGAGACCATTTTAAGGATGCCGATAATTTCGTTAACGGATGTCGGTTTGCCGCTTCCGAGCTGAAAAACGCCTTTTTCTTTTGACCTTAGAGCCTGAAGAATACCTAGGCATAGGTCTTCGACAAATATGAAATCTCTGGTCTGACTACCATCGCCATAAATCTGACATTGCTCGCCTTTGAGTATATTCTTGATAAAGGTTGCAATAGCGCTTCCCTTATGAAGCGAACGTGGACCATAGACATTTGAGAAGCGTAGCGAGGTGATGTTCAGCCCGTAACTTTGCGTATAAGCCGCACAATACGCCTCAGCAGCAGCTTTAGAGGCTCCGTAGGCTGACGCTGGATTAGCTGGCATGGTTTCATTTACCGGCTGAGGTGCATCTCCAACAATTGCCCCTCCGGTTGAAGCATTCACAAGACGCCTGACACCGTGTTTGCGCATGGCTTCTAAAACGTTCAATGTACCTTCACATTGACGTCAAAGTTGTAAGTTGGGTTCTCAATTGAATCTATGACACGCGTGTCAGCCGCCAAATGTACGACTGCGTCAACGCCCTTCATAGCATCTTCAATAACATTTCGATCTCTAATATCCCCAAAGACAAAACGATGGGGGAGGCTATCTAACGAACTTGCGCGCCCAGTAACTTCATTGTCTAAAACCAAAATATCGTCAGCCGCCATGACTGAGGTTAGGGTCTTGATCAAGTTTGATCCGATAAAGCCACAACCGCCTGTGACAAGGATGCGTTTAAACATAATTCAAAGCACTCGTTAAAGCTGGTAGTTGGGTTGGGAGCACTCATTGTGCTTGATCCAATAGGAGGTACAATGATTTTGGGAGCGGTCAGCTCGCGTACGATTGTACCAGGTGTTTATTCTGTAGCACTTCAACAATTGTATCCAAGACATTGTGAGTGCCACATGTAGTATTTAAGAATATGTATTCTCCATGATAAATATATCTTATTGATTTATCTACGGAAAATTGCTTTTCTAAATGTACAATTCTGTCTGGATTGACTTTTACTAACTAGTAAAAATGACTTTCGAAGTCTGAGTGATGTCTATGATAATAACGTCATGCCCAATATTATTTATGTGTCTGAAAGTATAGCGCCCGTAAAAACACCGGTCTCAATAAAAGTACTTTCAATTCTCTAGCTCCTAAGAAGTTATTGTAAATAATTACCTTTGAATTTCATGTAGTTAAAATGTACAGTTATGTAATTTGGGCTGTGAATGATAGTTCTTTTATTAAGTGTTATTTTATATCTTATCAACTGTAGATTTATACAGTTATTGAATTTGACAGCTCCAAGATAAGTATGAAATTACTCTCCAGTAAGTCTATGGATGTCTGTCAAAGTAATGACTAGTGGATTGAGCGAGACAAATGGCTCCTTCTGTGCGATAATTGGGGATGCGTACAGGACTATCATTGAGCATCACAGCTGAAGATCGCAATCGGCTTGAGGCGATTATTTCTCAGCCTTCTTCCCCGCAAAAACATGTCTGGCGGTGCCGGATCGTCCTTTTGAGTAGTGAAGGTCTTGGGGTAATGGCGATTGTGGCGGCCACGGGTAAAACGAAGAAATGTGTTTGGCGCTGGCAGGAACGGTTCATGCTTGAGGGCGTGGACGGCTTGCTGCGGGAAAAGACGCGGCCTGCGGGAACCCCCAAAACCAGCGAGACCAAAATCGCGCAAGTCATCCGTCTGACACAGGAGCCACCGCCGCATGAGGCACGCACTGGACGCTGCGGGCGATGGCCAAAGCGGTCGGACTTGCAGCTTCCACGGTGCGCTCGATTTGGAAGGCGCACGGCCTGTCTCCGCACCGCTGGCGTCAGTTCAAGCTTTCCAGTGATCCAGAA
>BAXV01000013.1 GCA_001310715.1 Pseudovibrio sp. JCM 19062
GGCGGGGGCATCTGTCCCTGACAAGAAGCTGGCGGAAGAAGCGGCCAAGACGGGCACGGGTGGCTTTGCGTTTTATACCGGTATTCCGGGGGCAGTCGGCGGTGCGCTGCGGATGAATGCCGGAGCTCACGGTGCAGAGACAAAGGACCTTGTTGTTAACGTTAATGCGGTAACACGGTCTGGTGAACTCATCACGCTTTCCAATGCGGATATGGGCTATGCCTACCGCCATTCCTCTGCATCTAAAGATCTGATTTTCACCAGTGCGGTGTTTGAGGGTGTTGCACAGAGCGAGGACGAGATCCGCGCCGAGATGGCTGAGGTTGTGGCGCATCGTGAGAAGGCACAGCCTATTCGCGAGAAGACCGGTGGCTCCACCTTTAAGAATCCGGAGCATAGCAGCGCCTGGAAGGTGGTTGATGCGGCTGGTGGACGTGGTTTGCAGATTGGCGGCGCAAAAATGTCGGAATTGCATTGCAACTTTATGTTGAACGTTGCAAACGCTACTGCTCACGATCTGGAACTGCTTGGCGAGACTATCCGCAGGGATGCTTTGGTGAAGACAGGTACGCGTCTGGAATGGGAGATCAAGCGTCTTGGGGCGTTTGTGGACGGGGCGATGATTGAGCCGTTTTTGGGACAGGCGGACTAACTCCGTTCAGGTGTTGTTTTAGGCGTTTTAATCAGGATTGGGTTTTGTGATGACCAAGCATGTTGCAGTTTTGATGGGTGGATGGGTTGCCGAGCGGCCTGTCTCGCTGTCTTCAGGCAAAGACTGTGCGGATGCGCTGGAAGCGGCTGGTTATCAGGTCACGCGCGTGGATGTTGACCGCAACATCTCCGCTGTGCTTCAGGAGCTGAAGCCGGACGTGGCGTTCAATGCGCTGCATGGCCCGTTTGGTGAGGACGGGGCTATTCAGGGTATTTTGGAAGTTCTCGATATTCCCTATACCCACTCCGGTGTGATGTCCTCGGCGCTTGCCATGAACAAGGAAAAGGCGAAGGCGGTGATGCAGGCGGCTGGTGTGCCGGTTGCCAACTCCGTGGTGGTTAGCCGCGCGGATGCTGCGCGCCGCCATGTGATGGAACCGCCTTATGTCATTAAGCCCATCAACGAAGGATCATCCTTTGGCGTGTTGATCGTGAAGGAGGGGCAAGAGCACCCGCCGCAGGAATTGACACGTGAAGATTGGGAGTTTGGTGATTTGCTTATGGTGGAGCGTTACATCCCCGGACGCGAGTTGACCTGTGCGGTGATGGGTAATGTGGCGTTAGGGGTACTAGAAATTGTACCATTGGGGCACGCTTACTACGATTATGATGCAAAATACGTCCCAGGCGGTTCACAACACATACTTCCTGCGGAAATTTTACCATCTGTTTACCAAGAAATACAAAAATCAAGTATTAAGGCGCATCAGGCTCTGGGGTGCCGCGGTGTTACACGCGCCGACTTTCGTTTTAACGAAGGACCCGGTGGCCTCGGAGAACTGGTTTGTCTTGAAGTGAACACTCAACCCGGCATGACGCCAACATCACTGCTTCCGGAAATCGCGGCACATGCCGGACATGATTTCCAAGAGTTGGTGAGTTGGATCGTGGAGGACGCAAGTTGCGGAAGATAAAGGCAAAATTTGATGCATTGCGGGCACGCACAGGCGGCTGGGGCTTTCGCTTCAGAAGTCGTGGCGTATCGCGTTTGCACCAGAGACCCGCTTGGGGGTCACTGGATTTTTTTGCACTTATTCCCTCGTGGGCCCCGACGGCGAGCGCATTTGGCTTCCTTGTTTTGTCCGCTGGCTACGGGATCACGCTGGGTGGACATGCCCGTGTTGTGAGCGAATCAGTTACATCCGCCGCTGGTTTTTCGGTCAATGAGATCAAAATAGAGGGTTTGCAGCGCGTTACGGAGTTTCAGGTGCTGGAAGCGCTAGAACTTCATGAGCGTCCGTCTTTGATGCTGTTTAACGCGGCTGATGCAAAGGAACGGCTGGAAGATATTGCATGGATCCGCAGTGCCTCCATCCAGAAATTCTATCCGGGCACGCTGAGTGTGCAGATCAAGGAGCAGGTGCCTTACGCGCTTTGGCAGCGCGGCGCCCTGACCTCGGTCATTACCAAGAAGGGTGAGGTCATCACTGATGAGGTGGATGGCCGTTATGCGAATTTGCTTCGGGTGGTCAACCATGGTGCGCAGCTGCGTGTTGGTGAGATCATGGGCGAGCTGGAGAAGTTTCCGGGCATCCGTGCTCGGGTGCGCGCTGCAAAGCTGCGCTCCGAGCGTCGCTGGGACCTTGCTATGGAAAACGGGATTACGGTGCGCTTGCCTGAGTTTGGTGTGGGGGACGCGCTTGCCGAGCTGAAAGAGCTGGATGATCAGGGCGGGTTGCTTTCCCGCGATATTGTTTCTGTTGACCTGCGCTTGCAGGACCGTGTGGTGGTGCGCCTTTCCGATGAGGCAGCTCTTCGCCGTCAGACGACACTCAAGCAACGGGGTTTACCCTCCAGAACGGGGAGGGATACATGATCTCGAATAAGAATGTGATTTTTCTGCCGCGTATGCGACCGCTGCCAAACCGCAGATCTGTTGTGGTTTCGGTGCTGGACGTCGGGTCCACGAAAGTGTGCTGCATTATCGCGAAACTGGTGCCGGGTGATGAGGAAGAGCTGATGCCGGGTCGTAGCCATGGCATCGAGGTGCTGGGTTACGGGTATCAGGCATCTGCGGGCATCAAGTCCGGCGTTGTGGTGGACATGGATCAGGCCGAGCAGGCTATCCGCAGAGCGGTGGATCAGGCTGAGCGGATGGCCGGTGTGATGGTGGAAACGCTGCTGGTGACGGTGAGCTGTGGCCGCCTGCAAAGCGAGATTTTCTCCGCCACCGTGCCGCTGGGAACTGAAGGTGTTACTGAAGCCGATATTCAGCGCGTGCTGGCTGCGGGTTCAACCCATACGGCGACCGAGGGACGGGCGGTGATGCATGCGCTGCCGATCTCTTACGGGCTGGATGGCAACCGGGGTATTCGTGATCCGCGCGGCATGATGGGCCGCAAGCTGGGTGTGGATATTCAGGTGGTGTCGGCAGAAGTGCCGCCGTGCGTAATCTGGAGCTGTGCGTGGAGCGCGGGCATTTGCAGGTGGAGTCGCTGGTTGCGACGCCGTATGCAGCGGGCCTTTCCACGCTGGTGGAAGATGAGATCGAGCTGGGTGTTGCCTGCATTGATATGGGCGGGGGGACAACCACGCTCTCTATCTTTGTCGATGGCCAGATGGTGCATCTGGATGCGCTGGCTGTTGGTGGCAATCACGTCACTATGGACGTGGCGCGTGCGCTTTCTACGCGGATGCAAGCTGCTGAGCGGTTAAAGGTTTTGCATGGTTCGGCCCTGCCAAGTGCGGTGGACGATCGTGATTTTATTCAGGTGCCGCCCGTGGATATGGATGGCGATCTGCCAACGCAGATCCCCCGGGCGATGCTGACGCGGGTTATTCGTCCGCGTGTTGAAGAAATTTTGGAGATGGTGCGGGACCGGATTGTTGCTTCCGGTTTTGCTGGCCGAGTGGGCAAGCGCATTGTGTTGACGGGTGGGGGCAGTCAGCTGACCGGCCTTTCGGAAACGGCGCGGCGCATTCTTGGACGCAATGTGCGTTTGGGCCGGCCGCTGGGTATCTCCGGTTTGCCAGAGGAAGCCAAGGGTCCGGCGTCCTCGGCAGCTGTGGGCCTGCTGATTTATCCGCAGGTGGCACAGATTGAGCAATTCGAACCCCGGTACCAACGCCGTGGCCTGATGGGTCGCGGGAGCTATCTGGCTCGGGTTGGTCAGTGGATTAGAGAAAGTTTTTAGACGGGGATGCGCATAACCCCCCGTTATTACGAGTTTCGCCAGATGCGGCGGACGCACGAGAGGAAGAACGACATGCCCGGTTCGGGCATGTTACTAGGGTCGCGAGGTTAATATGACAATCAACCTGAAAATGCCTGATATTCAGGAATTGAAGCCCAGGATCACCGTGTTCGGTGTCGGCGGCGGTGGCGGAAACGCCGTAAACAACATGGTCACAAGCGGTCTGCAAGGCTGCGATTTTGTTGTTGCTAATACAGATGCGCAGGCTCTTGCCCTTTGCCAGGCAGAGCGTGTGATCCAGATGGGTGTTGCTGTAACCGAAGGCTTGGGCGCTGGTTCCCAGCCTGAAGTTGGTGCAGCTGCAGCCGAAGAAGTTATTGACGAGATCAACGATCATCTGTCCGGCTCGCACATGGTGTTCATCACCGCGGGTATGGGCGGTGGCACCGGTACCGGTGCTGCGCCAGTTGTTGCTCGTGCTGCGCGAGAGCAAGGTATACTGACCGTCGGTGTGGTTACCAAACCCTTCCAGTTTGAAGGGTCCCGTCGTATGCGCGTTGCTGAAGCCGGCATTGAAGAGCTTCAGCGTAATGTTGACACTCTCATTGTCATCCCAAACCAGAACCTGTTCCGTATTGCGAACGCCCAAACCACCTTTGCTGACGCTTTTGCGATGGCTGACCAGGTGCTGTACTCCGGTGTTGCAAACGTAACTGACCTGATGGTCAAAGAAGGTCTCATCAACCTGGACTTTGCTGATGTACGCTCCATAATGCGCGGCATGGGTAAAGCGATGATGGGTACCGGTGAAGCCTCCGGCGAGCAACGGGCAATCCAGGCGGCTGAAGCTGCTATTGCGAACCCGCTGTTGGACGAGACTTCCATGAAGGGTGCTCGCGGTCTGCTTATCTCCATCACTGGCGGTAACGACCTGACCCTGTTTGAAGTTGACGAAGCTGCGACCCGTATCCGTGAGGAAGTGATCCAGAAGCCAACATCATTCTTGGTGCAACCTTCGACGAATCTCTGGACGGTATCATTCGCGTTTCTGTTGTTGCCACCGGCATCGACAAGGAGCTGCGTGAGGATATCTCTCCTGCTGAAGTTCGTATGGCTGAACTCACAGAGCGTCTGCAGAGCGCTACAACGTCTACGCCCAGTTCAGCGGTAGCTGCGCCGGTAGAAGTAGCTCCTGCACCGACCCCAGTTCGTGCGATGCGCGCGATGGGATCAAACGCAGTTGACACTCATATGGAAGTTGAGCCTGTTGCATCTGCAACAGACCCTGAAGTTGAGATTGCCCCTTATCAGTCCCGTCGCTACGAGCCTGTGCAGGAGTATGATGCTCTGGATGAGCCAACCCAGGTTGCTGAAGAGCCAACAAGCATTCCTCAGCCTTTCATTCCACCTGTTGCTCAAAAGGCTGAGCCACAGGCCCGTATGCACGTGTGGAAGACTTCCCGCCGATTGCGCAGCGTGAGATTCGCGCCCGCACAGGTCTGCCGGAAGCTGCAGCGCCTGCTCCTCAGCCGGCACCTGCAAGTCATCAGCCAGCGCCAGCCTCTATGGCCCAGCAAGCTGAAGACGAGCGCCACATGGACGAAGAGCGTCGCCCAATGGGTCTTCTGCGTCGTTTGACTGGTGGTCTTGGCCGCCGTGAAGACGAGCACATGGAGCACCATGAAACTGCGCAGGCAGATGCCTATGCAGAGGCTCAGCGCCAGCCTGTTGCACCACGTCAGGCTGAAAGCCAGACTCACGGTGCAACCGGTAATATGGATGCTGGTGGACGCCCTGCGCCCGCACGCTCACAGATGATGGAAGATGATCAGTTGGAGATCCCGGCGTTCTTGCGCCGTCAGGCCACCTGATTATCAACAGAACTCGCGCCTCTCGAGCAGCAATCCGGATTTTTCCGGGTTGCTGCTTTGCGTTTTTAAGTGAAATTATAGGCAAATATACCTAAAATTTTCAGGGCGTTACAAAGCGTAATAAAGCTTTATTTTATTTGGGACCGCCCTCGGGCTATGTTCCAGCCAACCCGGTGGGGGTAAATGTAGTAGCGGCTCGAGAGGTTCAGTATTGTACCGTGAGTCGAATGATAAAGGCTGGAACATTATGGGAATGCGTGTCGAAAAACAGACCACGCTTGCGGACAGTGTAACCTTGAGTGGTATTGGGGTCCATTCAGGCGGTCCGGCTTCCATTACTCTTCATCCTGCAGATGCTAATTCGGGTATTGTTTTTCATCGCAACACCAATGGTGGCTATGTTGAGACAGAGGCGAACTGGCGCAACGTAACAGCGACATCTTTGTGCACGGTACTGGGAGATCCCCAGAGCAGCGGTATCTCTACCGTTGAGCACCTGATGGCTGCGTTGCGTGGCATGGGCGTTGACAACGTAACCGTCTACATTGACGGACCTGAGATGCCGATCATGGATGGCAGCTCGGAGGCGTTCGTTGACGCGATTGATCGTGTTGGTTTGAGAACGCTTGGGGCGAAGCGTCGTTACATCCGTATCAAAGAAAAAGTTCGTTACGTTTCCGGCGATCAGTGGTGTGAGCTGCGCCCGTATGACGGGACACGCTTTGACATTACCATCGATTTCGACCACGAAAAGATTGGTCGTCAGCATCTGGTATTTGATCTCTCACCGGACTACTTCCGTGATCATATTTCCCGCGCACGTACATTCGGGAGTGTGCAGGATGTAGAAAAGCTCTGGAAGCTTGGCTTTGCCATGGGCTCTTCTCTCGAAAACTCGGTTGCGCTGGATGATGATCGGGTTCTGAATCCGGAAGGCACGCGTTGGGCAGACGAATTCGTGCGACATAAAAGCCTGGATGCGATCGGGGATCTGGCTCTGTCCGGACTACCAATTTTAGGGGAATACCGTTCGTTTAAAGGCGGTCATCGCATGAACCATTGCATTCTTGTGGAGCTCTTCAAGAACCCGGATGCCTTTGAAATTGTTGATGCTGATACAGCTCTGGAAGAACGTCGGCACGGGAAAAAGGGCATGCAGAACTGATTGGTGGGATGCAGGCTGCTGCATTTGGTCCTAACGTTTCCTGAAGCTGAAACGAGTTATTCAACGGTTTTTGCCTCTATTCCGACATAAATTCGAGGCAAATGATGCTGGGCTACGTGACGTTATCTAAACATTGAGATAAAAGCGTGAACTTGGGAGGGATTTTACCCGAATCCCAACACGATAGGAGTCGGAGACATTGCTGCGTTCAGATGCTGCCGGGAATGCTTTGGGGGCCCATCGCCTCAAAAGGGTGATGAGATATGCCTCGTTGGCTGTAGCGCTCGCTGTTGCGGGTTGTGCAACCAAAGATGATATGGATGATCTTGCGCTGGATGATACGCCAGCTGAGGTTATGTTTAACGAAGCATTGGCACTGCGTGCCTCTGGCGATTCAAAAGCAGCGGTGAAAAAGTTCAACGAACTTGACCGCGTCTACCCTTACTCCGAGTTTGCGCGTAAATCGCTCATCAACCTTGCTTATCTGAACTTCAAGATGGGCAAGTATCCTGAAGCGATTTCTGCTGCGGAGCGGTTCTCGACGCTTTATCCTGGTAACAAGGATTCAGCGTATGCGCTCTTCATTATCGGTGAATCCTACTTCCGTCAGATGCCTGATGTGGGCCGTGACCAGGCTGTCACCGCCAAGCACTGGAGAAGATGCGTGAAGTTGTGCAGCGCTATCCGGATTCTGAATACACCAAGCAGGCTCGTCAGCGTATCCGCGCGACGGAAGACCAGCTGGCTGGTAAGGAAATGGAAGTTGGCCGTTACTATCTGGCGCGCCGCAACTACCTTGCCTCCATCAATCGCTTCAAGACTGTTGTGACCAATTACCAGACCACCCGCCACGTCGAAGAAGCGCTCTATCGTCTGACTGAAAGCTACTATGCTTTGGGTGTGACGAATGAAGCGCAGACGGCTGCAGCGGTGCTGGGACACAACTTCCCGCAGAGCGAATGGTATCAGCAGGCGTTTTCTCTTTTGAAAAAGGGCGGTCTGGTGCCAGAGGAAAGCAAAGGCAGCTGGCTTAGCAGAGCATTTGGGGATATGAAACTCCTCTAAACCTTTTTAGGGAATCGGAGTTTTCTGGACGACCATGCTGGCATCGCTTTCTATTCGGGATATCGTTCTCATTGATAAGCTGGATCTGCATTTCAGCGGTGGAATGAGCGTTCTGACGGGTGAGACCGGCGCTGGTAAGTCTATTCTTCTCGACAGTTTGAGCCTCGCCCTTGGTGGGCGGGGTGATGCCGGACTG
Organism: Pseudovibrio sp. JCM 19062; assembly: GCA_001310715.1. The sequence continues at coordinate 8,143 of BAXV01000013.1, forward strand.
GTTCGGCATGGTGAAGACCGCGGTCAGGTGACTGCGGTTTTTGACGTTCCAATGGCGCATCCTTTGCGCGCTCTCCTTTTAGAAAATGACCTTGAGCATGACAGCGACATTATCCTGCGCCGGGTTCAGGCATCGGATGGGCGGACCCGTGCGTTTGTGAATGACTCGCCGGTGAGCGCTGGTTTGCTGCGGCAGATTGGTGAGATGCTGGTTGAGGTTCACGGACAGCATGATGACCGGGCGCTGGTTGATCCTGAGAGCCACCGCCAGCTGCTGGACAGCTTTGGTGGGCTGGAAGGCGATGCGGCCAAGGTGAGCGAGACTGCAAAAGCGGTTCGTAAAGCTGAGAAGACCCTCAAGGATCATGTTGCTCGTATTGAAGAAGCGCGCCGTGAAGCGGATTACTTGCGCTCCAGTGCGGATGAGCTGAGCTCGCTTGATCCCAAAGAGGGGGAAGAGAACGAACTTGCGCTGCGCCGTCAGGACATGATGCAAGTGGAGAAGATCGCGGGGGATCTGCGCGACGGGTATGACGCGCTGGATGGTCCGGCTTCCCCTATTCCTGAGCTTTCCAGTCTGCTGCGCCGACTTGAGCGGAAGGTTGAGCTTGCGCCGAATTATCTGACCAGTGTTGTTGAGGCGATTGGCGGGTCTTTGGACCAGCTGGAAGAAGCGCGTGCGGGTTTGGAGCAAGCGCTGCGTGATACGGATTTTGATCCGCAGGAGCTGGAGCAGACCGAAGAGCGCTTGTTTGCCTTGCGGGCGGCGGCTCGAAAGTATTCCGTTCAGCCCGATGAGCTGGGCAAGTTACGCGAGCAGATGGAAGGCGATCTTTCTGATCTGGATGCGGGCGAAGAGAAATTGCAGGCGCTTGAGGCGCTGTAGAGGCTGCCAAGCAGACCTATGATAAACTGGCAGCAGAGCTTTCAAAGAAACGTCAGAAGATGGCAAAAGCGCTGGAGGATGCGGTTCACGCCGAGCTTCCGGCTTTGAAGCTTGAGCGGGCGCGGTTTATCATCAACATCGAGAGTGATGTGGAGCAGCGTGGCGCCTCGGGCATCGATACTGTCGAATTCTGGGCGCAGACCAATCCGGGGACACGTCCGGGGCCGATGTTCAAGGTTGCGTCCGGTGGTGAGCTTTCGCGTTTCCTATTGGCACTGAAGGTATCTTTGGCGGACAAAGGCTCGTCTCCGACGCTGGTGTTTGATGAAATTGATACCGGTGTGGGTGGTGCTGTGGCTGAAGCTATTGGCGTGCGTCTGGCACGCCTTGCGGGCAGCGTTCAGGTGCTGACAGTGACCCACGCACCGCAAGTGGCGGCGCGGGCCAATGGTCACTTCCTGATCCGCAAGGATGAGGTGGAGAAGGACCGTGTGGCAACCCGCGTGACCGAGATCGCGCAGGAAGACCGCCACGAAGAAATCGCCCGAATGCTCGCCGGTTCCACCATCACCGAAGAAGCCCGCGCCGCCGCCAAGCGGCTGATGGGGCAGGATACGCTGGTGTAAGCTGCTTCCAGTGTCCCTGTATTAATTGTAGAACTCCAGACTAAATCTGACAGACACTTCCTGTGATATCCAATCAGTCTACAGTGTATTGGTAAGGTCGGGTTTCGGTAACATATTTGAAGTCAAATTTTTCCAGAATTGGACGGCTCATATCCGAAGCATCAACAGTCAAATATTTAATCCCTCTCTTTCTCGCTTCTGCTGCTCGGATATATAACAACTCTCGATAATATCCTTTGCCTCTGGCTGCATTAACTGTAGAGCCTCCCCACAAACCTGCGAATGGGCTTCCGGCGTATAGGTTATCCAAGCTGATGAGACAGGGAGGTCGTTTTCGTAAGCAACATAGAGCGAGATTTGATCGGGGGTACTTTGAAGGCGCTCAATGAGATCTTGTCTATGAGAAGAAAAGTCAGTTTCCCAGACCTGCTCGGATACTTGAATCACATCATTCACACCAGCTTCATTAGCCACCTGCTTGATCGTACCTTTTTGTGGCAAAGTATCAAATTCTAAGTCCTTCAATTCCTTAATCATGAAGGCTTCAGGATCATCAGGAGTGAAGCCAAGAGCGACTAACTCTGTCGGCAAATATGAAGGTTCGTCAGTCCCATATACTTTCCACTCGAATGACTTCCTTTGCTCGGTAAAGTAATCAATTTCATCCTGTATCGCTTGCCTTATGTTATCAGTCGAAATTTTATATCCAGCGATGAAGGAGCCGGTTTTTCTTGGTGTGACTATTTTAGTTGTATTTTGATTTGTCACTTTCTGAGCATTGAAAGGACAAGCATTTGCACGCTCATATCGGTAGTATAAATTCATTAATTCAGAAACATTCATGTAAGGGCTTTCGATATTAATATTTAAGCTTAATCCGCAAAAAGGCCATATGGGGGCTGTCAGATCAAGTCCAAAGTTTTCTCATTAATCCCTCTTAGAAATCCTCGTCCAAGTGGACGCTGAAGCGGAGGGCGAGGATGATGGCGAGGGCTTGGGTGGCGGAGATACCGAGCATGATGGCGATCTGGTATTGCACTGCTTCGATCGGGTCGGAGCACCGAGGATCTGACCTGTCATCATTCCCGGAAGAGCGACCAGTCCCAGTGTCGCCATGCTGGCAATGATCGGGGAGGCGGAGGCACGCAAGGCGGTTTGATGAGCGCTTGGCGGGCTTCCAGCTTGGTGGCGCCCATGGTGGTGAGCAGCTCCAAATGCTCCTTATCTTCCGGTGTTCTGATGTTGAAGCGGCGCAGGGCGATAACCAGTGAACCCAGAGCGTTGCCGAGCAGCATGCCGGCAATGGGGATCATGAGCTGTGCAGAGTACCACGGTGTGGGGCGGCTGAGGATGAAGATGAACATCAGCAGGACCGGCACCATGGCAATGAGAATGGCGGCTGTGAGCGGGATTGCCGATTTCAGGCGGGGCATTTTTGCGCGGCCTGCAGATGTGACTGCGGCAATTGTGGTCATAGCCACCAGCCAGAACAGGTTGAGGGCCAGATTGTCGATATTGAACACAGTTTGCAGATAGAACCCGATGACCAGCAGCTGAACGCTCATGCGGACGATGGATATTGCCAGATCCTTGGAGAGGTCTTTTAAGTCCATCATCCAGAGTATGACCAACGGGATCACCACGATAATATAGAAGAACGCCAGATCACTCCACGGGACGGATGTGTTCATTGTTGTGCCTCCGTGTTGTTAGCGGCTGTCAGCTTGGGAAGTTCAATCACCTGATTAATCTGGCCTTGCAGTTGGGCATCGTGGGTGACGACCAGTAGTGTCTTGCTGTTTTCCAACAAAAAGCGGGCGCAGGCGAGGGTGTGTTCCTTGTCGAGGGCGGCACTGGGTTCGTCCGCGATCCATAACGGGCGGTTCAGGAGAAGGGCGCGGGTCAGGGCGAGGCGTTGGCGTTCTCCGCCGGACAGGCTGCTTGTGTCATGATCAAGCGGTGTGTTGGGTAGGCCAGCGGCTGCAAGGGCCTCCAGCATCTGGGTATCTTTGGGCTTGAGCTTCTGGTTGGCTTGCAGTGCAAACGGTGCCAGCAGTGCTTCGCGCACATGGTTTGCCAGTGGGCTCACCCGTTGCGGTAACCAGTTGAGCTGTTGGTAGAGCTGGGCGCGTCCGCCCGTCTCATAGGGGACGCCATTGAAAAACAGCTCTCCGCTGTCTGGACGATCCAGACCGGCGAGGATGCGCAGCAGAACTGTTTTGCCGCGGCCGGACGGAGCCGTGATGCACAGCTCGTCGCCTTCATACAGGTTGAAAGAATAATCGTGAAAGAGCGGGCGCTCTTGTTTGGTAACAGAAATGTTGCGGGCCTCGATAAGGGGCACACGCTTTGTGTCCTGGGGGGTGGCCATAGGAACTCCTGATTGCAGGAATGAGAGTTCCCCAGTTGCCTGCGAAAATCAAGGCAGGAGTGGCCTTGGTGAAGATTGCTGGAGGGTTGGGTATGGTTTGTAGCCAAAAGAGACAGCGTGCTGTTTGTGTAAGGCTGCCTCTTTCTGGTTGTTGCCATGAATACCGCTATTCAATCTATTGACTGAAAACGGAACGCTTGTTTCGCCTCCCTAGCTCATTGCGCCTTGCTTAGTGGGACGGACAATAATTACAGTAGAAGTCTCAAACACCGTTTCATTTCCCTAAGATATTCTTAAATTACGTAGCGTATTCAAATAATTAACTTGGTGTCTTGTAAACTTCCCGCCAACCAAGACGAGAGTGTGTTGCGCGTGTTTGTGTTTGCGTACCAAGCTCTCTCATTTTCGTTTGAGCCTATTTACAGTGTCTGATGGTGTTGATCAGCTGGAATGGGCTTGAGATGGAGGCCGGTAGATGTTTATCTCGTTCGCCCGCTTACAGGTCTATTTTATCGTCGCGCTGCTGCTGGTTGCGGTGGTCTATCCGCTGTATCTGTTTGGTACGGTGATGGGCCTTGACGGATTTGATCTGCGCAGGGTGGGTGCGGATTTTTACCAGTTTTTGTTAGCCTCTCGTCTGGCTGTCAGCGGCAATGCTGCGCAGCTCTATGATTTCAGCTGGTTTTACGATGAAGTGCAGCGGAATGTGGCAGATGGTTCCGGCTTTTATGCTGGGTGCATCCACCCAGTTTGCTTGTGTTTCTGGTTCCGATTTCCGGTCTGACGTACTTGCAGGCCTACAGCCTCTGGATGGGCATGGGCGGTCTGCTCTCCATTGCAGTGGCCTTCAGTCGAAAGGCACCTATTCGGGCGGTTACCTTCTTCATCTTCGCACCAGCCACGCTGGTGAACCTGTTTTACGGCCAGTCCGGCATGTTGGCCGGTGGGTTCCTCTATGGGGGGCTGAGATTGATGGACCGACATCCGGCATTGGCCGGGGTGCTGCTTGGCTGTGTTTCCATCAAGCCAGAGCTGTTTATGCTGATCCCGATTATTCTGATTGCCCACCGCAGTATCATCGCGCTGTGTGCCTGCGTTGCGACGGTGGCGTTTCTTGTTGATGCCTCGGCCGTGTTCTTCGGCTCCGGGCTTTGGTGGATTTATCTGGAGACGGTTCCTTCTTTGCTGCTGACTGTTATGAAACAAGGTGAGGGGAACTTCCTTTATCTGATCCCGTCTGCGTTTGGTGCCATGCGTTCGCTCGGATTTTCCGCGACTGTCGGATATGTGGTGCAGTTGCCGGTTACGGTCATGGCTTTTGCTGTGACGTTCTGGTTGTTTTCCCGCGAGAGAGAGCCCGTTGCACGCAACCTTGCGGTGACGCTGTGTGTTCTGTTGGCGACGCCTTTCCTGTTCCTGTGGGACTATGCGGCGCTCTCTCCGGCGCTCTATCTTTATGCGACGCGGACGGGCCTGTTTGATGAGGAGGTGAATTCCCCTTTCATGGAGCCGGTTCTGTTGTTTGCGGTTTATCTTCTCCCGATCGTCAATATCGCACTGGCGGCTCATGGCTTCCCTGTTGGCCGATCTTCACTGCACTGGCGCTGCTTGCGGTGGTGGTGCGGATGATTGATGCAGAGCGGACACAGACAAGTCTAGGGATGATGCGGGTGAGGGGGATAACTCTGTTACCGATGACCGTGACGGTGATGAAGAGCTTGGGACCACCTGAGCCTCGGGTGCCATTCACAAAAGAACGCATGATTTACGCAAAAAACGCAGATTTACGCAAATCAACGCAAACCGACGCAAACTGGCTAAGTCTTTGATTTTGCAAAGGGTGGGTGGAGAGCTCATTGTCAGCTCTCTTCAGAGGCTGTGAAATACTGTCTAAATCCCCTGTTCCGGGTGGTTTGTTATTCCCGGTGGCGATAAGAATAATCCCCCTAATTGAAGCTGAAACAGGTGGGTTGACCGGTGAGCCTTGCTGATACCTCGCAAAAAGAAATTGAAGCCCTGAACGCGGACGAAGCTGCGCTGGAGCTGGAGCGGCTGGCGGGGCTGATTGCTGAATATGATAAAGCCTATCACACCGAAGATGCGCCGGTTGTTGATGATGCGACCTATGATGGCCTGCGCCGCCGGAACGAGGCATTGGAAGCTGCGTTTCCCGAGCTGGTGCGCACAGATAGTCCAAGCAACCGGGTGGGCGGCGCAGTTGCCGAGGGCTTTGGCAAGATCACCCATGCCGTGCCCATGCTCTCGCTGGACAATGCGTTTTCCGATGAGGATGTGCGGGACTTTATCGGCAAAGTGCGCCGGTTTTTAAAGTATGATCCGCTGATGGGCGCGCTGGCTGTGACGGCTGAGCCGAAGATTGATGGCCTGTCACTTTCCCTGCGCTATGAGCGCGGTAAGCTGGTTTATGCCGCGACGCGCGGGGATGGTAGCACGGGCGAGAATGTGACTGCTAACGCCTTGACCATTCAGGATATTCCGCAGCAACTGCCTGCTGGCGTGCCGGACGTGGTTGAAGTGCGCGGCGAAGTGTACATGAGCCATGCGGACTTTGCTGCGCTCAATGCGCGTATGGAAGCCAATGGCGGCAAGGTGTTTGCCAATCCGCGTAATGCGGCGGCAGGATCGCTGCGCCAGCTGAATTCCGAGATTACCAAGACCCGTCCGCTCAAATTCTTCGCTTATGCGTGGGGTGATATGAGCGAGATCCCTGCCCAGACGCAGATGGGTATGGTGGAGTTGTTCGGGCAGTGGGGGTTCCAGATTAACCCGCTGATGAAGCGCTGTGAGAGCGCTGAGGAATTGCTGAGCGTTTATCATGGAATTGAAGAGGACCGCTCCGGCCTTGGCTATGATATTGACGGTGTGGTTTACAAGGTGGACCGGCTGGATTTGCAGGCCCGTCTCGGGTTTGTGTCGCGTTCACCACGTTGGGCCATTGCCCACAAATTCCCTGCGGAGCGTGCATTTACTACCCTTAATGCCATCGAAATTCAGGTGGGCCGAACCGGCGCTTTAACACCAGTTGCAAAACTGGAACCTGTTACCGTTGGCGGCGTTGTGGTCTCTAATGCAACACTGCATAACGAAGATTACATTAAAGGCATTGGTCAAGACGGCGAATCCATTCGTGATGGCAAGGACTTACGCGTCGGTGATACGGTTGTCATCCAGCGGGCCGGTGATGTTATCCCACAGATCGTGGATGTGGACTTGAGTAAGCGAGCTGATGATGCAGCGCCCTTCGAGTTTCCAACGGCGTGCCCAGTATGTAGTTCACATGCGATTAGAGAAATTAATCCAACCTCCGGCAAGGTTGATGCGGTTCGTCGGTGTACCGGTGGTTTGATTTGTCCGGCGCAGGCGGTGGAGAAGCTGAAGCATTTCGTCTCTCGCAATGCCTTTGATATTGAAGGTCTGGGCGAGAAGCAGGTGGAAGCGTTTTACGAGTACCCTATGGATAAGGGTGGTATCCGCACACCAGCGGATATCTTCACTCTGGCAGAACGGGACAAGGTTTCTCTCAATAAGCTGCGCTCGCGTGAAGGCTTTGGGGCTGTTTCTGCGCGTAAGCTGTTTGAAGCAATTGATAGTAAACGGCAAATTGAACTGAACCGGTTGATCTTCGGGCTTGGTATTCGCCACGTAGGCGAAGGAAACGCCAAGCTGCTGGCCCGTGCTTACTCCTCGTGGAGTGCGTTTTATGATGCGATGATCGCAGCAACGGACACGACCTCTGAGGCGTACCGCGAACTCAATGATATCGACGGAATTGGTGGAACAGTTGCCAATGCGTTGGTGGAGTTCTTTGCAGAGGAGCACAATCTGGAAGCTCTTGCAGCCCTGATGGAGCAGATTACGCCGCTTGATGTTATTGTAGCGGATGCCTCTGGCAGTCCTGTTGCTGGAAAGACCCTTGTGTTTACAGGTAGTTTGGAGCGTATGAGCCGGGATGAGGCCAAAGCGCGAGCAGAGAGTTTGGGCGCTAAGGTGTCGGGTTCTGTTTCCAAGAAGACCGATTTGGTGATTGCCGGTCCAAAGGCTGGTTCCAAGCTAACCAAAGCCCAGAGTCTTGGGATTGAGGTCATCTCAGAGGATGACTGGTTCGAGCTTGTTGGCGACTGATATGGCAAATAATGGGAAGAGCATGCTGGCCCTTCCCATTGTTTCAAGCGAGCTGGAGATCATGGCGATGCCTGTCGGGTAACCACGCTATCTTTATGAAAACACTATTTAATTTTCTCACTGATTTCATCGAGTATTGTCAAATGGGTATGGATGAAGGGGACCAGAAGGGCTGCGGTTGCCACTTCAACACCCATAGGATCTCTCCCTGCCTCGGAGATCTGAACAGCAAGTAGATCTTCATGGCCAGTGATTTCGGTAGAAATATACAACTGATCAAACTCAGCACCATTTGCCGCTTCCAGCTGGTTATAGATATCTTCTAAATCCGCCGGACGTGGAGGAGGCGTTGCTCCCGTTGATTCAATCACTTTTGAAACGGCGGTTTGTTCTCCATGTTCCAGATGGGCGAATTTATGCACCAGTTCATTGCTTGCCTTGTGCAATGCCATTTCGCTGATCGCCAGCGAGAAGGGGCTGATGGTTAGCGTCTTGGCGATGTAGTCGTTTGAAACTTGGTTGTGAGCATAGGCTGAGGAGACCAGAGCTGGTGCTGCCAGTAGGGAGCCGGACATACCTATAAGGGCGTTTCTGCGTGTCAGGTGTAATTTTCCAGTATTCATTGTTTTTCTCTCAGCTCTTTACAGTTCTTATTGCTTTTTTATAAGTTAAGGCGCTGCTGTATTTCAGTATTTTTTTCAGTCGTATTTCTGTGTAAAGTATTTTCTATTAAAAATGCTAAGGGCATACTTTAAACTTCAAGTATCCAAAATCATATTTGATAAAATATCGTAGGTTAGTTCTGGTGCCTGCCAAGAGTTGCTGGGTGAAGATGACGGAGACTACAAAACGATGTGTATCTCTTTGCTGATCCCTCGCTTCTTCAAAGCTGTTGCTATATTGTTCTTCGTTAAGTATTGGAGATTCCTTCTCTGATTTGAGAGGGTATGCGTTCAAAGGATCCAACGAGCTCAATGGCAAATTCTTCTGGCCCCAACCATCGCGGAATGCTTTCTAACCCTGTTGAACCTCTGGCTGCACCGCAGCCCAAGGCAGGTGGTATCGCGGCGAGGGCCATGCTGCACGGCAAACCGGTGCGCCGGCCTATATGGAAGGCTTGAATGCGGAGCAGCGGCTTGCTGTTGAAACGATCAACGGACCTGTGCTTGTGCTTGCAGGCGCAGGCACGGGTAAGACGCGGGTTCTGACAACGCGTATTGCGCATATTCTGGCAACAGGCCACGCCACTCCGGGGCAGATCCTTTCTGTGACCTTCACCAACAAAGCTGCCCGCGAGATGAAAACGCGTATTGGCGCTTACATTGGTGATGGCGTGGAAGGCATGGCATGGCTCGGCACGTTCCACGCGATCTGTGTGAAGATCTTGCGCCGCCATTCTGAACTTGTCGGGTTGAAGTCCTCGTTTTCTATTTTAGATACAGATGATCAGATACGTCTGATAAAACAGATCATTAAGGCGGAAGGTCTTGATGAAAAGCGCTGGACTGCAAAGGCATTTGCCGGATTGCTGGACAGCTGGAAGAACCGTGCTCTGACACCTGAGCAGGTCTCCGCTGGTGAAGCGCAGGGTTTTGCTAATGGTCTGGGGCGCAAGCTTTACCAGATCTATCAGGAGCGTCTTGCGATTTTGAATGCCTGTGATTTTGGTGACTTGCTGCTGCACTGCATTACCATTTTCAAAGAACATGACGATGTTCTGAAGAGCTTCCAGCACCGCTTCCGATATATGCTGGTGGATGAGTATCAGGATACCAACATCGCGCAGTACATGTGGTTGCGCTTGCTGGCACAGGGTAATTCCAACGTGGCCTGTGTTGGCGATGATGACCAGTCGATCTATGGCTGGCGTGGTGCTGAGGTCGATAATATCCTGAGGTTTGAACAGGATTTTCCGGGTGCTACGGTGGTTCGTTTGGAGCGAAACTACCGCTCGACGAGCCATATTCTGTCTGCTGCCTCGCACTTGATCGCCCACAATCAGGGGCGCTTGGGGAAGACCCTCTTTACAGATCAAGCGGGTTCTGAGGATGAAGAGAAGGTGCAGGTTGCGTCCGCCTGGGATTCTCAGGAGGAAGCCCGTTCCGTAGGCGATGAGATTGAAGCGCTGCAGAACCACGGTCATTCCCTGAACGAGATGGCCATTCTGGTGCGTGCGTCGTTCCAGATGCGTGAGTTTGAAGACCGGTTTGTAACGCTTGGCCTGAACTACCGCGTGATTGGCGGTCCGCGCTTTTATGAGCGCATGGAGATCCGCGATGCGCTGGCCTATTTCCGCTGTGTGATGCAGCCCTCTGATGATCTGGCGTTTGAGCGTATTGTGAATACGCCGAAGCGCGGGCTGGGGGAAGCAACGCTGAAAATCGTTCATGAATATGCGCGGGAGCGGGCTATTCCGCTGATGATTGCCACGGAAGAATTGGTGCAAACCAACGAACTGCGCCCAAAGGCTCGTGCCGCACTCGCAGATGTACTTGGCATGTTTGAGAACTGGCGCAATCAGGTTGAGAGCATGAGCCATACGGAGCTTGCGGAAATCATCCTTGATGAAAGCGGTTATACCCAGATGTGGCGGAGGATCGGTCTGCTGAGGCACCGGGGCGGCTGGACAACCTGAAGGAACTTATCCGCTCTATGGAAGAGTTCGAGAGCATGGCTGGCTTCCTTGAGCATATCTCTCTGGTGATGGATAAGGACAGTGATGCGGAAGAGGATGCGGTTTCGATTATGACGCTCCATTCCGCAAAAGGTCTTGAGTTTGATAGTGTTTTCCTGCCGGGTTGGGAAGAGGGTGTGTTCCCGAACCAGCGGGCATTGGATGAGACCGGCCAGGCTGGTTTGGAAGAAGAGCGCCGGCTTGCCTACGTGGGTCTTACCCGTGGCCGCAAGCGGGTGAAGGTGTGGTTCACCTCCAACCGGCGTATTCATGGCTCGTGGCAGTCCTGTATTCCTTCCCGCTTCCTTGATGAGTTACCCGCAGACAGCGTTGAGGTTGTTGAGGCCTCCAGCTCCTACGGTGGGTATGGCTCGAACAGTGCCGGTGGTGGTTATGGCGCCAGCAGGTTTGAGAACAGTGATCCGTTCCAGAGCAAATACTCAACGCCAGGCTGGCAGCGGGCGCGCAAGGCGCAGTCCTCCGGTCAGAAGTATGGCAAGATGCATGGCGGGAACCAGACTCGGCGCGCGAAGAAGGCTGGTCCGATGACCATTGAAGGGGAGCTGGTTGCCAAGAGCGTTACCGAGTTGGTAGTGATTTTGCGATTGGCGAGCGGGTCTTCCACATGAAGTTTGGTTATGGTGCAATCAGCGATATCGAGGGGAATAAGCTCACCGTCGATTTTGAAAAAGCTGGTACAAAGAAAGTGCTCGATAGCTTTGTCGAACGGGCATAACCTACTGCTCATGTGTTAGTTGCCTTTAGGGTAGATTGTGCTATCTGTCTTCTGATTTATGTAGGGAGATGGCAATGCATGACGTGGTTAGCGCGCTGGCGGTGATTGGTGTTGCGGGCGTTGGTGCGCAGTGGCTTGCCTGGCGTTGGTCCTTACCCGCGATCGTTCTTTTGCTTGTTGCCGGCTTTATGCTTGGCCCGGCGACCGGTGTTCTCAACCCAAATGCGTTGTTTGGTGATTTGTTGCGCCCAACTGTTGCGCTCGGCGTGGCAGTGATCCTGTTTGAAGGCGGTCTTTCCCTTAATTTTCAGCGTATTAGCGGTGTTGAAAAGGCTGTTCGGCGGCTTGTTCTTGTGGGCGCGTTTATCGCGTTTTTGTTGGGCGCGCTGAATGCTCATTATATAGCTGAATTAAGCTGGCCCTCGGCTCTTGTGTTTGCGGCAATCCTGATTGTTACCGGCCCGACTGTTGTTATTCCGCTGCTGCGTCAGGCGCGGTTGGAACGACGGGTGAGTTCGTTGCTGCGCTGGGAAGCGATCCTCGCCGATCCGCTGGGTGCGTTGCTCGCCGTGTTCATGTTTGAAGGCTATCTCGTTTATCACGGTGATCATGGAGTCTGGGTGCTTGCAATGCGGGCGCTGGCTGGGCTGCTGATTGGTGGTGTTGGTGGCTGGGCGCTGGGGCGTGGGTTGATCTGGCTGTTTGTCGGGGGGCGGGTCCCCGAGTACCTTAAAGTTCCGCTGATCTTTGTGAGCGTGATGGGTGCCTATGCGCTGTCTGATCTGGTTTTGGAAGAATCCGGGCTGCTGACGGTCACGGTTTTCGGGCTGGTGCTTGGCAACTCCCGCCTTGCCAGCCTTGAAGAGCTGAAGCGGTTCAAGGAAGCGGTCACGATTATTCTGGTTTCTTCCGTTTTCATCGTTCTGACAGCTTCTGTCCCGCTGCGCAGTCTTGCGGAGTTTGGGCTGGTGGATCTGGTCTTTGTGCTGGTGCTGTTGTTTGTGATCCGGCCAATCTCGGTTTGGGTTGGGACGATTGGGGCTCACCTCAATTGGAAAGAGCGTTTGTTGGTTGGGTGGATCGCGCCGCGCGGTATTGTGGCGGTGGCTGTCTCTGGTTTGTTTGCCGGCTCTCTCGTGGAGCACGGGGCGCCTGATGGGGAGCGGCTGGCGGTCCTTTCGTTTGCTGTGGTGGTGGCGACTGTTTTTGCGCACGGGTTCACGCTTGGGCCGTTTGCGCGGTGGTTGGGGCTATCCAGTGATACCGGGCCGGGGCTGTTGATTGTTGGGGCAAGCCGGTTCAGCGTTGCGTTGGCGGCCAAGCTGAATGCGCTGGAGGTTTCAACACTGATTGTTGACCGCAACTGGGGAAGGCTGCGGCACTCGCGTAATGCGGGGCTGGAGAACTATTACGGTGAGGTTCTCTCTGAAGGCGTGGAAAATGCTCTGCCGCTGGAAAATTACAGCGCGTTGCTCGCCGTAACGGACAACGATGATTACAACGCTCTGGTGGCGACCAACTTCGGGCCGCTTATGGGGCGTGGGGAGGTGTACCAGTTTGCGCCACGGGAAGAGCAGAGTGAGAAAGAGAAGTTTCGCCGTGTTGTGACACTGGGTGGTCGGCCCTTCCTCTCGCCGGAGCATAGCTACAATGACCTTGAGGAGAAGATCCGTGAAGGCTGGATTATTAAAGCAACCGAGCTAACCGAGACCTTTGGCTGGGATGAGTTTCGGGAGGCTTGCCAGAGGCTGCGGTTTTGCTGATGTTGATCAGGCCATCCAAAAAGCTGCGCCTGCTGAACAGCGAGATGCCCGAGGATCCGGGTCCAGACTCGATCATATTGAGCCTTGTTCCGGATGATTATGCGGCAGAGCGCGAGAATGGCTCGTGAGCACTGGCTTTTCCACTCTGTGCATTCTATAGGCTATGCAAAGATGTTGTTTGAGTTTGGTTAACTCATCGAAACTAAGGGATTTTTCATGGATACGATCCGGGTTCGCATTCCGGCACCTGCGCTGAAGCAAAGGCTCTCGCCATCATTATGGAGGGGTGCTTTGCGGATGACGGATTTCCGATAGCTGTCTTCGAGAGTTCTACGGACGGAGCAATCTGGACAGCGGAAGTGCTGATTCTGGAGTCTACCGTTGATGAGGCTGCCAAGCTGGTTGAATTGCGCATGTCTGAGCACTTTGAAGGCGGTGCCATGCCAGATAATGTCGAAATTGAAGTGCTGCCGGACATTAACTGGGTTGCCAAGTCTCTTGAAGGTTTGAAGCCGGTCCGGGCAGAGCGGGTGATTGTGCATGGTGCGCATGATCGCGGTGTGGTCAGTCCCTCTCATATCGGAATCGAGATTGAAGCTGCGCAAGCGTTTGGCACAGGCCACCACGCACCACCGAAGGGTGCCTGCTGGAGCTCCAGCGGTTGTTGAAGCGTAATAAATACCAACGCATGCTGGATCTTGGCACTGGCACTGGCGTTCTGGGCATTGCTTTGGCGAAACTGTCTGGCGCAGAAGTTCTGGCGACTGATATTGATCCAATTGCTGTGGAAGCGGCGATTGACAATGCGCGCAAGAATAATGTTGGGCCACACTTTAAGGCCTTTACCGGTGCTGGTGTGGATGATCGTCGTTTTAGCGAGTTCGGCCCGTTTGACCTGGTTGTTGCCAATATCCTTGCAAAGCCATTGGTGCAAATGTCTGCCAAGCTGTGCCGTAACCTTGCGGAGAAGTCTACGCTGGTTCTTTCGGGCTTGCGCATTGAGCATGGCCCGCGGATCATCTCTGCTTATGGTCAGCAGGGTTTGAAGCTGGTTAATCGCCGTGAAATCGATGGCTGGCTGACACTGACTTTTGCAAAGGGCAATTGGTCTCCGTAAAAGCTGGCGCATTACCGAATAATTTGAACCCTCATTGCTGTTGCTTTGAGGGTTTTTTGTTGAGTGTGTGGGGAGCGGAAAAAAACAAAAAACCTTTGCTTCCTGATCCGGCAATTTGGGAGGAACTTGCCGGGGAAGCAAAGGTTTTTTGTATGCTAAGCAACTGGGAGGAATTTGCTTAGCTTGCTAGATATTGGGAGGAATATCTAGCAGTATGAGTGGCATTTGTAGCGCTAAAAGCTGCTGATGGCTGCCGGCCATTTGTGTCGTGCGGTTCACATTGGGAGGAGGTGTGACCCGCCGGGTTGCTTTGGGAGGGAAGCGCCCCGTCGACAAGAGGAGTTATCCATTATTTCGCTTTGTAAAAAAAAGACATAGTTTCGCATGCCGATCATGCGATTTTTGCATAGCTTGGAGTGGTTGTAATCTGAATTTGCATGGACATATAAGTGGGTCTGCGTTTCATGTTTGAAATGTGTCCCCGCGCCTCTGTTCTGCCTGATGATAAAGCAAAATTCCTCTGAGGAGCCATGTTTGCGTGGTTGAGTTGTGGGGCAATCAGCATTAGCCTCCCGACATGTTTCAGAGCTTTGACACAGTAAATGATAAATCTCGTGGGCCGGTTCGGTTGACCGCTCTGCGAGACGAGCTGGCCTCTCGTGGGCTTGATGGCTTTTTGGTCCCACGGGCTGATGCCCACCAAGGCGAATATGTGCCTGCAAGTGACTGCCGGCTTGAGTGGCTGACGGGGTTTACCGGTTCTGCGGGTATCGCTGGTGTGCTTCCTGAGAAAGCGGCGGTTTTCATTGATGGGCGCTACACCATTCAGGTGCGTGATCAGGTGGACGAAGATGCGTTTGCCTACCGGCATCTTATCGACGAGCCGCTGACGGCGTGGATTCGCGAGAACGCCAAGGAAGGCCAGAAGATCGGTTACGATCCGATGCTGCATCCGGTTCGTCAGGTTACCTCCCTGAAAACGGCTTGTGAAAAGGCTGGTGCTGAGCTGGTTGCCATAGACAGCAATCCACTTGACGCTGTGTGGACGGATCGTCCGGAAGCTCCGCTGGGTGCAGTGAAGATACACCCAATGCAGTTTGCGGGTGAAAGTGCTGCAGACAAGATCAAGCGCATTGGTGAAGAGATTGCGGAGAACGAGGCTGATACCGCGCTTTTGACCCAGCCTGACTCAATTGCATGGCTTTTGAATATCCGGGGTAGCGATGTTACGCACACTCCGTTGCCGTTGTCTTTTGCCTTGGTGCCAGCAGCAGGCAAGCCATCCTTGTTCATTGACGGACGCAAGCTTTCCAATGAAGTGCGTGATGAGCTGAGTGGGCTGACTGATATTGCCGCAACGGCAGAGCTTCTCCCTGCGTTGACAGCACTAGGCACTGAGGGCAAACGGGTTCTCATTGATACCAGCCTTGCGGGTCAGGCTCTTTATGACGCGGTTGCTGATAAT
The DNA here is from genome assembly GCA_001310715.1 of Pseudovibrio sp. JCM 19062. The sequence continues at coordinate 23,923 of BAXV01000013.1, forward strand.
GGCGGCAACGTTGTTGAAGGGCAGGAGCCAACTCTGCTGCCGAAGGCTGTTAAAAATCAGGATGAGATTGAAGGTGCCAAATCGGCCCACCTTCGCGATGGTGTTGCTTATGCACGCTTCCTCGCGTGGTTTGAGAAGACAGCTCCGCTTGGTGGTCTAACCGAGGTTTCTGTTGCCGAGAAGCTTGAAGAGTTTCGCCGTGAGACCGGTGCCCTGAAGGATATCTCCTTTGACTCGATCTCGGCGGCTGGTCCTCATGGTGCGATCTGCCATTACCGCGTGAGCTATGATAGCAATCTGCCGATTGAGTTGAACAGTGTTTATCTGATCGATTCCGGTGCCCAGTATGAAGATGGCACAACTGACATCACCCGCACGCTGGCTGTGGGCGCGGTGACGGCAGAGCAGTGCGAGCACTTTACGCTTGTTCTGAAAGGCCATATTGCGATTGCGACTGCCCGCTTCCCGGTTGGGACAACGGGCTCTCAGCTGGACACACTGGCGCGCATTGATCTTTGGAAGCGGGGCCTTGATTTTGACCATGGCACTGGCCACGGTGTTGGCTCTTACCTTGGCGTTCATGAAGGACCGCAGCGGATTTCCAAGATGCCGAACAGTATTGCGCTGAAGCCGGGCATGATCCTTTCCAACGAGCCGGGATATTATCGTGCTGATGAATACGGCATCCGCATCGAGAACCTAGAGCTGGTGACGCCGGCCTCGGGCATTGAAGGTGGTGATCAGAAGATGCTGGGCTTTGAAGCGTTGACGCTTGCCCCGATTGATCTGCGTATGGTGGATACCAAACTTCTGTCAGAGTTCGAGCTGAACTGGCTGAATACCTATCATGCGCGTGTTCGTGAGATGGTTGGTCCGTTGCTGGATGACGAGACCAAAGCTTGGCTGAATGAGGCGACGCGTCCGGTTTCCTAGGGGTGGTCTGCTTCTGCTGGTAATAAAGAAAACCCCGCTCGTTTGAGCGGGGTTTTTGTTTAGATAACGGTGAGTGCCAGTCTCAGGACAACTACACTGACAATCCCTATTGCTATGGCGGCCAGCATGGGCAAGCGCAGGGCGGCGATGGCCGTGATGGCTGTGGCGGTGGTTTCTGCACGCCGGTGGCGAATGCGGTGGGGGCGACAACCGACATGAGGATCGCGGGTGGGACAGCCTGAAGGGCTGCCTCTGTGCGGCCTGAGAAGGTGACGAACCTTGTCAGGACCAGTCCTGCAATCCGGGTCAGGTAGGTGCTGCTGCCATTGCCAGAATGGTGAAGAGGACAAGCGGATCGACGGCGAAGATTTCTGAGATCATGACTGGAGTGCCTCCGCAGGTTTTAGCTGTGTCTTCGGGCTGTCGTCATACTGGATTGCGGCGGCGATGACGCCTGCGACTGCGCCTGCAATTATGTACCAGGCTCCGGGGACGAACTTGTAGGTGAGTACGGCTGCAAGGCCGCTGGCTGCGAGGACCACGCCGGTCTTGCGTCCTTGCCAAAAGCCCATGACCAGACAGATGAAGAGGGCAGTGAAAGCGAAGTCCAGACCAAAGCGGGATGGATCTCCCATAACTGCGCCGATCAAGCTTCCGGCAACTGTTGCGACCTGCCATGTGATGAACAAGGTGAGGCCAACCCCCAGATAGAAGCTGAAGGTTGTGTGCTGTTTGATTGCGCGCTGCTCAGAAAGGGCCCAGACCTCATCTGCCAATATGAAGAAGCCGAGATATCTTTGCAGTGTTGTCCAGTGCCTCAGCTTGGGAGCCAGCGAAGCACTCATGAGTACATGGCGTAGGTTGACCAGGAATGTTGAGAAGGCAACGGTGACCCAGGGGAGCGGGTCTGCCCACAAATCCAAGGCAACGAACTGAGAACCGCCAGCAAACACCAAGGAGCTCATGAGCAGGACTTCCAGCGAAGACAATCCTTTTTGAGCTGCAAGAGCGCCAAACAACAGGCCGATGGGTGCCACAGCGAACACCAACGGGAAGAAGGTTGTTACACCGAGGAAAAATTCATTGGGGCGAGCGTTGAGCGCCGAGTTATTCTGATTGTTTTTCACAAAACTCTCCTAAGACTTAGAAGAGTTTTAAATCAGAGCGGCAGGTGGTGTCTTGAATGAAATTGCGCTTCTTGCATCTGTTGGTATGCTGCTGTGATTAAACGGAAATCACAGATCTCTGGAAAGCAGCCGGTGTTGTGCCTACACGTGATTTGAACTGCCGTGTCAGGTGTGCCTGATCAGCAAAGCCGCAGAGGGATGCTGTTTCGCTCGGGGAGCTTCCACGAACAAGCAGGCGTCTTGCATTGCGTACCCGCACATCTGTCAGATAGGCGTGCGGGGTTTGGCCTGTTGCCTTTTTGAAGGAGCGAATGAGGTGGTATTTGGAACGGCCAGAGATGTTTACCAGATCATCCAGATGCACCGTGTCCATGAAGCTTTCTTCCAGATATTCACGTGTTCTCCTGACGGCGACAGGATCTTTTGAGCCCATCAGATTGTCAGTGAAACTGCCGTATCTGGTGAGCATCTTTGCAAAGATCATGTAAAGCGTTTCATCGGCTTCCAAATCGATGGAGCGGTTTTGTATGGACTTGTGCGCCTCTATAAATTCCTGACACAGCTCCGGATCATAGACACGTGGCTCGGGAAAGAACGGCGTCCCGCTTTGTGGCTTATCTGTCATATCCTCAGCAATGCTTTTGAGTAAGGATATGCTTGGGTAGGTCATGCGGTAGGTGTAGCCGTTGCCTTCCGGTATGCCATCGTGAAGCTCGAACGGGTTCACAAAGACCAGATCTCCGGGGCCTGCAAATATCTGCTGCCCGCGCTGCCAGTAGACCTGACAGCCAGACAGGATGCCGCCGACAACAAAGGTATCGTGGGTGTGGGCTCATACACATGGGTTCTGAAACTTGCTGCAAGACATTCCAGCCCGTCAAAACGGGGCGCGCACCAGAATTGTGCGTTTTCTCCTGAATGGAGCGGAGTTGCTTCCAATGCAGTTTTTTTGAGTGACCGGTTTCATAGACCCAATTTATCCAGCGAAGACATGCCTGTCTTGAACGAGATTGCTGTTTTTTTTACATATAGGTCAATGGAGATTATCTGGGGTATGGCTAGCGGTGTTCCTCAACATTTGCCTGAATAAGCGCGGAGTTGAAGTATCGCAGGGCCTTTACGTGGCTTGCGTAGCCGATGATTTCAGTGGGGTTTTTCGGGTCAACAACAGGGAGAATTGACTTGCCACATCGTCGAAAGCCTTGAGGGCCTTTTCGAGTGTGTCCAAGGGCGCAAGGGCCACGACTTCTGCATCCGGGTCGAACGTGGTGTCTGTGTCCGGTCTTGGTGGGTCTGCGAAGTCTTCCACATGCACGATGCGGACCAGCCACTTGTGGGCACCATCCTGCAACATGACGCCGCGCATTTCCAACTGCCAGTGGAAGTAGGAGCGACCGTGAATTGCCTGATTGAGGCCGGTGGAAATGGAGACGGCGATGAGCAATGCGATGGAGAGCTCATAGCCGCCGGTCAGTTCAAACACGATCATGGTGGTTGATATTGGTGCGCCAAGAACCGCAGAGGCGACAGCTCCCATGCCCAATATTGCATAGAGGCCGTGGCTGGAGCCATCTCCGGCAGAATATTTGCTGCGATCAGGCCAAAAGCCCCGCCTGTCATTGCGCCCAGATACAGCGAGGGCGAGAATATACCGCCGCCGAAGCGGGAAGCGAGGGTGATAGCGGTTGCGACTGTCTTAGCAACGAGTAGGGACAGCATTAATGTGAGTGGCAGTTCCGAGTTGAGCGCGCCGTCGGTTGCTTCATAGCCTACACCGAGCACCTCGGGATAGAAAACGGCAATAGAGCCAACCAGTGCACCGCCAACGATGGGGCGGAGCCAGATGGGCATTTTGACGTTTCTGGCAATCCAGTCGGAGCCTATCAGTGCGAATTGGAACATGATGGCGACAACTGCGCAGATGATGCCCAGAAGCACAAACGCTGGGAACTCCCAGTAGGTGCTGATTTGATAGTGCGGCAGGATGAAGGCCACAGCTTCGCCGAAATAGAGGCGGGCGATTAGTGTTCCCATGGCTGAGGAGAGCACAATGGAACAAAGGCTGTCAGTGCGTAGTGGCCCAGGATGACCTCGTGGGCAAACAGGACGCCTGCAATGGGTGCGTTAAAGCTTGCGGAGACGGCACTTGCTACACCTGCTGCAAGCAGGATGCGCATTGAGGAATCGGGCAGCTTCAATCTGGAGAAAACCGAGGTGCCGAGCGTTGCGCCCAGATGGACCATGGGGCCTTCGCGGCCAGCACTGGCCCCGCTGCCAAGCGAGATGATGGTGATGAAGGCTGAGGTGATGCCAGACCAGAAGGGCAGGCCTCTACCACCATGGACGCGCGCTTCGATAACATCTGCCACGCCGCCTGCACGCTGCTTCTGTTGCACGGTTTGCAGCAGGAATCCAACGATTGCACCGCCAACAACGGGTGCCATAACAATGACATACCATGGCTGTGAGGTTACAGCGCTGATCATGCGCTCGGAGGCGGTGCCAAGCCATACCCACTGAACCATCCCAATTCCGATGCGAAACAGCATTGCTGAGACGCGACCGCCGCTCCAATCAACAGCGCCAGGAACCAGACAAGCGGAAGCCGCGATGACATGAACAAACGCAGGTTTGGTTCGATCCACCTATATGCGAGATGTAGTACGGTTTTCAGCGCGTTGGCTCGTTTGGGCATAATGGGTTAAGCGATGCAATAATGAATGATGGGAGTGTCTTTAGCGAGTTTCCCAGTGAAACGCCAATCAGGATATCTTCTGATTCCGGTCTATTATTTTCAACAAGCACTGAGAAAGGCTTAAGGAACATCAATCATCCACCGGCAGCTTCAGGTTCAGCCTTGCCAAAAGCTCAATATTTGTGACCATGCAGAGGACTATAATTTATAAAAATGACGAGTCGTGTTTCAGGTCTGTCTATCTGGCCTGTTGAACAGCTTCCTAGGGAAGCCTCTGGACGATAAGGGAGGTCTGCTATGTCTTTAGCGGAGATGCAGCTGAAGGTTACGCGCAATGAAGAGGGAATCGACAAAGCGATCGCATCCTTGTCCGCAAAGTTTGGGGACCGCTGCCAGACGTCCAAAAGCCTGCGGGAGCAGCACGGCCATACAACATCGTGGCTGCCCAACCAGCCACCAGATGCTGTTGTGTTTGCCCAGTCGACAGCAGAAGTCTCCGAAATTGTCAAAATTTGTGCGGACTTGCGGGTTCCAATCATCATTCGGGAGCGGGTCGTCTCTGGAAGGGCATCTGAACGCACCGGGTGGTGGGATTTCTCTGGATCTTTCCCAGATGAATGAGGTTGTTGCGGTTCATCCCGAGGATCTGGACTGTGTGGTTCAGCCGGGGGTGACGCGCAAGCAGCTGAATGCTTATTTGCGTGATACGGGCTTGTTCTTTCCGATTGATCCGGGTGCGGATGCCACGATTGGGGGCATGACAGCAACACGGGCGTCGGGCACCAATGCGGTGCTTTATGGCACCATGAAGGATATGGTTCTGGCGCTGACCGTGGTCATGCCGGACGGAACCATTGTGAGAACCGGAAGCCGCGCTAAGAAGTCCTCTGCCGGATATGACCTGACACGTTTGATGGTGGGCTCTGAGGGAACATTAGGTGTGATTACTGAGATCACGCTGAAGCTGAAGGGAATACCTGAGGCGATTTCCGGCGGCATTGCATCTTTTGACAGCATTGCAGATTGTTGCAACACGGTTATTGAGGCGGTGCAGTACGGGATTCCGATTGCCCGGATCGAATTGTTGGATACGCTCTCTGTCAAATCGGTCAATGCCTATTCAAAGCTGTCTTTGCCGGAATCGCCGTTGCTGCTTGTGGAATTCCACGGTAGTGAAGCTGGCGTAAAAGAGCAGGCAGAGCGATTTGGCGAAATTGCTGCTGAAAACTCCATGAAGAGCTTTGAATGGGCGACGGACCCGGAAGAGCGCAACAGGCTTTGGGCGGCCCGACATGATGCTTATTGGGCTGGTTTGGGGCTGGCACCGGACCGGACAGGCCTGTCGACTGATGTGTGTGTTCCGATTTCTCGGCTGGCTGATTGTGTGACTGCCACACATAAAGACATCAAAGAAAATGGCTTGATTGGCCCGATAGTTGGCCATGTTGGTGACGGAAACTTCCATGTGCTTGTGCTGACGGATCTGAATGATCCGAGGACATTGCCAAGTCTGAAGCCTTTGTAGAACGGCTGAATTACCGAGCCATTGAAATGGGCGGGACTTGCACGGGTGAGCATGGTGTGGGGCAGGGTAAAATGAAGTATCTGCCTAAGGAACATGGGGCGGGCGTGGCAGTTATGGCGGCAGTTAAACGCAGCCTTGACCCGCTGAATATCATGAATCCCGGCAAGATTGTTTCTCTGGATGACAAGTAAAGACGTGCGATAAATCCGCACTTGCTTTGTTCCATTTGGAAAGATTGCCTTATATCGTTGCTGTTGTCTTGTTCCTGCTGTAATTCACATAGACAAACGAGTGTTTGCAGGCAGCTCATAGGCGGACAACGCGGCAAGGCGTTAGGTTCGAAGTGGGTAAAGGAGCTTTTACGTTGAATTCGGTTTACATCACCGTCGGTGGGGCTTTGATCTTAGCGCTGGTTGTCGCGCTTGTTGGCCCTTTGGTCATAGATTGGTCGGCGTATCGCTCTCTCTTTGAAAACTATGGTGAGAAAGTTCTGGGGCATCAGGTTACGATCCTTGGAGAAACTGATGTCCAGCTTTTACCCGCTCCCTATGTGAAGCTCTCTGACGTGCGCGTTGGTGCGGTGGAAGACCCGTTGTTGACCATCAAAGGATTTGAGGGGCGTATTGAGTTGCCTTCTTTGCTACGTGGGGAAGTCCATGTCACAGAGATGAAGCTCAATGAGCCGGAACTCAACTTGTCTTTGGATGAGGCAGGACGCCTTGATGTTTTGCAAACCAACATGCGTCGTTCTGTTATCTCTGAAATCGATCCAAGCTCTCTCATTTTGGAGGGGGTAAGCGTTAAGAACGGTTCTATCGTGTTGACGGATGCGCGCACCGGCGAAGTGCGCCGCGCTGAGAATGCAAACCTTGAGCTTTCTGCCGGAGGCTTGCAGGGGCCGTTCAAGGTTGAGGGCGCGCTGCGCTATGAGGGCGTTCCTTACATGCTGAAGGTCGGCAGTGGCCGATTGGAGCAGAACGGTCAGATCCGTGTGAAAACGCAGGTTTCGCCTGCAAATGTTGCTGCCGAGTTTTCTACAGACGGTTTTCTTAGGCATCAGGATGGGGTGGTTTCCTATTACGGTGATGCGGAAGTCCAGTCTATTCTCAGTGAAGGCTCTGAGGCTCTGGAATGGGCGGGCAAGAGTAAGTTTAATCTGGACGGCGAGCGACTGGAGCTAACAGAAACGACGTTGCGCCTTGGTTCTGAGGAGCGTCCGGTCACCGCTGAAGGCGGCGGGATTTACAGCTTTGGGCTTGAACCGGAGTTTCAGGCGGTTGCGCAGTTCAAACAGGTTGATCTGGACCGGATGTTTGGCGGTGGACCGCAGCGTCCGCTGGTGCCTACAGATGCTGTTATAGCCAGATTGGCGGGTGGTTTGAAATCGCTGCCCTTGCTGGATGTGAAAGGTCAGATGGATCTGAGCGTCCCTGTTGTTGTCGCGGGCGGTTCTGTTGTCTCCAACCTGAGCGGCGTGCTTGAGTCTACTGGGACTGGCTGGAAGATTGATGGGCTTTCAGGCGAGTTGCCGGGCCGGAGTGCGTTTAAGACGAGCGGGTATCTGGAGCTGGGCGGTTCAGCCGGCTATCAGGGGGACTGGGAGATTTCATCCCGTCAGCCGCATCAGTTAGCACACTGGTGGTTGGGCGAACGTAAGGATGCGTCCAAGCGTCTGGCTCCTCTTGCGCTTAAAGGCCGTATTGAAGCGGGTTCCGGTGCTCTGCGGCTTCCTGATCTACGTATTGATGCAGGTGATGTGCGCAGTGTTGGCCTGATCTCCTTCGAGCATCCACTCGATCGTAGTCCACTGATTACCGTTGATATGGACAGTGACCGGGTTAATGTGGATGAGATCCAGCGTTATGTCGAGGCGTTCACGGGTAAAACGATCCAGCCAAGTGTGGTTGATATGTCCCTGCGGCTTTATGCGGATGAGCTGGTTGCCAGTGGTGTGAAGGCCAAAAGCATGGTTGTGAGTGCCAGCCTGAGCCAGGATGCGCTTTCGATAAGCCAGCTGAAAATCCGCGATTTTGCTGGTGCCTACATTGACATGAAGGGCCGTATTGATGACCTGAGCACAACCCCTCAGGGTAACATCAAAGGCACTTTGACGGCTCATCTCTCAATGGCGCTGTGGCTGTTTTGGAAGAATATGCACCTGACCATCCGTTGATTAAGCGCCTTAAAACGGCGGCTCCTGACCTTGCTCCGGCAAGCCTGAAGGCAGAGCTTTCGGCCTATGCGGAGAAGGGGCGGACGGACATGTCGTTGAACCTGTTTGGCGAGGTTGGTGTTAGCGAGATTGATCTGAACGGCACCTTTGAAGGTCGCATCGATGACTTTGCCGAGGGCAACCTTTACGCAGAAATGACCCTTGGCGGTAAAGATGGCGTCAAGGTGTTGCGCCAGCTTGGGTTTGAGGCGATCCCGATTACTCAGTTACAGCCGGGAGAGGTTCGTCTGTCCTTGTCTGGTAGCCCGCGTGATGAGCTTGCCTTTGGGTTCTCTAGTGCCCTTGTCGGCATGACTGTGCTTTCCGATGGTACTGTGCGCTTTCCGCGCCGCTCTGATGCGGTTTGGTCGGCGAAGGTTGAGCTGCAGTCCGATGATCTGGCCGATTATGGATTGGCGTTTGGCAAGGTTTATCCAATTTATTCCGGTCCACTCAAAGCGAACCTGAGTGCTCAGGTTGAAGGGCGTGGGCGTGAATTTAAACTTGCAGATCTGACAGGCCAGCTGGCCAACATGGATCTGATGGGCGAGCTGGAAGGTTCTCTTGAGGAAAACGGGCCGCTGAAGGCATCTGGTAAGTTGGAACTTTCCGAGCTGGATATGCGCAGCCTGAGTGAGCTGTTGCTGGGCTCCAACGTGTGGGCTGGTGCGCTTCAGGATGATGGCGTCTGGCCGTCTCAGGCGCTGGGGCAGGGCCTTGCGGACGGTGTTGATCTGACGCTGGATGTAACAAGTGACCGGGCGTTGTTTAGCGATGAGTTTCATTTGACGGCGGCCAGTGGGCAGCTACGCTTGCGATCCAATCAGCTTTCCATCAGTGAAGGGACGGGACGCTTTGCCGGGGGTGAGTTCTCCGGGGCGTTTGACTTACAGCGGGATCAGGGACAGGCAACGCTTTCTGGCCGTTTCCGGCTCGATGATGCGGACTTTGAGGAGTTGTCGTGGTCTGATGACGGGCGCGCGCTGGCGACCGGTAAGCTGCAGGCGATTGCTGAATTTGAGGGCAGTGGGCGCACGATCTCCGGTCTTGTTGCTGGTCTTTCCGGTGGTGGTACGTTCAGCCTGACAGATGGCGAGATACGCCGCATCAATCCGGCGGCATTTGATCTGGTGATCAAGGCAGCGGATGCAGGACTTGAGATTGATGAGGCTGTTATACAAAGCGCGTTTGCTGATCATCTGGATGCGGGCTCGGTCCAGTTCAAGCGTGTCGATGGCTCTTTGGGCCTTGCCAGTGGCCGTATTCGTGCGCGCAATATCTCGGTTGATACGGAAGGCACGACCCTGTTTGGATCTGCGGTGATTGATCTTGAGAAGTGGGCGCTGACCGGTGATGTTTCCATGAAACCCGCGATGAAGCGCAGAAGGTTGCCGGCGCGGAGCCGCAGGTGGCGATCCTTTATTCCGGTTCCTTGGAAAACCCGCAACGCAAGCTGGATACGGGGCCGTTGCTGTCCTACCTCAATCTTCGCGCCATTGAGCTGAATGTGAAGCGCATTGAGGAAGAGCAGAACAAGATTGCTGAACAAGAGCGTATGCTTGACCAGCTGAAACAGCAGCGGGAAGAGGACGCTACGCTCAAAGCAAAGGCGAACGAGGAAGAAAAAGCCCGTCAGGCCGCAGAAGCTGCCGCAGCTGCGCAGCGTGCGCGGCAGGCTGAGGCTGACAAAGCGAGACAAGCGCGTGCTGCACAGTTGGCTGCTGAGGAAAAGGCCAGAAAAGCACAAGCTCTTGAGGCTCTAAAGCGGCTGAGGCGGCGCAAAGGCTGGCAGAAGAAAAAGCGGCGGCGGATGCCAGAGCGGCTGCTGATGCACAGGTGAGCGCTGAAACTGAAGCCAAGCAAAACTCGGTGCTGGACTTTAGTGCCCGCATTCGCTCAATGCTTGACGGAGATGGCGCTGCCCAAGAGGCTGCGAGCCCCTCGGTTACAATCGTAAATCCTCCAAAGCCACGAGCAAAGACCAATTTGCCTGCGCTGGACAAGCCGGTGACAATTGGGGGGATGAATGAGGCAACGGTTCCGGCTGGAGAGGTTGATCTGCTGGGGCCGATCATTCAGTCAGGGGCGCCTAGAAATCTGGGCGTGCTTGATGCGCGGAATGATAATCAGGTTCAGCGGCAGCCTTTGCCGGATCTGCCAGCGGAAGATCGCAGTGCACCAAGGTTCATCGAGTTGCCGGGTGGGCGGCTGTTGCAGGTCAACTGATAGGTTGGTTTTGAAAATGCTTGAGCACAGCCACACGAATGCAGCTTGAGAGATTGTTTTCGGGATTTCTCTGGTCATCAATGGCGGCGATGGTTGCAGTGATGGTCTTGTCCTGACTGTGGGCAAGGTCTTCCAGTCCGGCCCAAAACTCTGGCTCCAGCGTAATGCTGGTTCTGTGGCCGTGGAGCGTGATGGAGCGTTTCTTGAGGCTCATGGGTGCCTCAACCTTCGTCAGTCTGCGTGGGGGAGGAGGTGGAGCTTAGTTTATGGCCGTCAAAGCGTCTGGCCTGTATGTCGGCTTCTGCTGTTTCCTGAGATTTTTCGGCTTTTGTACGCCCGAACTTCCGGCGGTTTTCCGCTGCGGATTGGGCTTTTGCGTCTTTGGCCTTTTGCTTGCGGGCCTGACGCAGGTTAACAACGGTCGCGCTCATACAATCACCTATTACATGACATTGATGAGCCGACCGCTCTTTTCTTGATCGGAGGGATCAGCTCTTCTTGCGGAAAGCATCCAGAGAAACAACTTGCGCACTTCCATCTTTTTCTTTGGAAGGCTCGTCAGTTTTTGGTTTCTCTTTATCATCCTCAGAGTCTGAAGCAGTTTCTTCTGCCTCGGAAGCGACGTTTGCGTTTGCCTCTTCCTCTTCAGCCTTTTCAACAGCAGTTTCCAAGCGCGCGTGGAATTCTTCTACAGAGTCCAGATCACGCTCCGCAATGCGGAATTCTGCTGGCAGGTCTTCACCGGTCTTACCAGGCTCAAATTCAAGAGCGAACTGGACGGACGGGTCGAAGAAGCCTTTGATCGCGGAGAACGGGACATAAAGATGTTCCGGAACGCCACCGAAGGACAAACCAACCTCGAAAGCATGCTCGGTGATGTTCAGATCCCAAAACTGGTGCTGCAGAACAATCGTCATTTCTTTCGGATAGCGTTCCCTCAAGCGGTTTGAAATCTTGACGCCGGGGGCCGTGGTTTCAAAGGCAATATAAAAATGGTGCTCACCGGGAAGTCCTGCCCGGTTGACCTCAACCAATATCTTTCGGACTGCACTTCTCAGCGCGTCCTGAATGATGATGTCATAGCGGATTAAATCTTCAGCCATGCTCGGCACCGCTCATCCTTTGCGTTCTTATTCGGCCTAACTATAGCGTAGAGGCGACAAAAAGACCTGTCATGTAATTCTATACCCTGAATCGGCGTAGAATAAGGAAAAGGCCTTTTAACACTAAAGTGGAGGCTTCTGTTGCCAGGTGCCTCCGAACCCCGCCTGAAGGTGCTAACCAACGGGACTTAGTGGACTACTGGAACCGCATTACGCAGCTACAGCGTTGTCCATAGCGTAGTTGTCATTTGCAACTATCAAGTTTGGTCCGATATCGTGGTACCATGCCGAGCAAAAACAAAGCCTTTACGCCCTCGTCGATCCTATTTCGCCCCCCCGAAGACCGCTGGAATACAACGGTCTTTGGTGGAGGCGCCGGGTACCGCCCCCGGGTCCGAATGGTTTATTGCGCTCGCAATTTATTGCCATAGCCAGCGAACTGGCAGAGGGAATATAGGTGCACGCACCGGTAAATGGAAGGGCAAAAGCTCTTGGTTGGTGTTGCATAGTGAAGAGAACCTGTTGACAAAGCGGCATATTCACAGGGCAAATTGGTTAAGTGGCAGCCTCAAAGAAAGAGAAATGACGCTTTTGCAGGGATTTGCCTGAGCATAGTGACTGCCAACAATTTTGAAGGTCTTTTTCTTGGCAGAAGCATGAGGTAAGACCGGCCTCAACGACCGCACAGAAGCGCATTTTGCGAAACAAGCTATACTGTGCGCGGGCGAATCGTAGAACAGGAGTTGATCCTTCATGCAGCAATATCTGGAGCTGATGCGCCGCATTATAGATGAAGGTGTGGTCAAGGAAGATCGCACCGGAACAGGCACCAAGTCGGTGTTTGGTCATCAAATGCGGTTTGATCTGTCTGAAGGCTTTCCGGTTGTTACGACCAAAAAAAACTGCATCTGAAATCCATCATTCATGAGCTGCTGTGGTTTTTGGCAGGCGATACCAACATCAAGTACCTCAAGGAAAACGGTGTCCGCATCTGGGATGAATGGGCTGATGAAAATGGCGACCTGGGGCCTGTCTACGGCTACCAGTGGCGCTCCTGGCCAAAGCCTGATGGGGGCTCTGTTGATCAGATTGCCAATCTGGTCCACCAGATCAAGACCAATCCGGACAGCCGTCGCTTGATCGTGTCTGCATGGAACCCGGCTCTTGTTGACGATATGGCGCTGCCGCCGTGTCATTCGCTGTTTCAGTTCTATGTGGCGAATGGCAAGCTTTCTTGCCAACTCTATCAGCGTTCGGCGGATGTGTTTTTGGGTGTACCATTCAACATCGCCTCTTATGCGTTGCTGACCATGATGATTGCGCAGGTCTGTGATCTGGAGGCGGGTGATTTTGTGCATACGCTTGGCGATGCGCACCTTTACTCAAATCACATGGAGCAGGCAGAGCTTCAGCTTTCCAGAGAGCCAAGAGCCTTGCCGGTCATGCGTATCAATCCAGAGGTGAAAGATATCTTTGCCTTCTGCTATGAAGATTTCGCACTGGAAGGTTACGATCCGCACCCACATATCAAGGCTGTTGTTGCAGTCTAGTTTTCTTTTGTTTTTGCAAGGGAGTTCCTATGCGAACCCTTATTTGTGTTCCTGCGCGGATTGGATCAACACGATTTCCACGCAAACCGTTGCATCCGATCAGTGGGCGCAGTTTGCTTGAGCGTGTTGTACAGGTTGCCCGCGTTGCGGCGAAGCAGACCGGTTCTGACTATGTGGTCGCGGTTGATCATGAAGAGGTGGCAGACCACTGCCGCCAGATTGGTGCGCCGTTTGTGATGACTGATCCCGAGCATCCGTCTGGCACAGACCGGGCGATGGCTGCCTCGAAAGAGCATGGAAGCAATCCTGAATTCGTGCTGAACTTGCAAGGCGATGCGCCGTTTACGCCGCCAGAGCATGTTGCCGGGTTGATCAAAGCGGCAGAAGCGCGGCTGATGCGGATGTGTTTACGCCTGTCATCCGGCTCGACTGGGAGGGGCTTGATACGCTTCGTGAGCACAAGAAGGCTCATCCATTTTCTGGCACTACTTGTGTGCGTAAGGATGATGGGACGGCGCTGTGGTTCTCGAAAAATATTCTGCCTGCCATTCGCAAGGAAGAGAAGCTGCGAGAGACTGATAAGCTGTCTCCGGTCTTCCGTCACATCGGTCTTTATGGCTACCGTGTTGAGGCTCTGGAGCGTTTTAACGAGCTTGGGCTTGGGTATTACGAGCAGATGGAAGGGCTGGAGCAACTTCGTTTTCTTGAGAACGGAATGGTTGTTCATGCTGAGGAAGTTCAGCCACCAAAGCTTTCCATGTCTGGTGTGGATACGCCAAGTGATGCCGAACTTGCGGCCCAATTGATTGCGAAATTCGGTGACCCCTACGATCATCTGGAGACTGGCCTGTGACGCGCATATATATTCTCAGACACGGCAACACCTTTGATAAGGGCGATGTTGTTACGCGGGTTGGCGGGCGGACAGATCTGCCACTCAGCGTTTCTGGTTTGGCACAGGCTGAGAAGCTTGCTGAACATTTTGCAGAGCTTGGCGTGGTGTTTGATAAGGCGTTTTGCTCTCCGTTACAGCGGACGAAGCAAACGGCTCAGATTGCCTTGAAGACGCAAGCTGAAGAGGTTGATCTGAAGGTGCTGCCGTTTTTGGTGGAGATCGATTACGGGCCGGATGAGAACAAGCCTGAGGAAGAGGTTCGTGCGCGGATTGGCGACGAGGCTCTGCGGGCATGGGAAGAGGAAGGTGTGCCACCACAGGGTGGCATATTGATCCGCATGCTGTGATTGGGCGTTGGCAGGAGTTCTTTGCGTCAGCTCCCAAGAAATATCCTGATCAGACCCTTCTTGTGGTGACCAGTAACGGTATCGCGCGCTTCGCCTTGAAGGCTTTGGCGGATGGAGGCGCGGGTGCAGACCTTAAGCTGAAGACTGCTGCTTATGGTGTGTTTGATACGGCAGAGGGCGGGGCACCGTTAATGCTTAGTTGGAATGTAAGGCCTTAGGCTCGGGCTTATTATCTGTACCGGATTGGGCGGGACTTTTTGTTCTCGTCCTCTGCGCGTCCCTTGTTTCTTGTCGATAGAGGATAGGATGAAGCAAATCTCGATGATTTCAGCGGTGGCTGAAAATGGCGTCATTGGCGCGAATAACGATATGCCATGGTCTGTTTCTACGGATTTGAAGTTCTTCCGAAAGACGACAACCGGCAAGCCAGTGATTATGGGGCGTCGCACATTCGAGAGCATTTGCACGACGCTTGGAAAGCCTTTGCCAAACCGGAAAAACATCGTCATCACGCGTGATCCAAACTACGCCTATGACGGGGTTGAGGTGGTGAGCAGCCTTGGGGATGCTCTAACTCTGGCAAACGATATTGCCGAGAGAGATGGCGTGGATGAAATCATGATCGTGGGTGGCGGTCAGATCTATAAAAAGGCCATGCCACAAGCATCGACACTTTACATCACCCGTATCCATGCCCAGCCTGATGGAGATACCAAGTTTCCCGAGATCCATGAGGATGAGTGGGAACTTGCAGAGCGAACGCCGTTTGATAGGGGGGCGAAAGATACAGCAGACTCCTCACTGGAAATTTATCGCCGCCGTCTCTGACCGTTGTTGCCTAGTTGCCACGTGTCGATGATTTGGTTGACAGGTCCGCGCGCAAGGCAAGGCGGTGGGCTGTATGGGCGTTGTGTGTATTGTTGGTGCTTGGCAGACGCCCGTGGAAGCCGGTGCGGTCCCAAATCAGCAATGTGTTTGCCTCAATCTTCAGTGGAACGAGTGGGGCCAGTTTCAGGTCTTGTAGATCGCTCAGGCCTGTGACGGGTTCATCCTCGTCCTCTTCCAGTTCTGAGCAGCCAAGGTAACGCTGATACTCCCAGGAAACGCGCTGTTTTGTCATTCGGTGTGAGCCGGGGATGTAGAACAGCACCCCGTCCTCAGGCGTGACCTTCTCTAAAAAGAGCAGTGCGGTTGCGCCCGGTGCAAAGGCATCGTGGTCAATTGCAAAGGCGGGCATTTTGAGGCCGTCGGCTCCAAAGCTAAAGGAAGGAGCGCACTGTGCCATCGCCTCCAGGTGATACGCCGGTTTGGCTTTTCTGCCTGCCGCAAATTGTACTGAAGGTGGAATGAGATCGTCGGTGATGGCGGACTGCAGGAACGGTTGCCGGAGCAGGTTGGAATAGTTCAGCGGCATAGTAAAGCTTTGTGCGTTATGCCAGTTTTTGAGAAGACGTTTGTTGCGATCGCGCTGGCCGACGAAATAGTCGAAGGCTTCATACTTGAGCCTGCGAAAGAACTCCCGAGGCAAAACATTGTGCCTGATCCAGAGGCCATGGGTTTGTAAAGACCGCGTGCAGGATGCGGGTATGCCTGCACTTAGGCGAAGCTGCTTTTCGCGCTTTTGGCAGTGTATCTGTGCCAACTCATTATGGAACCAGCCGGGAACTTTCTCCTCCTCCCAAGTCGGTTGAAAGTGGGAGGACGGCAGGAACCTACGCTGTAAACTGTTCATGAGGTGTCTTGGCTTTAGTGCCCGCATACGCATACCCGCCCCTGTTCATTAACGAGAGGTTAAGCGGAACGCCGCGAGCGGTCTTGCCTTCTGTTTCTGCTTGTGAAATCTGCCTAAAGATTAGTTTTGGGCAGTTATTCGCTTGTAATTCAAATGGCGGAGACCAAGATAGACAGAGATTTTGGCTTGCTTTCCGAGAGCAGGCTGGGGAATTATTGAGGTGGTATGTCCCAGTTTCTTGAACTTAAAGACTTCAACGAGTTCAGCATTGAACAGCTGTATTCTCTGCTGAAGCTCAGGTGTGACGTGTTCATTGTTGAGCAGGAATGTATCTATCTTGACATTGATGGACTAGATCATGGTGCCAAACATGTGATGGTCCTTGATGATGCTGGCGATGTTATTGGTGCGCTGCGGATTCTCGTTGCGTACGATGATGGAGATGTTTTTAAGATTGGTCGTGTTGCCGTGTCTAAGGACGCGCGTGGACAGGGCATTGCAAGAAATATGATGCAAGCCGCCCTTTCCTATTGTGCTGCGACCAATGATGATGCACGTGTTGAGCTGAAGGCGCAGACCTATCTGCAGGATTTTTACACCAATGTGGGTTCTTGGCGATCTCCGAAATTCATATTTATGATGACCTTCCGCATGTTGATATGCGTTTGAAACGGCCTCCTGAAAACTGACACCTGATAGTAGTGAAGGTGTCTTCAGGGTCTTTGGCGGTTTACGCTTTGTAGAGCAAACGGCAAGAATTCGCCGGAATTTGCTGCTAATTCTTATGGCTGAAAATTGTAGGCGGTCCTGTAAAGCGGCGGTTGAAACGCGCAAAAGAAGCCTTATCTTCAAGGACAGTGTCTGGTTTCTGTGGGGTTCTGGTGTTTTTCGCGGAGTGCGGTCGTCCGGCTTATCTGCATTCGTTGAAAGGCGTTGGTAACTTGCTATAACCCTAATCAAGTAATAGTTGGCTTAGTCTAACTCTCATATATTTGTCGGCTATCCGGCAACGTATCTAGTAAAGGGATCTCTCTATGCCTTGGAGCAATGAAAGCGGAGGTGGCGGCAATAACGGCGGCCCTTGGGGGAACTCCGGCGGTAACAAGGGCGGTGGCGGCCCTTGGGGCGGCGGCGGTGGCCCTCAGCGTAACGGCAGTAATGGTGGTGGAAACCCGCCTGATTTCGAGGAAATCCTAAAGCGTGGTCAGGACCGTCTGAAGTCTGTTCTGCCAGGTGATGGTGGCGGACTTGGATTTAAAGGTATCCTGTTTGCGATCCTTGTTGCCGTGGTGATTTGGCTTGCGACTGGTTTTTATCGTGTTCAAACGAGTGAAGTTGGTGTCGAGCTGGTGTTTGGTGATGTGACTGGACAAACCAGTCCGGGCTTGCGCTACAACTGGCCATATCCTGTTGGACAGGTGTACACACCAGAAGTACTGAGCGTTCGCGAATTGACCGTTGGTATGGAAGAGTTTGTTCGTGGTACCTCCATCAACCAGCGTGATGTGCCTGAAGAAAGTCTGATGCTGACTGGTGATGAAAACATCGTGGATGTGGACTTCAAGGTTCAGTGGCGCATTCAGAACACCCCAACCGGTGTTCAGGAGTATCTGTTTAACATCCAGAATCCGTCCGGCACCGTGAAGGCGGTTGCTGAAAGTGCGATGCGTGAAGTTGTTGGCGGTTCCCGTATTGATGCGATCCTGACTGAAAACCGTGCTCCTATTCAGCTTGCTGTTCAGCAGCTGATGCAGGAAACACTGGACAGCTACAAGGCTGGTATCGAAGTAACTCAGGTGCAAATGCAGAAGGTTGATCCTCCTGCGCAGGTCATCGAAGCGTTCCGTGATGTTCAGGCCGCCCGTGCGGACCAAGAGCGTATTCAGAACGAAGCGCAGGCTTATGCCAACAAGATTGTTCCTGAAGCACGTGGTAATGCGGCTCGCGTATCTGAAGCTGCACAGGCATACCGTGACCAGACAATTGCGGAAGCAACCGGTCAGGCTCAGCGTTTTACCAAGATCTATGAGGAATATGCGAAGTCTCCGGACGTCATTCGCCAGCGCCTCTATCTTGAGACAATGGAAGAGGTTTTGAGCAAGAACCCGAAAATTATCATTGATGGTAATGGGCAGCAAAGCGGCGTCGTGCCTTATCTGCCACTTGATCAGCTGAACCGTACTTCTGGAGGAAACAACTGATGAAAAGTGCTATTCTAGCATTGCCATTGCGATTGTTGCCCTTGTTCTTTACTGGTCAACCTTCATCATCACACCAACCAGCAGGCTCTTGTTCTGCAGTTTGGTGAAGTGAAAGCTCAGGAAACCGAACCGGGCCTGAAATTCAAACTGCCATGGCAGAACGTGATCGTTCTGGACAAGCGTATCCTTGATCTGAACATGCCTCCTCTGGAAGCAATTGTTGCAGATAAGAAGCGTTTGACCGTTGATGCGTTTGCTCGCTATCGCATCACCAATCCGGTGCGCTTCTATCAGTCCGTGAACAATGTGGAACAAGGGTCGCGTCGTCTGGCAACGTTCTTGCAGTCTTCCCTGCGTTCGGAACTGGCAAAAGCAACCTTTGTTCAGGTGGTGCGCGACGAGCGTTCTGAGCTGATGGAACAGATCCGTCAGGACGTGGACAAAAGCGCGGCTGCGATCGGAATGGATGTGATTGACGTGAAGATCCGCCGTGCGGATCTGCCGGAAGCAAACTCCCAGGCGATTTTCCGTCGTATGCAGACAGAGCGTCAGCGTGAAGCGACTGAAATTCGTGCGCAGGGTGAAGAGCAGTCCCGTCGTATCAAGTCTCGTGCTGACCGTGATGCAACCGTTCTCGTGGCGGAAGCACAACGTGATGGCGAAATCATCCGTGGTGATGGTGATGCTGCGGCTAACCAGATCTTCGCGGCAGCTTATGGTCAGGACCCAAGCTTCTTCGAGTTCTATCGTTCTATGCAGGCTTACAGAACTTCCATGGAAAACGGCGATACGTCGCTGGTTCTGTCTCCTGACTCTGACTTCTTCCGCTACTTCAATGATGCGAGTGGAGGTGGAAACATAACTACGGTTGGTGCTCCAGAAACAACGGTTGGTGCAGCACAGTAATGAATGATCTTGTCGTGGCTTTGGGGCTTGTCCTCGTTGTTGAGGGAGTTGTTTATGCTCTTGCCCCGGGCCATTTGAAGGAATTCATGCGGAAAGCTCAGGAAATTCCTGATCAGTCTCTCCGCCTTGGCGGTGTTGCCGCGATGGGGCTGGGTGTGTTGATTGTTTGGTTGGTGCGATCTGACCGGGTAAGTGCAAATTTGCCAATGACACAACTGCGAGAATTCAGCCTGACGTAGTCTCAAAATAAATGTTAGTTTTGCCCGCGCTTTGTTAACCAAGCGCGGGCATATTTGTTTTCAGACTGCGTTCTGGTGAAGTTTTGTTCTCACCTGATAATCTGAGGAGATGGCTTATGGCCGGTGTTTTCCCTCGCCTTGAGCTTGGACGTTCAATCAAGGCATTTGTTTTTGCGAGCGCGCTTGGCGTTGCGGTAGTGACCGGCAGCTTTGACAGCGCTCAGGCACAAGGCCCTGAATCTCTGGCAGACCTGGCGGAAGAGTTTGGCGATGCTGTTGTGAATATCTCTACTGCGCAGAAGGTGCAGTCGCAGCGCTCGTTGCAATTGCCGGATGTACCCGAGGGGTCTCCGTTCCAGGAGTTTTTCGAAGAGTTTTTTTAACGGGCAGGAACCTGAGAGTGAAAGCCCACAGCGTGTCCAATCCCTAGGTTCCGGGTTTGTCATTGATGGTGAAGAGGGCATCATCGTGACCAATAATCATGTGATCGAGGGGGCCGATGAGATCACCGTTAACTTCAATGACGGTAGCAAACTTTCCGCTGAACTTCTTGGCTCTGACGATAAAACAGATCTTGCGGTTTTAAAGGTTGAACCTCAGTCTCCTCTCACCGCAGTGAAGTTTGGTAGCTCCGAAGTGCTGCGTGTCGGCGACTGGGTGATGGCGATTGGCAACCCGTTCGGGCTTGGTGGCACGGTGACTGCGGGTATCGTTTCCGCGCGTAACCGAGACATCAATTCCGGTCCTTACGACAACTTTATTCAGACAGATGCTGCGATCAACCGGGGCAACTCGGGAGGTCCGCTGTTCAACATGGATGGCGAAGTGGTTGGCATCAACACAGTGATCTTTTCACCCTCTGGCGGGTCCATCGGTATTGGTTTTGCTATTCCCGCGGAGACCGCGACCAGCGTGATTGCGCAGCTGCGCGAGTTTGGTGAGACCCGTCGTGGCTGGCTTGGTGTGCGCATTCAGCATGTTACGGATGAAATCGCCGAAAGCCTTGGTATGGAGAGTGCGCACGGTGCTTTGATTGCCGGTGTATCTGATGCTGGTCCTGCGAAGGAGGCTGGCATTTTGCCGGGTGATGTGGTGTTGCAATTTGACGGACGTGACATTCCTGAGATGCGGGATTTGCCGCGCATGGTTGCGACCACCACGATTGGCAGCACTGTGCCGCTGACCGTGCTTCGCCGTGGTGAGGAGGTGGAGATCGAAGTCACACTTGGCCGCCTTGATGAGCTTGCTGACGTTGAACAGACGGAGCAGGATCAGGAAAGTCCAAGGGATACGGCGGACGAGACCGTTGTGCTTGGATTGTCTCTGGCCCGAGTGGATGAAGCGCTGCGTCAGCGTTTTGCGCTTTCAGACGAAATCGAAGGTGTGGTGATCACGCGCGTTGCTGAAGGCAGTTCTGCGGAGGACAAACGTGTTCGTGCCGGCGATGTGATTGTTGAAGTTGCTCAGGAACCTGTGGCGACGACCAGTGATGTGATTGAGATGGTGAACCGGCTGAAAGCCGACGACCGGCGCTCTGCGTTACTGTTGCTGTCCAACGGTGCAGGTGAGCTGCGTTTTGTTGCGGTCCGTATCGAAGACTAGCGGTCCTGCCTAAGACATTAAAAAAGCCGCTTCCGGACTGGGAGCGGCTTTTTGTTGAGGATTGGGTGGTTAGTTTTTGACGAATTCGTGGTGACTATAGCCTTGAAGGTAGAGCAGGGCGGTCAAATCGCCGTGGTTGATGCTGGCACGGGCCTCTGCTGCCACTTTCGGCTTTGCATGGAAGGCAACACCCAAACCGGCAGCACAGATCATGGCAAGGTCATTTGCGCCATCACCGACCGCGATAACGTCGTCCAATGGGATGTTCTTTTCTTCTGAGAGTTGGTTCAGGCGATCCAGTTTGGCTTGTTTACCCAGGATCGGTTCTGCAACCTCACCGGAGAGCTTCCCCTCTGCTTCCAAAAGGGTGTTTGCCTTGTTCTCGTCGAAGCCGATGACATCAGCGATCTTTTGGGTGAAAGAGGTGAACCCACCGGATACCAGAGCCGCGTATGCGCCGTTAGCTTTCATGGTCTGAACCAGTTCCCGGCCACCGGGTGTCAGTGTGATGCGGGTCTCAATGGTTTTGCCGATGATCTCGGTGCCCAGGCCTTTCAGAAGAGCGACGCGCTCGCGCAGGCTGGTTCAAATTCGATCTCGCCGCGCATGGCACGCTCGGTGATCTCGGAGATTTTTTTCTTTCAAGCCGAGTTCGGCTGCCAGTTCGTCAATGCACTCCTGCTGGATCATGGTGGAATCCATATCTGCTATCAGGAGTTTCTTTCTGCGGCCATTCTGGGGTTGAATGAAAACGTCAACTGGTGCATCTGCAAGGTTTGTGCGAATAGAGCTTGCAAGTTCTTCAGATGGTGCGTGGCCTTCTACTGTCAGGTCTACTGCGATCTGCGGATTGAGGTGTTTAACCTGAGGCGCAGCGGGCAGAAGGGCGCTGATCTTCTCGATCAGATTCTCAGTGACGGCAGGTTTGGCTGGATTGGAAATGAGCGTGACAACAAACGACATAAGCAGCTCTCGGAGTGTGCAGGTGGATGGCACTGGAAAAAGGCCAGTTGCGGTGTTGATAGCCGGACCGACGGCCAGCGGCAAGACAGCTCTTTCCATTCAACTGGCAAAAGAGTTGGATGCGTGGGTTGTAAATGCAGATTCCATGCAAATCTATTCTGATCTTCGCATTTTGAGCGCCCGCCCCACTGCGGAAGAAGAATCGCAGGCATCTCACTACCTGTTTGGGCATATCGCCAGTGATCAGCCTATAGCGTGATGAACTGGCTGACCGAATTTGGTGAGCTGTTGTCCAAGGCGCGTCTGGAAGGGCGCTCGCTGGTCGTTGTTGGTGGGACAGGTCTTTGCTTCAAGTCTGCATTGGAAGGTCTGTCGCAGCTGCCTGATATTCCCGAGGATGTGCGAGGGCACTGGCGCAGCTTTGCGCTGAAAGCAACCTTTGGAGAGCTACATGGTGCACTTGCAGAGCGGGATACGGTTATGGCCGAGCGTCTGCATCCTTCGGACACGCAGCGCATTGTGCGTGCGCTAGAGGTGATAGAAGGAACCGGCAAGTCGCTCTCCGTCTGGCAGAACGAGCGCAGCACACCTTTGATCGCACGTGACGAAGTGGTGCCAGTGGTCCTTATGCCGGATCGGAAGGTCCTGCATGAACGAATCCACCGTCGGTTCGATCTGATGATGGATCACGGGGCTGTTGAGGAGGCGTGTGCGCTTTGGGCCAAAGGGCTTGATCCTAACTCGCAAGTGATGAAGGCGATTGGCGTTAAGCAGCTTGCTGAGGCTGCTCAGGGTGTCACCAGCATGGAGTGGGCTATTGAAAAGGCGAAGACCGAGACGCGCCGGTATGCAAAGCGACAATCCACGTTCTTCAGGGGGCAACTTTCCAGCTGGCCAATTCTTGACCCGCTGAACGGGGAGGATGTGGCCGCGTTCGTCAGGTCGGTGAAATCTGCGGGATTTCAGGGATCGTGACTTCCGATTTTTTGTTCAATGAAATTCTCTGTTAAAATCGGCATATAGATAGTTTTGCGGATGAATTTCTAAGTGACAATGTTCGATGGTTTCTTTAAAGAGAGGCGCGCGTTGGCTGAGGCCGCCAAACAAGCCCTACTATTTTCCTAGAAATTAAATTTGCGGCGGGGCTGAGGCTCCTTGGAGCTCTGGCCGGTGTGAGAAAACTCCACCGGCCAGTACCATTTTTAAGTGATGTTTATAGCCGTTTTAAAGGTAACTTTACCCTAAGTCATTGTGTGGCCTGATAAATGATGTTATCCGCTCAATCTGTGGTATTTTGAAATCGTAATTTTGCCTTAATGAATGTTGATTGCATAAGTTCCTCGAGAAAATCCTACTGAATTTCAAAGGATTGCGTGACACAGGGTTCTGACGCTTTTTAGACATAATCTCGTGCGATCAAGCCTTCGCTTTTAGGTTTTGATAGTTTTTTTTAAGCATAATGCATGCATCAAAGCAGTTGTAATCTGGTGAGATACTCTCCAGATCTAGCTTGAGACTGATGGTCTTACAGGTCGGTTTTTCTGGCTGGCTGGTGTGCGATTCTAATGGAGGAAGCGAACGTGACACCCCCAATTCTGGAAACGAAGCGGCTGCGGGCACGTCCTTTTACCCAAGATGATCTGGCGGAACTTGTTAGCCTCCACCGCAATCCAACCGTAAATCGATATCTTCAGCCAACCAATGTGGCGTGGGATGTGGCAACTGTAAAGCAGCGGCTGGCGCGCTTTATTGAAACTCAGGAACTGTTGGGCTTCAGCAAGTGGCACCTTTCGACACATGAGGGTGAATTTGTCGGGCGCGCAGGCTTCTCACTTTACGAGAAAACTGCCGAGATCGAGATGGGGTACACTTTGCATGAACACTTCTGGAACAAGGGGCTGGGTAGCGAAATTGCTCAGGCGCTTGTGGAATGGTTCTTCGAGAATACCTATTACTCGCACTTACTGGCTTTCGCACACCCAGACAACCACGCTTCCAAGAAGGTGATGAAACGGGCTGGTTTTGAGTTCCGCGAAACGCTTGAGGTTGATGGGATGCCCTGCGAGTTTTATCAGGTACTGAGCCCAAGTTGCCAGAAGCTTGCGGTGCCTGCCTAAGGCCTTGCACAAAAAAAGCGCGGGCGTTTTTTGACCCGCGCTCTTATTCATCTCAAACAATTTTGTTAGCTTAGACGGTGATGGCGTCTTCTACATTGACCTGTCGCTGACGGCGAATAACCAGCTTGTTCAGCGCGGAAACATAGGCGCGGGCAGAGGCGACCAGTGTGTCTGTGTCAGCGCCCTTACCAGTCGAGATTTTGCCATTGTCTTCCAGACGTACGGAAACTTCCGCCTGAGCATCAGTGCCTTCGGTGACCGCATGGACCTGATACAAGGACATGGTTGCATCGTGTGGCCAGATTGCTTGATGGCGTTGAATGTTGCATCGACCGGGCCGTCGCCGGTGGCTTCGCGGGTCTGGTGTTGGCCGTTCACATCCATGGTCAGGATTGCTTTCTGCGGCCCACCGGTGCCAGCGATAACTGTCAGAGCAATCACCTTGACGCTTTCGTTTTCGATGGTGATCTGGTCTTCTACCAGCGCTTCGATGTCTTCGTCGTAGACGTTCTTCTTCCGGTCTGCCAAGTCTTTGAAGCGACGGAAAGCCTCCTGCAAGGCATTGTCACCCAGCTCGTATCCCAGCTCAGCCAGCTTGTCTTTGAATGCGTGGCGGCCAGAGTGCTTGCCCATGACCAGAGAGGTTGCGCGGACCCCAACGTCTTCAGGCGCATGATCTCATAGGTTTCTGCGTGCTTCAGCATGCCGTCCTGGTGGATGCCGCTTTCGTGGGCAAATGCGTTTTTGCCGACGATTGCTTTGTTGTACTGGACGGGGAACGAGGAAACGGCAGAAACCAGCTTGGATGCACGAGTCAGGTAAGCCGGATCGATGTTGCATTCGTAGGGCAATACGTCACTACGGGTGCGCAGGGCCATGACGATTTCTTCCAGCGCTGCGTTGCCTGCGCGTTCGCCCAAGCCGTTGATGGTACATTCGATCTGACGGGCACCGCCAGCAACACCAGCCAAAGAGTTCGCGGCTGCCAGCCCCAGGTCATTATGACAATGCACTGAGAACACAGCTTTATCCGAGTTCGGTACGTTTGCGATGACCTTCTCGAACATCTCTTGATATTCGGCGGGTGTCGCATAACCAACGGTATCTGGCAGGTTGATGGTGGTTGCGCCTGCGTCGATTGCAGCTTCCACGCAGCGGCTCAGGTAGTCGATGGAGGTACGGGTGGCGTCCATGGCGGACCACTCGATGTCATCAATCAGGTTGCGCGCCTGTTTCACCGTTTTGGTGATGATCTCCAGAACCTCTTCCTGTGTCTTGTTCATCTGGAACTGCAGATGGATAGGGGAGGTGGAGACGAATGTATGGATACGGCCTTGATTTGCCAGCTTAATTGCTTCACCAGCGCGTTCGATGTCTGCTGGGATCGCGCGGGCCAGACCTGCGATGATGGAATTCTTGGAGCGTTTGGCGATTTCGCTGACCGCTTCGAAGTCACCCTGAGAGGCAATTGGAAAGCCTGCTTCAATGATGTTGACGCCCATTGTGTCCAGCAATTCCGCAACTTGCAGCTTTTCTTCCAATGTCATGGAAGCGCCGGGAGATTGTTCTCCGTCACGCAAGGTGGTGTCGAAAATAACTACTTGGTCTTTAGCGGATGCGGTCATTGGTGGTGCCTTCAACTTTGCCCCGACAGCATGTTGTCCTGAATAGCGTTCGGGGATTTTCCTTCATTTTCAGATATTTAGAATGATCCCCTAAGTGCCCGCCCGGATACGGAGCCGCCGACGCCTAGGGGCATCTAAGTAGAAGGAGAGTGCGTAGGAAGAGGCCGCCATGCTGGCGCATGGTGCTGGTTTCATTCAGATTGTCGCGGTTCGCGATCATTATCTGTCAGCTGCCTTTTCATCGCTGTGGCTTATCGTCAACGATACCATCACATTATGGTTAGATACCGGTTCGAAAGTGTAAGCCAATTCTTCTTTGGGCGTTAGCGAGTGAGTCTCGAATTGCCAAATATGTAATTTTCCTAGCGGATTTGAGCTTCAAACGCA
This sequence comes from Pseudovibrio sp. JCM 19062, assembly GCA_001310715.1. Next base: position 50,308 of record BAXV01000013.1, read on the forward strand.
AGAAATTTACTCAAAGTACGGTTGGGAGTACTCAAAAGTATATGCAGGATACGCTGAGATAATCTCAATTGGCTCCCGTTGCTTCATTGGCTTCTTGAGCTTGCGGAGAACGGGTGGCGCTCTCCGCTTGGCTCGTTGATCAGATCAGAAGTTCGCCGTGAGCAGGATAACTGCCTGTCCGCCGATGCGGTGGGCGTGGATTTTGCCGGACTGGATTTCGATCTCCAGCGAGATGAAGGAGGGGCGTCCCATCTTGAAGCCTTGTTCGACGCGATAGGTGTGGATGCCGTCCAGTGGCTCGTCAAACTGGGCAATGGATCCGGCAAACGCTGCGACGGCTGAGCCGGTTGCCGGGTCTTCGCGGATCAGGTCATCTTCCAGATAGACCATGCGGGCGTGAAAGGCGCTGTCTACATGGATGGTCTGGCGGCAATAAGCAAAAGCGTTGTTATGGGCGATATCGCCGAACGCCTCGTCCCAGTACTTCGGCTCAGGCTGGATGCGGTTGAGAGCATCCATGTTCGCGACCGGTACAAATGCAAATGGCACACCTGCATCCCAGGACTTTGGCTTGTGATTTTCGAACGTGATTTCATTTGGTTCGAGCGAAAGTGCAGCTGCAATGACGTCCTTGTCGCCCAGTTCCTGCGCTGGCTTTGGCAATCTTGGTACGTCGAACTCTGCGGTGGTTGCTTTGCCTTGTTGCATAGCGACGGCGCAGCGCACCAAACCAACTTTTTCCTCCAGCAGCACCAGTGCATCCATGTCATTGTCCGGAGCGCCAAAGCGGTTTTCTGCCAAGAGCACGGCCGTACCAACGGTTGGGTGGCCAGCGAATGGCAGTTCCATGGAGGGGGTGAAGATACGAAGTGATGCATTATGAGCCGGATTTTCCGGCGGCAGAACGAAGACGGTTTCGGAGAGGTTGAACTCGCCCGCGATCTGCTGCATTTGAGCGTCTGACAATCCCTTTGCATCCAGCACGACTGCAAGCGGATTACCTGCCAGCGCTTTGTCAGTGAAAACGTCTAGCAGGGCATAAGGTCTGGCCATGTTGAAATCCAATTATCTCAGTTTGGTGCCGAGTTGATGCTTGTGGTTTATCCGCTCGACTTATGAACAATGTTTGTTTGAGCGTTACTCAAGATTGTTTTATCGCCAAATACAAGTCTGCAAATGGCTAAGCCTCGCTAATTTAACAGATGGGCGGCGAGTGCTCTGGCGTATGGGGGCACCTGATGTGGGGCCAAGTCTTTAAGCGAGGTTACGATAACCGCTTCTTCCAGTTCAGGTTTTTTTCTGGTTTGCGTTGAAATGTGAGATTTTTGCGCTGATTTCGTCTGAGGTGAGCTGAAATGTCAAAATACGTGCGATTGCCAGACGTGGTCCGTCTTCCACGGCGAGCACCTCACCCACGTCTCCCTGATCCAGCGTGAAGCCGGTTTCTTCTTCCAGCTCGCGGGCGATGGAGCGAAGATATCCACCTTGCCTGAGGGGGTGATATCATTGAGATCAAGATTTCCACCCGGCGCATAGACCTGACCAGCGGTTGCGGTGTGGGGGGCCATCTTGCCAAAGATCAGGTGGCCCTGACTGGAGCGCAGGACGGTGCAGCCAAACAGGTTTCTGGCGGTTCTATCGGGAAAGCCCCAGTCGCGCCATGCGAGGAAGGCGGAGTAGTCGACTTCCACCAGCTTGCCTGAGAGTTTCTTTTGGTTGAAGGAGTATTGGTACAATGAGAGAACTTTACCATCCCAAAGATCCGGATTTTGGGAAACCAGCTGTTGCCAGTTTTCCTTGATCGCCTCGGTGTTATGAACGGCGAATTCCCATGAGGCGGCGGCATCCAGCGTCAGGTCGATCTGCATGATCTCATGGATTTGTGGGGTGAGATCCTTTTGCATGTGCTCGATCGGGCCAGCTCCTTTGAAGGCGCTGGGGCGGTTACTGGTGCTGTGATAGCCGTGATGGGCATAAAAGGAGGCAGCATTTGCATCTGACTCAAGGCGTAGCGTGAAGCACTGCATGCGTTTGGCAATTTCTTCCGCGCCTTCCAGCAACCAGACGCCGTACCCGTTGCCGTGTGCCTCGGGCAGCACAAACAGATGATCAAGAAGGGCGATATCAGTGTTCTCTTTTACTATGCGTGCGAAACCGAGTGGTCGGGTTTCATCAAAAATAACTAAGTGGGGATCTGCCTCGATCATTTCTGGTGTTATCTTCCAATGCTTACGGAAGACTTCCATATCCTGCGGGTCATATCCAGTGAGCTTTGGCGGCGTGCATTATGTTGGTGAGGGCAAGGGCTTGGCATTTTGTAGCGGGCCGCATCTGGCAGTGCATTCTTGGTATTTCTCCAAATTGTTACGGCCAAGCAAGCGTTGTGCTGGCCCGTGCAAATCGGGGCCAAATGCATGTGTGTGCAGCCGAAATAAACAGCCAATAGTGGCCCAAAAGAGGAAATGGTTTCAAGTGACCACAGTGATTTGACGCATCCCAATACAAAAAGAGTACTGACTGACTGGTTGTAGGAGGTTGGTTGGCAGCCAAGTGTGTGGGGGAAAGTATTTCTGGTCGGAAAGAGTATTGGCAGAATGAAGACTTCCTACCGTCTCGGATAACCGGTTTTCGCGCAATCAGGATTTACCAGTCTTTATTGCTTGTAAGTTGTCTGCGGTCGCCATGCTCTAAAACACCTTGGCTTCATCCGCCATAGGCCAACTAATCGCGCTTTATGAGCTTCGTGATTTCGTAGGCAGGTGTCTTGTTGAATATCAACTCCTGCGACTGGTGGGGAGTAGAGCTGTGTAACGAGCTAGCAACAAAGCCCTTGCCAATGGTTAAAGGCTGTGACGCTGCTCACAATATCGTCATTTCAACACAATGATTGTTCACATTTTTCTGTAGTTTACGTCGGAGTTAGTACCGATCAAACTTTGACCATGTTCGTGTTCTCTAGAAGATAGGCCTGCTCCATAAGAAGAGCACTATCGCTGCGCAATAACACATCAGTTGTTAGGGGCAGCTCAAGGAGAACAAAAATGATTAAAATTGCATTTGCGTGTGCAGCTTTTCTGACGCTGGCAGCTTGCAGTTCATCACAAAGCGAAAACCGTCTTGCTGGTACTTTGGCTGGTGCCGGTACTGGCGCGGGGATCGCAGCAATTGCCGGTGGTGGGATAACCCCAATTCTGGCAGCTGGCGCGGTAGGCGGTTTGGCAGGAAACGTTATCGGCGACTTGGCTACGCCTAGAAACTGCTATGTACACGACCGCTATGGCAATCGTGTCGCAGCTGCTTGTCCATAAGTCTTGCCACTGGGAAAGCTAGTGGGGAAGGGCTCCAAGTTGGAGCCCTTTTTGATTCAAGCGTATTGCAATTTAAAAATTTACTTTCAGTTCCAGCTTCCAAAACCGAAGGATGTAGAAACAGCTACATAACTAAACGCAAATTCTCTTCTTTGCGAACACCTGCGTCATATACAGCTGCCGATAGGCCACCATTTCTGCTTTGAGTGGCGGGGTGAGAGGGGATGACCCATGAAGGCATTGATGCTTGGACCGTGAACGTGGGGCCAACGGTCTTTCGGCCTACGCGAAATAACCAGTCAATAGCTGCCCAAAAGAAGAAATGGTTTCAAGTGACCAACGCGAATTGAAGGATACCCAATCCGAAAAGATTAACGGTTAACTAATTGCATGAGGTTTGTTGGCAGACAAGAGCTTACCGGGCAACTGACCTGTTTGGCCCGCTGGAATGACGCTCTTTGTGACCCGTGACTATTACAGTTGAGAAGGTACTCATGCGCATTCTGGTTTTTCTCCTTTGCTTGCTTGCGGTTGCGCTCGCGATACCCGCCCATGCGGTGAGATGGCAGCCGAGCGGGAGTGAGAAGGAATTGCTGTTGAGCAAAGGGGTTGGCGGGCTGGTGCTGCTGCGTAACCGCGCGGGCAAGATCCATCGTGCAACACGCACTGAGATGTCCAAGAGTGCACTGATATTTTCATTGAATTCGGAAGCACAGGCCGGGGATGCGGGGGCGGTCTTTGGTTTGGCGGTGGCGCATGAGATGGGCCATGGGGTTCCCAAAAACCTGCCGGTGGCCATGGAGCTTTACGAAAAAGCGGGCGAGATGGGGCTTGCCGCGGCCTACAACAATCTTGGCGAAATCTACAGGAAGGGCAAACACGTCGAGGCCGACCCGAACAAAGCAATGGAGCTTTACCAGCTTGCTGCGGAGTGGGGAGATGCGTGGGCGCAGAACAATCTGGGTCTGTTGTATCTCCACGGCATTGGCGTGGAGAAGGACCCGAAGCTGGCTTATTACTGGGTGAAGGGGGCGGCTACGGCGGGCCTGATGCAGGGGGTTGAAAACCTCGCTGGCCTTTACCGTGACGGGATCGGGGTTGAGCGGGATGCGATGCGCTCCCGTGCGCTTTACCGCAAGGCGATTTCTCTTGGGTCCATTGATGCACATGTGCCGCTTGGAGAGCTTTTGGAGGATGGGGATGGCGGCAAGGCCGACCTTGCTGGAGCCATTCGGCACTATCGCACTGCTGCGGATGCCGGACATCGGCTGGGGAACCATTACCTTGGCACGATTTATGAGGATGGTGTTGGCGTTGAACAGGACCTGGAACTGGCTTTTTATCATTATGAAAGAGCTGCGAGGCAGGGGTTGGCTCGGTCTCAGTTTGCGCTGGGCCGGTTCTACCTGCTTGGGCAGGGGACCAGACCCGACCTGAAGAAAGCGGTTGATCTGTATAAAGCGGCTGCCAAGCAGGGCAATGCGCAGGCGCTGAATGATTTGGGCGTGCTTTACGAGAATGGCCGCGGGGTGCCGCAGTCCTATGAGCTGGCAATGGAGTTTTATACGGCGTCTTCAGCGCGGTTTCCGTTTGCACTCACCAATGCCGGATTGCTTTACCTGAGTGGACGCGGTGTGCCCCAAGATGTTGATCTGGCAAAGAAGCTGTTTCAGCAAGCCTCTGAACGAGGGGAGCCGGTGGGAGATGTGTTGTTAGGCAAGGTCTATCTGCAGGGCTTTAATGAAGAGCCGAAACCCGGTGAAGCGGCCCGCATGTTTTTGCAAGCAGCTGCGAAAGGGGTGCCAGAGGCGTTTTATCTTTTGGGGTATTGCCATGAAAGTGGCCGGTGCATGGCCCGCAATCTGGCCAAAGCACGAGATTTTTACAAGATGGCTGTCGAGCAAGGGTATCGGGGGGCCGAGAAGGCGCTTCGCAAACTGGAATGGCAGCTGAAGACCCAGCCCAATAATTAGGTTTTAGCAAAAGAGCCGGTTTCGAGCCGGCTCTTTTGTCGTGTGTGCGGGTGGGGTTGTCTGTTCATCACTACCTGTTCGGCGGGGCTGGGTTGGCCTTGTTGAGTGGAACAGGGCGTACGATGTTGAACCAGAAGTCGAAGGTGTCCAGCATCCCCAACAGGTCGGTCAGCTTGGAGCTTCACCATCTACGGTGACTGCGCCGGAGTTGATCGCATCCTCAAAGGTTTGCTCTCCGAGCATGATGCTGTCGAGTGTGCTTCTTTCGAGCGTCACTGTCGCATCCGCATTCTGGATCTGGTAGCCTTCAATATGGCTGAGGGCCGCGTTTTGCAGCTCCATCGCATATTTCTCGTCTGTATCTGAGAAGACCCAGTTCAGCTTGATCTGCTGATCTCCCGCCTTTGTGTTGTTGAGGCGCATTGCTGCGAAGTCAAACAACAGGTTGACATCCATGGAGCGGATGATGTCAGGGCTTGCTGTGTCTGGTGCAGGCAGTTCTGCAATGCCGGTCCGCAGCTCCTGCGCGCCGGAGAGATAGAAGTTGCGCCACGGGCCGGATTCTGCCTGATAGCCAAGCTGTTCCAACGCATCAGCCTGCAACTGGGCGGCGTCTTCATTGTCCGGCTGGGCATAGACCAGATGGTTGAGCACTTCCGCCACCCAGCGATAGTCGCCCTTTTCAAAGGACTCCTGCGCTTTTTGGAGAAGTACGTCCGGACCTCCCATAAACTCCACGTATTTGGGGCCGGAGATGCGCTCGGGATACTCATGCAGGGTAGCGGGGTTGCCGTTGAACCAGCCGAGATAGCGCACGTATGTGGATTTTACGTTGTGATTAAAGGTGCCGTAGTATCCGCGTGCACTCCAGTCATGCTGTAATGTTTCCGGCACGTCCAGCATTTCGGCGATCTCTGTCATGTGAAAGCCATGGTTGGCCAGACGCAGTGGCTGATCGTTGATGTAGCGGTACAGGTCACGCTGGTTGCGCAAGTGTCCCAGAATGTTGCCATTGCCGGACAGGTGCCAGTGGTGCGGGGCAAACAGGACCTGAACATCCTCGCCAAATTTGTAAATGGTTTCGTTGATGTATTTGGACCAGCCCAGAGGGTCTCTCAGCCTTGCTCCACGCAATGAGTATGTGTTGTGCATTGTATGCGTGGCATCCTCGGCGGTGCACAGGGCTTTGAGTTCCCGAATGTAGAAGAAAAACTCGGAAGGTGCCTCGGAATCCAGCGCCATCCAGAAATCGAAGGTGAGACCGTCAATCGTGTGGGTTTCACCGCTGTCTTTGATGATGTCTGTTGGCGGGATGAGGGTGACTGTGCCGGTGGAGGTGGTGGGGCCGAGCCCTGCGCCAACCTGGCCTTCCGGTGAGTGGGGCAGCAGGTTGCCGTACATGTAGGAAGCACGCCTGCTCATGGCGTTACCAGCCATTACGTTTTCCGAGACGGCATGCTCCATGAAGCTTCCGGCGCGTAGATCTTGACCTTGCCGCTTTTTACATCCTCTTCATCCACCACACCGCGCACACCGCCAAAATGGTCCACGTGACTATGGGTATAGATGACGGCGGTGACGGGCTTTTCGCCGCGCTGGGCGTAATACAGCTCCAGTGCGTAGCGGGCAGTTTCTTCTGATATGAGCGGGTCAACGACGATGATCCCTTCATCGCCTTCAATAAAGGTGATGTTGGACAGGTCAGCAGCGCGTACCTGATAGATGCGCTCTGACACCTGGAAAAAGCCGCTCAGCAAAATGAGCTGGGATTGACGCCAGAGGCTCGGGTTGACGGTTTCCGGCGCAATGGAGCCTTGCATGATGAAGTTGAATTTGGAGAGGTCGTAGACGATCTCGCCGTTTGCGTTCTTCACCACACCGCCGTCTGGCAAAGGTGCGATGAAGCCTGCCTGCGCCTGCTCGAAGGCTTCATTATCGGCAAATGGCAGTTGCTTCAGGATATCTTCGTAAAGCTTACCAGTGGAGCGTGTGGCAGGTTTGGTGATTGTGTCTGCGGTGGTGGTCGCAAAGGACATGGACCACGCGATGCTCGCCATTACGGTTGTGCAAAGGATCTGGCGGCTAAGGGACTTCTTGGTTTTGTTAAGCGGCATTCCCGACCTCCGATGTAGAGTTGCCACTTTCCCTATAGGAGGGCGGTTAAAGGGCTAGCTCTACCAGTGTTTGAAATGAGGTTTCTGGTTGCTGAAGGACTAACCGGTCGCTGCAACTTTGGGTTATTGCTTTGATGGTTTGTGTATTTTTGATTGACTTGGGTTGAGGAGGGCGTGAATGATTGCTTACTCCTATCTTGAGGTGCTGTTTTGATGGTTTCACGTGTGCTCTCTGGCTTTTTGCTAACCGGTGTATGCCTTGGTTTGGTTTCAGGGGCGAGCGCGGCTTCCATGTCAGGGCAAGGGCGTGTAACAGGCTTTCGCGAGGCTGTTGAGGAGCTCGGGTTTCAGCGATCGGTGCTGGATCAATACCGCAGTAATGTGGAGAGCATCGACTTTGATGCGTTGAGGCTTCAGGCAGAGCAAGGGGATGCAAACGCGCAGTTTAAACTGGGTGAAGCGTTCTGGCGCGGGTTTGGGGTTGGGATTGACTATGAGCGTGCGAATTACTGGCTGAGCAAAGCTGCGGCGCAGCAGCATGTGGATGCGCTTGTGCCACTGGCGGTTATGTATGAGCGCGGACAGTCTGGGATTGCAGACCCCAAGCGGGCAGCTGAACTTTATTTTGAGGCTTCCCAGCAGGGCGATGACTGGGCGCTGGCCCAGCTGGCGCGTCTATACATTGCCGGCGAGGGCATCAGGCAGGATGTGAGCTATGGGCTGAAGCTGCTGCATCAGTTGGCTGCTATGGAGCACTACGCTGCTCTGGTCTCTTTGGGCGACTATGCGAGGAGGGGCTGGAAGGGGAGGCTCCTGACTACCGGAAAGCTGCTGACTATTTTGAGCGGGCACTGGCAGCGGGGAGCGAGATTGCATCCTCACGCCTTGCTGACCTGATCTATGCGGGGCGGCTGGGTGATGTGGATATGGAGCGGGTGTTTGCTCTGCTTGAAGATGAGCTGAGTTATGGCTCGTTCAATGCGGCGTTGAGTTTGGCGCAGATCTATCTGGATGGGGTTCAGGTCCCGAAAGATGCGAAGAAGGCACTTGAGTATTTTGAACTTGCTGCAGACTGGGGCTCCTCCTACGCACTGCTGGAAATTGGTGTGCTTTATGAGGAGGGTGCGCTTGGCGAGGTAAACTACAAGCGGGCCGAGGACTACTACCAGCTGGCCCGTGAAAGAGGCGATGGCAATGGCGCGGCCTACCTTGCCTATCAGAAACGGTTTCTGACTTCAGAGGAGGTGGACCCCAGCGAGGTGATTGCACTTCTTGAAGAGAGTGCCGCGCGTGGGCATTTGCTGGCATGATTGCGCTGGGTGATTGCTACCGCGATGGCTACGGCGTGGAGGTGGATGACCTTAAAGCCAACGCCTATTACCAGATGGCGGTTGAGGCCGGGTCTACCTTTGCGCTTGTCAGGCTTGGCAATGCCTATGATGAAGGGCTGGGTGTCGCGGTTGATTACGCCAAAGCGCTGCAGCTTTATCAAAAAGCCGTTGATGCTGGAGACAGGCAGGCCAATGCCGATCTGGGTTTTCTCTACGAGCAGGGCTATGGTACTGAAAAAGATCAGGGGAAGGCTCGGGAACTTTATGAAAAGGGCAGTGAAGCGGGAAGTGGCTTTGGTGCTTATCGGCTCGGTTTGATCTTCTATTACGGTGATGGGGCGGAGCAAGACTACTCCCAATCCCTCAAGCAGTTTCACAAGGCGGCACGGCGCGGAAACGAAAGCGCCACCGTTTATCTCGGCTACCATTATCATTACGGGCAGGGTGTTGCTGCAGATCCGTTTGAAGCGCGATATTGGTATGAGCAGGCACTGAGCATCGGGATTGAAAACGCTAAGATGAACCTTGCTTTTCTTGAGGAGGATGGACTGGGTGGTCCACGCAACCTGAGCAGAGCAAAGCAGCTTTACCACGAGAGCATTTCTAAAGACCCTGATGCACTTTATTATCTTGCTCGTCTGGATGCAGATGCTGACCCGGAAAATTCCCGGCTTGCGAAGCATGTTGAAGCTTACCGTGAAGCGATGCTTGAGGGCAGCAAGGCCGCAAAGCTAGAACTAGCCAATATCTATATGTTCACCAATGGGAGTTTTGAAGATACTGCAACAGCAAAGCAGTATCTCGATGAGCTGGTCGAGATCGGTTATACAGATGCTTATGTTTATATGGGCGCTTACTATGATGAAGTGTCGCTGAATCAACGAGATGCGGTGAAGCAGTCTATCGTATGGTTTGAGAAAGCAGCTGAACTTGGGAATACTTATGCTGCTCAGCGATTGGCTTGGTTTTATAAACATAGCCCGCCTGATGGATTCCGTGAGGATAAGCTTCAGCACTGGAAACAGATTCTTGGCCTCAATGGGGAGGCTGATGCGGCACTGGATGCTGCATATGATCTGGAGTACAGCCGTATAGAACAGGATATGAAGTTGCAGGAGCAGCTTTATACGATTGCGGCCAATGCAGGGAAGCTAGCCGCCCAGCTGACACTGGCAAGAAAGTATATTTTCGGCTCGGAATATCCCGGTGACTATGAGCGCGGTGTGGCCTTGTTGCGTGAGGTGGTTCGCCTGCATGGGGGGACACAAGCGTATCGAATAACCACGTCGCTGTCTGGTGGTGTTCCACTTGATGAGATGCTTAAGCAGGAAGATGGGTATAGTCGGGATTGGGACTGGAAGGTTCTGACAGCAATCAACCTGTTTCACGGCATTACTGTGCCCAAGAACCCGGAGATTGCCGAGCAACTCATTCGCTCTGCGCCAGACAGGTGGGAGTTTTCACCTGAAGCGCGCTATACGCTCGCTACCCTTATTTTTGCGAAGGAAAACCCGAGTGCAGACGAGGTGGAAGAAGCTCTACAAGCGCTGACGATCACGGCAAACAGCGGCTATGTGAGCGGGCAAAGGAAACTCGCGGAGCTCTATGAGCAGGGCCGCTATGTTGAGCAGGACTATCGCAAAGCAGCATTGTGGTATCGTATTGCAGCCTCCAAAGTATCTTCTGTGAAAGTGCATGTGGCGCGGCTCATTCTGGATGGAAAAGTGAAGCCAAACCATGGTGAGGACGCTCTGGACATTTTGAGCGAAGCAGCTGAAATGCAAAATGCTCTGGCCGTCGAGGTGCTTGTTAGTTACTGGGCAAAGCAAGAGCCAAACGGATATGAGCATACGCGGTGGGTTCGCCGGCAGAAGCAGTTGAACACGGTTTCCTCGTAGGGGGGGATCGTTGCTCTGGCACGGTGCTTGTACAGGAAGCGGGGAGGCCTATGTGTTCTGGTAGGCTGCCTTATTATGTCGTTCCATCATGCGGTCCGGGGTACTAAGGGGGGTGAAGCCGAACTGCTTGTACAGGTCATGAGCGTCGGCTGTTGCCAGCATAAAGCGGCGCAGGCCCTGTAAGTCTGGATGAGCGTCAATCACTCTCATAAGCTGCTTGGAGAGGCCCTTGCCACGGTGTGTCGGCGTGACGAAAACATCCCCCAGATACGCAAAGGTTGCTTTGTCCGTGATGACACGGGCAAATGCGACTTGCTCTCCATTTTCCCGATAGGCACCAAAGCATATCGAGTTTTCGATGGACCTGTCGAAGACGTCTCGCGGCAAGCCTTTGCTCCAATAGGCTTCTTGTGAGAGGAACTGGTAGAGCATGTCGCATTGCAGTTTGGATTTGTCTGTTGAGATTTCGAGTTCTGATGTTTGTGTCATTTTCTAAGAGTGCCCGGTCTTCTTGATTATGGCGTTTGGAGGCTCGCCTCTGGCTTGGGTGCACGTACGATGAGCAGGATTGCGAAAGAAAGCAGGGTGAGCAGCGCGGAGAATTGGATGGTGTTTCCAAAGGTGGTGATGCTTGCCACTGTGCCGGTCATCATGTTTCCAACCAGGCTACCAGCAAATAGGGCGTTCGTATAATAGGCCGTGGCGATCCCCGGTCTGTGCAAGGCATAAGACTGGATGAAGGTCAGGCCAATACCGACGTTAATGCCATAGTAGAGGCCCTCCAGTGCGCAAAGCAGATAAATCTGGGCTGGGTCTGTTACCCTGACAATGAACAGGAAGAAGAGGGTTCCAAGCAGGCTGAAAGCAGCATTGCATTCTTGTGCCCCAGTTTTTGCGCAGGCTTTACCACAAAGAAGATAGCAATGACTTCCACAAAGCACTTTACCGAGAATGCCAGTCCCGGTGTTGCTGTTGGAAAACCCATTTCTTTGATGAAGAAGACCGGCCCTGCGGACACAAAAATGACGTTTGCCGAAGTGAGCGCAAAGATGGGAAGGCAGGCAAGGATGAGGGCAAAGGTACTGGCTCAATCCGAGTATTGCTCTTGGTTGTGATCTGGTGGTGGGTGGTGAAGCTTCTAGGTATGATTACAACGCCCATGGCTAGCCAGAGCACGCTGATGATACCTGATGTTGGGAAGATAGAGCTCATTCCAAATATGCCATAGAGAGTGAAGGCCAGCGGCGTGCCGACCATCCAGCCCAAAGACATGGCAATGCGCAGGTGTGAGTTGAATTTGGCCGTGTCTCGATTGGTTTGCTCAGCAAACAGGCGGCCAAACGAGAACATGGTGGAGAGAACACTGCCGGAAACGCCCATAAGCGGGATACCCAGCAGCAACATCCAAAAGGTTGGCACGGCGGATTGCAGACCCATGTTGATTCCAAAGAGCGCGGAACAGAATATCAAGATGGGCTTTAGCCGTGCACCCGCATCAATCCGAGCGCCGAAGTAGCGGTTTGAAAACAACGTGATGATCGTAGAGAAGGCAATAAAGACCGCAAGCTTCCATGCAGGCTCGCCAAGCTCTGTGACAACATAGGAGCTGTAGAGCGGAATGAGGCAGGCAATGGCTAGTGAGCCGATGAGCATGTAGGCGTGAATTAGTACGGGGTAACGATCCAGCATTGCCAGAGCTGCGGGAACAGAGCGCATAGGAAATCCAGAGGTGATGGGAAAAGATTTATGGAGTCACATGGGAACGGACACATTGATACATCTCCTGAATTCAATTGCAAGCAAGAGATGTTTGAATACTACATGCACCCCTAGATGGTGGGTGCTGCTGCTCAGGTTGGTTGGGCCACCTCGTGGCTTTGGGGTGGCTTGATGACCAGAAGGACCAGCGTTGCGAGACTTGCGAGCACGACGCTGCTTAGGATCGTGTTTTGGAACGTGGTGTAGGTGGCAATAATTCCGGTAAGGATGTTGCCAGCCAACCCACCCACGAAGATGGCGTTGACGAAGTATGAGGTGGCGACGCCGGGTTTGTGGCGGGCGTAATTCTGGATGAAGGTGATGCCCACGCTGGCGCAGATGCCATAGTACATGCCTTCAATAATGCAGAGCATAAGCACTTGCTGAACGGAGGTCGCACTTGTGATTGTTGCAAAGAAGAGCAGTGCGCCGATGCTAGAGAGAACCATCATATTGCGTTCGCCAATGCGTTCTGTCGGCTTGATTGCAAAATAGATGATGAGGACTTCAAACAGGCTTTTTGTTGCTACAGCCCAGCCGGGGACTGATGTCGACAGGCCCATCTCTTTGATGAAGTACACAGGCTTGCCGAGAAGAAGATGCTGTTTGCTGCTGAAAGGGCAAATACGGGTACGCAGGCGGTAAGTAGCAGCATGGGAACTGAGTCTGCATTGCTGCTTCCTTGAACCCGCTTCTTGATGTGGGTCTTCAAGGATCCGGGAATGAAGAGCAGGCACAGGACCAACCAGATCAAGGCAGATATGGTCGCTGCAAAGTGAATCTGCGTGAAGCCGAATGCGCCGTAAAGCAGGAAGGCAGCTGGTGGACCGAAGACCCAACCAAGAGACATGCAGATGCGCATGTGAAGGTTGAAAGTGCCTGGATTGCGCCCGGTCTGTTCCGCAAACAAGCGGCCAGTGGAATACATGGTGGAGAGCGCTCCGGCTGCAATGCCAATCAATGGAATTCCAAGAACCACCAGAGACATGTAGGAAGGAACTGTCAGCTGGATGAGCGCATGGATGGTAAAGGCGCTGATGTTGATGATCAGCAATGGCTTGACGCGATTGCCGTTATCGATGAGGCCACCGAAAATCCGGTTGGTAATAAGGGACACGAGGGAAAAGCCGCCGATGACCAGCGCAAGATTAAACGCAGGTTTCTGTAATTCCTCAATGATGTAGGTACTCAATAGCGGTATGACGAAGGCAATGGAAAATGCGCCAAAGAACATCACTGCAAAAAATAAAATCGGGTACTTATCAAGTCTTTGTAAATCGCTGCTAATCGGGTTCAAAAATAACTCCACGCCCCGAGCTTGAAAATAATGATCTCGGGCCAACTGCTCTAATACTAGATAAATTACCTTAGGCGCTGGGCATGTAAAGTGAACAATTCTAAGCTCAGAAAGGCACAGAACGACGGCGCGTATTTCTGAATGCCGCATAACTCTAAGCCTTAGGAAAATTATTGATTATTGGTTATCTGAAAAAGGTGAGCTCTCTTTATTCTGGCTGAACATTGCCGGTGATGTGATGCTCGAATATTGACGGTTGGTTTTTTTCGAAGCGGCTGCGATAGCTTTGGAGCACTTGGTGGGAGGACTGGATGCTCTTTGCCTTTATTCTTGCTCTTACTGGCACGTTATTCGGTGGCGTTATCGCGATTTTGTCGGTGTATGCGCTGATGAAAGAAAAGCGGTTTGTGGATGATGAAGGACGGGTTGTTGAACTTGAGCTTCCGTTTTTTTTGGCAAGCTGAAAACAAACGCTGCGCCGATTGCTCTGACATTTATCGGAGGGGGCTTGATTGTCTTTTGCCTGCAGCAATTTGGTAATGCGCCTAACGTGACCGAGCTGGTTGCCACGGTCAAAATTGAAGAACCCCACTCGGTGAATATGGTTGCTCTGGCGGTCGTTAGTGACGAATGGGATTCGGTGGAGAGCTGGGGCAACGAAGACGAGCTTGAGATCAAGCTGAAGGTTCCCAGTAACTGGAATTCATATAATGGCTATCTGGTTCCATTAGGGGACCCGGATGTTGCTCCGAGATTTTTTAATGCTGGCGAGCAATTCAATCCCACTGTTGTCTTGAGCAAAAACCGCTGAAGAGGAAAGCAAACGATGATACGGCATTTTGCCCGTTTGGTGGTGTTCTGCGTTTTGGTTGTTGGCAGCGCTCCTGTGTTTTCAATGGGGGAGTGCACGGTGAGTGATGGGAAGAAAGGTGCGCCTGCGGTTTCGATGTGTGGTCAGGCCGTTGATGATCAAAATGAGCCGATCGCGAATGCACCGCTGCTGTTGAAGAACAAAGACAGTGACAAGGCGATTACTGTTTTCACAGATGAGCAGGGGTTTTTCCGAGCATATAATCTGGATAGCGGCGAATACTTGGTTGAGCTGCCTGAGGGGCTTGCCAAAGAGTTTGCTGTTACTCCTCCCACTGGCGCAGTGTCTGGCGGAGCTTCTGACAGCGGACAAAACGTGAGATCGATCCAGATTAAAGAAAAGAGCTTCCTTCAGAACATGCTCAGTTTGCAGCCTGATGCGGTTGATGCAGGAAAGATTCAGTTCAACATTGAGCAGAGAGTTCAACAATGACCCTTGCCGGAGGCACTGGCAGAAAACGTCTCTTGTTGTGCAGATGAGCTGAGAAAAGTGATCCGGTCAAGGAGATGACAGGGCGAGTGGCAACTGTTTCTCTGACTTGCCTTCCCGAAGGGTCTCCGCAGAAGAAAAAAACGGAGCGCGGCGGGGATATTTGTATTCCCGCGCCGCGCCCCGTTTTTCTGTTCTAACGTACCTTTACCAAAACTGCTGGGCAGTTTTAGAGGAACGACTTAGTTCTTCGCTTTGTCAACCAGCTTGCCAGCGGAGATCCAAGGCATCATTTCGCGGAGCTTTGCGCCAACTTCTTCAATTGGGTGCTCGTCGTTCAGGCGGCGGGTTGCTTTGAACTTGGCAGCGCCAGCCTTGTATTCCTGAATCCACTCAGAGGTGAAGGTGCCGTTCTGGATCTCGTCCAGTACGCGCTTCATTTCTGCTTTGGTCTCAGAAGTCACGATGCGTGGACCGGTCTTGTACTCACCCCACTCAGCGGTGTTGGAGATGGAGTAGTTCATGTTTGCGATGCCGCCTTCGTAGATCAGGTCTACGATGAGCTTCACTTCGTGCAGACATTCGAAGTATGCCATTTCTGGTGCGTAACCAGCTTCGGTCAGGGTCTCGAAACCTGCGCGGATCAGCTCAACCAGACCACCACAGAGAACTGCCTGTTCACCGAACAGATCGGTTTCACACTCTTCGCGGAAAGTGGTTTCGATGATGCCGGAACGACCACCGCCAACGCCGGATGCATAGGCCAGACCGAGGTCTTTTGCGTTACCGGTTGCATCCTGGTGAACAGCGATCAGGCATGGCACGCCGCCGCCCTTCTGGTATTCGCCGCGTACGGTGTGGCCTGGGCCTTTTGGAGCAACCATGAGAACATCGATGGATGCTTTCGGCTCGATCAGACCGAAGTGGACATTCAGGCCGTGGGCGAATGCAACTGCAGCGCCGTCACGGATGTTGCCCGCAATTTCGTCTTTCCAGATGTCTGCCTGCAGTTCATCAGGAGTTGCCATCATCATCAGGTCTGCGTCTTTTGCAGCTTCTGCAACGGTCTTACAGGTGAAGCCGTCTGCTTCTGCTTTCAGGCGGGTGGTGGAACCTTCGCGCAGAGCCACGGTGATGTTGGTCAGGCCACTGTCTTTCAGGTTCATTGCGTGTGCACGGCCCTGAGAACCGTAACCAATGATGGTGACTTTCTTGTTTTTGATCAGGTTCAGGTCTGTATCGCGATCGTAATATACACGCATGGTCTTACCTCTTTTTTTCCTTAGTGCTTTTCTCAACGCACGTTTGGTTTAGCTGTTGTCTTGCGTATCCTTGAAAACTGGTTCTCCCTTTTCAGGGATACGCTCTAATTTTCTGCTCCGTAGAGCTGTATGAACTGTTTGACCGCTGTTTTAGCGGCCAGTTCCAAGTCTTTTGCTGATGTCTGCGCGGTGCCGCCCAGAAGCATGCGGATGTGCTGATCGCGCACGACCAGCCCGTAAAGGGTGCTGTAGGCTTCCTGCGGGTCTTCGCAGCGCAGGTAACCCAGTGCACTGCCTTTTTCGAGCAGTGCTGTGGTCTGTCTACCAATGCGGGCGCGGCCACTCTTTTCGAGGATGGCGCCAAGACCGGTTTCTGATTTGCTGGCTTGCCCAATGGCAAGTCTGTTCAAGGCCAGAGAAACATCTCCGGAGATGGTTTCCAGCAGGCTTTTGGCGAACTCTTCCAAGGCGGTGCGCAGTTGCTCTGCGCTCATGTTGGTTGCCGGATCGGCGCCCGGAATAACCTTGGAAGCCTGCCGGCTCACGATTGCAGCCAACAGTCCATCACGATCACCGAACCACTTGTAAAGGCTCTCCTTGGAGCACCCTGCAGCGCGGGCAATGGCTGCTGTTGTCAGCGCCTTTTCGCCGCCTTCCACGAGCAGCTCCAATGCTTTGTCCAGAACCGCGCGCTGGCGGTCTGTAAAGCCTGTTTGTTCTTGCTCGGTTGGCATGATGTTTTTTTTATTCCGACTGTTTGGTCTGTAAAATTTTATGTACCGTACGGTACGGTTCGCTTATGCCGTAGAATCGAAAAGGATGCAACAGGAAAATGAGTGGAAATGCAGAGTGGCTGAAAGAAATTTAGCCCGGTTGCGGTGAGGCTGGTTTGATCCATTCGATATTGCATTAAAAATGCGTCGAAGGTCTGTGTTTTGGGCTGGGGAAACGTATTGTCTGAGGGGATCGATTTGAGGGGCATATGGCCTCTTTTTTTTATCCAGACGGTTCGTAGGCACCTCTATCTACGGAGACTTCGTGAAGAGATTGTGTTCTTTCGTTCAGGGGGTGTTGTTTTGCAATTGTGGACGACAACGAATTGTCGATCACAAGGGAACGCTTCAAGGGGAGACGTTCCCTTTCAAGGATAGGACTTGCTCTAACAAGGGCGTTAGAGCGCGGTTGGACTTACACCTCACCAAGGGCATGGCGGAAGCGGTGGACGCTTTCGGTGAAGCCGTAGACCAGAGCGTCGGCTGTGAAACCGTGGCCGATAGAGACCTCGGAAATGTAAGGTGCGCGTTCGATCAGGCTGGCAGGTTTTCAACGGTAAGGTCGTGTCCTGCGTTGACCAGTAGGCCAGCAGCATTTGCAGCTTCAGCAGTTGCGACCACTTTGTCGAGTTCGACCTTTTCTGCTTCCTTATCAGAATGGCAGGCACCGTACGGGCCGGTGTAGATTTCGATCCGCTCAGCACCGGCTTCGGCAGCGAGGGCAGGCTGGCTTGGGTCCGAATCCACGAAGAGGGAGGTGCGCACGCCCCAGACTTGGCTTTGACAATCACGTCTTTGAGGAGATCCATGTTTTTGGAGAAGTCCCAGCCGTGGTCCGAGGTCTGCTGGGATGGATCATCGGGCACAAACAGAACTTGCGTCGGGCGGGTGTCTTCCACCAGTTGCAGGAAGCGCTCATCGGGGTAGCCTTCCAGACACAGCTCTTTACCGTGCAGCTCCTCACGCATCATTTTGGTGAGGTCGTAAACATCCGAGCGGCGGATGTGGCGCTCGTCCGGGCGAGGGTGCACGGTGATGCCTTTGGCTCCTGCTTTGAGGGCGAGCGCTGACAGCTGCGTAACGCTCGGCCACGGAAGGTCGCGTCGATTTCTCAAACTGCAACGGCGTTTACGTTGACGGATAAGCGGCTCGGCGTCTTCATGGGGAAATACTCTTTGGTGGGTCAGAGCAGGCGTCTTGATGTGTGATGCCCTGACTTTTTGGTCTACGCGTAGCCTTATCCGAAAACCGGGTCCTACATTTCGGGGATACGCTCGAGATTTAGAAAATAAAACGGCGTCTTCACAGATTTGCAAAAGACGCCGCTCAATATCAATAGGTCAGAAATGACTTCCAACTGTTAAATGTCGTCGTGCACGTCTTTCAGGCCATGTGCACCGCGCGCAAGTGCGGCAACACCTGTACGGGAAACCTCCACAAGACCGAGTGGCTTCATAATTTCGATGAACTGATCGATCTTGTTGGTCCGGCCAGTGATCTCGAAAACAAAGTGATCAATGGTTGCGTCAATGACGGTTGCCTTGAACGCTTCTGACAGGCGCAGGCTTCCAGACGCTTGTCGCCTTCGCCGCGCACTTTGATCAGCGCCAGTTCCCGCTCCAGCGGCTTTTCCTGATTGGAGACCTTGGCGGCAACAGTCAGATCACGCACGATGTGGACCGGAACAAGACGGTCAAGCTGGTGACGGATCTGTTCGATGATCTGCGGGGTCCTGTGGTGACGATGGTGATGCGGGACACGTGCTTTTCGTGTTCCGTTTCTGACACGCTGAGACTGTCAATGTTGTAGCCACGGCCAGAAAACAGGCCGATCACACGGGCAAGCACACCCGGTTCGTTGTCGACAATGGCTGATAGTGTATGTGTTTCCAAAACATCGCTGGTTTCAGCTAGGAAATAAGCTGATAGAGCGTCGGATTTAGGTGCGTTCATAATGAATCTCCCAGCTTAAGCTATACCAATGACTTGCCAGCGGCGTCGATGCGTTTGCAACGGCTTCGTCAGTCGCTTCGTCCGGCAACAACATTTCGTTGTGGGCTTTGCCTGACGGGATCATCGGGAAGCAGTTTGCCAATTGAGCAACACGGCAATCGAAGAGCACTGGTCCGGGAGATGCAATCATCTCCTGAATTGCATCATCCAACTCTCCCGGCTTGGTTACACGGATGCCCTTTCCGCCGTAAGCTTCTGCCAGTTTTACGAAGTCAGGCAGCTGTCGGTGTAGGAGTGGGACAGGCGGTTGCCATGCAGCAGCTGCTGCCATTGACGGACCATTCCCATGTAGGAGTTGTTCAGGATGAATGTTTTTGGTGCCAGACCATGCTGAACGGCTGTCGACATTTCCTGAATGTTCATCAGGATCGAGGCATCACCTGCCACGTTGATGCACAGGGCGTCGGGGTGGGCAACCTGAGCGCCGATGGCAGCTGGCAGGCCGTAGCCCATGGTGCCGAAGCCGCCTGAGGTCAGCCAATGGTTTGGCGATTCAAAGCCGAGGTACTGGGCTGCCCACATCTGGTGCTGTCCAACCTCGGTTGAGATGTACACATCCTTGCGACCCTTGATGGCCTCGTTCAAACGCTGCAAGGCGTACTGAGGCATGATGACATCATCACTTTGGCGGTAGGACAGGCAATTGCGGCTGCGCCACTTGGTGATCTGGCTCTGCCAATCCTTCAGCTCTGGACGGGCACGGAAGCTGGAGCGCGCCAGATGCGAACCATATCTTCCAGAACGTGCGCCACATCGCCAACGATCGGCAGGTCAACATGCACAATCTTGTTGATGGAGGACGGGTCGATGTCCACGTGGATCTTGGTGGAGTGCGGCGAGAACGCATCCAGACGGCCCGTGATGCGGTCGTCGAAGCGTGCGCCGATGCAGATCATGAGATCACAATCATGCATGGCCATGTTGGCTTCATAGGTGCCGTGCATGCCCAACATGCCGAGCCATTGTTCGCCAGAAGCGGGGTAGGAGCCCAGACCCATCAGCGTGGAGGTGATCGGAAAGCCTGTCAGGTCGATCAGCTCACGCAACAGCTGGCTTGCTGCTGCGCCGGAGTTGACGACGCCGCCGCCAGTATAAAATACCGGACGCTTGGCTTTGGACATGAGTTCAACCGCTGCGCGAATGGCGGTCATGTCGCCTTTCAGCTGCGGGCGATAGCTCTTGTGGTTGGTTGGGTTTGCCTGTGCAATTTCGTAGGTGCCGGTGGCAAACTGAACATCCTTTGGAATGTCGACAACAACAGGACCCGGCCGGCCGGATTGTGCAACGTAGAAGGCTTCGTGCAGGATGCGTGGCAAGTCATTCACGTCCTTCACCAGCCAGTTGTGCTTGGTGCAGGGGCGCGTGATGCCGACGGTATCACATTCCTGAAACGCATCGGACCCGACGAGGTTGGTTGGTACCTGACCGGTGATGCAAACCATGGGAATGGAGTCGAGCATGGCGTCTGTCAGCGCCGTTACCATGTTGGTTGCGCCGGGACCGGATGTCACCAGCGCAACACCGGCTTTTCCGGTGGAGCGTGCATAGCCTTCAGCTGCATGGCCAGCGCCTTGCTCGTGACGGACGAGGATGTGCTGGATCGCGTCCTGCTGGATCAGCTCATCATAAATGGGAAGGACTGCACCGCCAGGGTATCCAAATACATGTTCTACCCCGTTGTCCTTCAGCGCCTGGAGAACCATTTCAGCGCCTGTCATCTCCCGTTGCATCATCAAGTCCTTGTTGCCTGTATCTGCTCGTTTTGTCTGATTGAAGGTTTTTAGATCAATCGGACTGTTTGTTTTGCAGGGTGCTTATCTAAACATCACTGCGAAGTGGCCATAAAAAAAGGAGCCGTTTGGCTCCCTGTGCGCGTCTAACCGTTCCGAGTGAGCCTACTCACTCCGGCGACGCGCTTCCCACCACGATAAGGAGAATTGAAGTTTGCATTTTGGTATTGGGAGCCTTATGGCCCCGCTCTCCCTTAACATTATTCCAACCGTGTCAAAGATTACCGCGCTTCACCATTGAATCGCATAGGTAACCTCTAAAATTCGGGGAGAGATTAGGCTTAGATAACTCATAGCGTCAAGGGCTTATTCGTAATGTTGCGCCGCAATGACCTCTTATTTACTTGAGTTATCTGCAAGTGTCGTCCAGCTTTGCAAAAAATACTCACGGCAAGGCTGCACATGCTCTGGTTGTATCAGCTTTTATGGATGAATGTCGTGCAACGGATCGAAACCGCAGGAACATGCGATTTTGCAGTGCGGTGGAGGTGGTTTGATTTTGGTTGCAGTGCACGCCTTTTTTTTGATGAGAGGCTTTGACCGATGGCTGGCCAGAGCATTCTGCCTGGCTCCTGTTTTGGGTAATTTAAAAGGAACGCAATTTGATAAAAAACCCGGTGTTTTTTGAGCATGAGCACGCTCTGATTGTGAATTTGCGGGTGAATCTCGTATATTTACCTAGGTTAGTCTGGGATAAGTTTACTTTTCACAAGACATTTTTGAAAACTTGCGCATAGGGCCTTGCGCTCTAGCAAAAGGCTTTATATACACCCGCCATCGCTTCGGCGGGAAGTTTGGGTGTATAGCTCAGTTGGTAGAGCATCTGACTCTTAATCAGACGGTCCCGGGTTCGAATCCCTGTGCACCCACCAAGCATCTCGCAATTAGTGAGCCCGTAGCTCAGCTGGTAGAGCAACTGACTTTTAATCAGTAGGTCCACGGTTCGAACCGTGCGGGCTCACCATTTTCTCCCAGAAAATCGGTGACTGTTTCACAAGGACTTTTCAGTCCTAGTGGTGTTTGTGCGCAGCTGTTTGTAGCGCGCTGTATCTATGTGCTTGCGCGCTCATTCTCAAAGTTCTCTCAGATCATCTGTTGTTGGACGTACTGCAGGTCTGCGTTGAGGGTCGGGCGCGGTTCGTGACCGAGCATGATTGTCTCCATAATTTCGTAGAATCGCTTCGTCACAAAATGCCGGGCGGACTGTCTATTAAGAGCAGGCAGATCCTGTTCTATGAGATTAGGCCTATGTGTTTTTCGGGTTGTTTCAGCAGTATATATACACCCTATAGGTTGTTAACAGGCGTTCCTCTTGTTTCTGGTTGTGTTGTAAATCTGCAAGATCGATTACCCGAAGATCCGTAAGTCGCTGGTGCCTTTCAAATTTTTCAAGTCTGTTCTAGTCTGTAATTAAAGGTTGCAATATATAATCTATACAACCCATAAAATTGTGTTGGTTTCCCAAAGTCAAGAATATCCGTAGCGTCAACTCAATCGAAACGGACAATTTCTCTGAAAATAAAGTTGATATCAGTGTTCTACGCCAGTGTTGGTGTGTGTGCTCTGTTTTCAATTTGTGAATCTCAGAGAATTTGTCTGTAATACATTGAGGTGTGGCGGATGTATTACAAGAATACACGAATTGAGCATCTTTATGGGCGTCAGGATTTGGCGCCTGTTTGGGAATACTGGAACGAGCACAGAAAAAGGATATTTGGGAGAGCGCTTCATCTTACAGGTGGTGACATGGATGCGGCGGAAGAGTTGATGTCCGCAACGATCATCAAAGTTGCCTCTCACTTCGAGATGCGACCCCTGAATATGCGGGAGCCAATCGCGTTTTTTTATGTATGCGCTCAAGAACGAGTTTATCAGTCAGTATCGGAAGAAACGATATGAGTATCAGTTCCGTGATGGCGAAAAAGATGTTTATGACGAGCACCTTGCCAACAATGAAGCGGAATCTGCACCGCAGGAAGTTTTATTGGCGCAAAAGGAAGAGTTGGCGCTGATCAGCAAGACATTGGAGCGGCTTCCGTTGATCTACCAGCAGATCTTTTACAAGAAATTTGCCGAGGATCGCAGTTACAGCGAGATCTCGGAGGAGTTGAACATTTCTCAGGCTCTGGCCCGCAAACGCGTACAGTTCTTGCGTGAGAAACTGCGAAAAGCGCGTTCCAGAAAACGTGGGCGGCTGAATTGAACAGATTGTGCGTTCACAGGAAGGCCGGGAGTGCGTCTTTCGGAATAGTTAACAATTTACAGACTGCGAGGGCGAAAGAATGGCGGAAGATACTGTAAATGCTCAGGTGACGGATGCCGTCACCCAGACAAATGTGAAGGTGGTGGGTGAAGCACCTTCGCAGGCAATTGCCAATCTTTATCAAGTGGTTAGCAATGCAACGGGTTTGTCGGTCCAGAATGCGACCCATGCACAGCAATCCATGAACCAGATCTCGACGGCTGTGGTCTCCAAGGGGGTTCAGCTGATTATGGAAATTGGCCCGACCTCTGGAGCGGAGTCTAAACCTTCAGGTGGCTAGTTTGAGGGAATTTGATGGTGATGGAGAGAGGTGAGAGTTCAGCTTCTCAAGAGTACGAGACAGCGATTGCGCGTCGGCGACGTTTGATCTCTCTGCTCCACGGACCTTTGAGTGATAAGAGTTTGCGTTCCTCAACTCAGTCCGCTGCTGAGGCATCCCGACTACAGGGTGCACAGCAATCATCTCCAGCGATCAAAATGTCCTCACAGGCGGATAGGGAAACCGTCAACACAGCAAGTGAGAGCAACAGTCAATCCGGAGCGCAGCAAACCATGGTGATGGATAGTGAAAAGGGATCTGCTGGCGGTGCAGGCCGAGAGAATGCCCCTAACTTTGCAGGATCTGCGGGTGGGTCTCAGGGAGCGCCTTCAGCGCGTGCGCAGGAGCAGGCTTCAGGTCCGACATATCCGTCCTTACCAACATCTGCGCCCTCCACACCAGCTTTGAACGATCAGATTACCCAAGCCGTGGAATTTACCAATTTCCAGAACTATCAGGGATTGGAGACGATGATCTCCATTCCTGACGATGTGATGACCAAGCAGTCCAACGGACATGCTTCGCAAGACGGGGAGACCTACATGAACGGCGTCATGCAGATCTCTATGGCAGCGCAGGCGATTGTGGCTGCCAAGATTGCGCAGAATCCGGCGTTGGCGGCAACACCGGCGCTGACAGAACTGAACACCATGGTGACCAACGCGATCTCCGCCTTTCAGAAGGTGAGTGAGTGATCCACCAGAGGGAGGAGGGACGAGCTTGCGTGCGGAACGACCTCGTTATGGCTTTGAGCATTCTGGTGAGGCCCGGCCCGAACCCTGCGAAGCGCAGGAGGTGGACCAGCTGCCGACACTGGTTCAGGAGATAACCCGGCTATGCCAACGGGATTACATTTTGCTTGCGACTTTTCTTCGGGCTCTGACGCGATAGGCAGATCTCCCGACAGCTGTAAAAGGTGAGATATGGAACGGGACGTTACATACATTCGAGAGGAATTGGAGGAAGTAATCCTCAATCAGTTACGCCGCTGGGAAGGGGTTATTGAACAAGAGGAGACCCTGACCCTGTCGCGGTCCGGCGTGGAAGGATTGCCGGGCATGTTGTGTCATCTGAGCCTTGCGCGGGATGCGCTGGTGAAGGTAGAAGCCTGCTTGGCCGTGAGGAGAGCGTTACCGCAGCTGATGTGGTGCTTGGCTTTCGCGATGACCGGATACAGGAAGAGGTTGATCGCTATGACGATCGGGAGGAAGAGCAGCTCCTGCAGGATGGCGTAGAAGAGGAGCTTCTTGCCCGGTTTACCTCAACCGGTGAGATCGAGTTTGAGGAGCGCGGGGAAGAGCGCAGTGCGGAACGGAACCCGGATTACAACTGGTGAGACTGGACGTGAGGAGTGAGCGATGAGTACAGCCGCGAACGGAAAGCAGGGTGCAGCAGCTGATGGTCCGCAAAAGGTCACGGCGACACCGTCCGGAACTCAACTCTGCACTGGATGATGCAGTGTTGCAGCTCACCAAGGTGAAGCAGAATGTGGATCAGGCGGCCAGTGAATTTGCGCAGCTGCGACAGGGTATTCCCAATTACAACGAGGCGGTTGCGGGGATCCGGCAGCAGCAGGCGCAGATCAATCGGGCCTGTGAGGATGCAACAACATCGGCCCAGACCATCGTTTCTGAGGTGGAACAGGCTGCGGCCAAGCTTTGCACCTCGATTGATGAAGAGATTGAGACGATCAAAAGAGTGATTGGAACCGGTGGGGAGCAGGCGGAGACGCCTTCGCCGCAG
>BAXV01000014.1 GCA_001310715.1 Pseudovibrio sp. JCM 19062
CGGGTATCTTTGAGTGGTGAGTATGGGGTGGGCGGAGAGGCTCTGTAGTTCGAAAGGCATTTCTTGCTGGGTGGGAGTTGTAAGGCAGAGCGGTCGCCTCTTGTGTCATCCCGGCCATCGAGCCGGGATCCATACCCCCAGTGCTTGCTGGTAACTTCATGCAGTGGTGGCGGAGTGAGGCTCTTGGCATACTTGGTATGTCTTACTTTATGTACATTCTTGCGAGCCGTCGGCATGGGACGCTTTATACGGGTGTAACCAATGATCTGGCGAAGCGCGTTTATCAGCACAAGACGAAGGTGAATTCCGGTTTTACGGCCAAGTATGACGTTTCCAAGCTTGTTTACTTTGAGATCTACGAGGAGCCTCACGAGGCTATTCGCAGGGAGAAGCAGGTGAAACGTTGGCGGCGGGATTGGAAGATACAAGCCATTGAAGAGATGAACCGCGTTGGGAGGACTTGTCCCCTTCCCTTCATCATTAAGCTGAAGCTGGTGGGTGTGGATCCCGGCTCGGGGGCCGGGATGACACCGTGGGGAGACGCTTTGGTTTTTGGCGCTTACGTTGTTGGCTGGGGTGCTTGAGGGTGAGTTTGGGGAACAGAAAAGGGCGACACCAATTGGTGTCGCCCTTACCGGAGCACTGTTAGCCGTCGACCTCCTAGAAGTAGCCGACGGCTTGTTTTCTAATCAGCTCTTAGAAGTGGACTGATTTGGAGTCCAGTGGCTTTTGGAGTGGTGGGGCGAATTTGGTGAGGTCGATGCCTTCTACTGCTGCCTTGTACTCGTCCATGTTTGGTGTACGGCCAAGGATTGCGGAGAGGACGACCACTGGCGTGGAGGCCAGCAGGGACTCGCCCTTCTTCTCGGAGGAATCTTCAACAACACGGCCTTTGAAGAGGCGGGTGGATGTTGCCAGAACGGTGTCGCCTTTGGCTGCCTTTTCCTGGTTACCCATGCAAAGGTTACAGCCAGGACGCTCCAGATAAAGGATGTTTTCGTATTCGGTACGTGCAGTAGCTTTTGGCATTGCGTCGTCGAATTCGAAGCCGGAGTACTTTTGCAGGATGCTCCAGTCGCCTTCTTCCTTCAGCTCATCAATGATGTTGTAGGTTGGGGCTGCAACAACCAACGGAGCCTTAAACTCGACCTTGCCGCCTGCGTTCTCAAGGTTCTTGAGCATCTGAGCAACAATCTTCATGTCGCCTTTGTGCACCATACAGGAACCGACGAAGCCAGATCCACTTTCTTTTCGCCACCGTAGTAGGAAATAGGACGGATGGTGTCGTGGGTGTAACGCTTGGAAACGTCGTTGTTGTTCACGTCCGGATCAGCGATCATCGGCTCATTGATTTGGTCCAGATCAACAACAACCTCAGCGAAGTACTTGGCGTTGTCATCCGGGGTCAGAGCTGGGTTCTCGCCAAACTTGATCTGGGCAATACGCTTGTCCGCTTTGTCGATCAGGCCCTGAAGGGTTTTGGCTTCATTATCCATTCCCTTCTCGATCATGATCGCGATACGGTTTTTAGCCAGCTCGAGTGAACCAATCAGCGTTTCATCGTTGGAGATACAGATGGAGCTTTTGCCTTCATTTCTGCGGTCCAGTCGGTGAACGTGAAGGCCTGGTCTGCCAGCAGCGTGCCGATGTGCACTTCGATGATGCGGCCCTGGAAGACGTTGTCGCCGTGCTGCTTGAGCATCTGGGACTGTGTGGCGTGCACTACATCGCGGAAGTCCATGTGATCCGCATGGTGCCTTTGAAGGTCACTTTGACAGATTCAGGGATTGGCATGGTCGCTTCGCCGGTTGCCAGAGCCAGCGCAACGGTGCCGGAGTCTGCGCCGAACGCAACGCCTTTGGACATACGGGTGTGGCTGTCGCCGCCGATGGTGATGTCCCAGTCATCCACGGTGATGTCGTTGAGCACCTTATGGATCACGTCTGTCATGGCGTGGTAAACGCCTTTTGGATCGCGTGCGGTGATCAGGCCGAACTTGTTCATGAACTTCATGAGTTTAGGGATATTCGCCTGCGCTTTCAGGTCCCAAACAGAAGCGGTGTGACAGCCGGACTGGTAAGCGCCATCAACAGTTGGAGAGATGACGGTTGCCGCCATAGCTTCCAGCTCTTGAGAGGTCATCAGGCCGGTGGTGTCCTGAGAGCCAACGATGTTCACCTTGACACGTACATCAGAACCTGCGTGCAGGGTTACACCCGGGTGGTGCCAACAGCGTTGCGGTTGAAGATTTTCTCAACGGCGGTCAGGCCCTGACCTTCGTGGGAGATCTCTTTGGATGGTGCGAATACGGCAGGGGTGTCAACGCCCAGAGTTTCCGCAGCAAAATTCTGTAGTTTCTTACCGAAGACAACTGCGTAGGAACCGCCAGCTTGATGAACTCAACTTTTTGAGGTGTGAGTGCAGAAGAGATGTCGACCAGCTCTTTATCACCCTCATAAAGCTTCATAGCCTTGGTGTTGATTGTGAAAACCTTGCCGGTTTCAACAGAGTATGCCTGCTCCAGAACAGGGTCGCCGTTTTCATCCAGAACCGGGTTGCCGTCTGTGTCCAGCTTCTTGACCCAGTTCTTCAGGTCAATGCCGATGCCGCCGGTTACGCCAACAGTGGTCAGGAAGATTGGGGAGATGCCATTGGTGCCAGCAACAATCGGCGCGATGTTGACGAAAGGAACGTATGGCTGGCCTGCTTGCCAGTCCACAGCGCAACGTTGTTTACGCCGGACATACGGGAAGAGCCAACGCCCATGGTGCCCTTTTCTGCGATCAGCATGACGCGTGCATCAGGATGCGCCTTCTGCAGTTCCTGAATTTCAGCCTGTGCTTCTTCGGAGATCATGCATTTGCCATGCAGTTCACGGTCAGAGCGGGAGTGGGCCTGGTTGCCAGGAGACAGCAGGTCAGTGGAGATATCACCCTCACCTGCAATGAAGGTGACGACTTTGATTTCTTCTTCTACATCAGGAAGCTTTGTGAAGAACTCAGCTTTTGCGTAGCTTTCCAGAATGTCTTTGGCGATTGCGTTGCCAGCTTTGAGCGTAGCAGCAAGACGGTCGGTGTCTGCCTCATACAGGAACACCTGTGTTTTCAGCACAGCAGCAGCTGGAGCTGCGATGGCAGTATCATCACCCAGAGCCAGATCCAGCAGAACCTCTACAGAAGGGCCACCCTTCATGTGGGAGAGAAGTTCAAACGCAAACGCTGGCGTAATCTCTTCAACAACAGAGCTACCGAGAATGATCTCCTTCAAAAACTTCGCCTTTTCACCCGCAGCACTGGTGGTGCCCGGCAAGGTGTTGTAAATGAAGAACTCGAGCGACTGGGCTCTGTGTTCGTTCTCAAGATCTTTGATCTGAGAAATGATCTCAGCCACAAGAGCACCATCTTCAATAGGCTTTGGATTCAAGCCCTGGCCCTTGCGTGTTTCGATCTCATTCAGGTAGTCTGCGTACAAGCTCATGATTATCCTGGCGATTTAGTGTTAGATGCAGCTTGAACACCGGGTCACAGAATCTTCTGATCAACCCGGGCAAGTCGTGTTGTATGCGGATGTATACCAAACAGCGCAGACTTGCAAGATTTTTTTTGACGAGGTCGGGCCAGTTGGCACACTTACACAGCCGATTAGGCACTCCTTCCACACAGACGAAGTACCATCTTCGAAAAAGTCTCTCATCTCGCAGCTTTGACGTTATGCGTGAGCTTCGTGATTGCTCAGGAAAATGTGCAGGCGATTTTCGGCAGAAAATGCAATTAAAGGCGCGCACGCTTGCTTTTCGAAGGAAAGCGTAGCGCACATGCATATTCTATAAAGGCCTAGCTAAACTCCCCGCGGATGTATTTGCGGGTTAGCTCTTCGCGAGGGTTCTCGAACAGCTCGTTGGTCTTACCCATTTCCACCAGATGACCGCACCGGTGCCCATCGGAAATGCCCACTGAGAAGAAAGCAGTCGTATCCGCCACACGCTGAGCCTGTTGCATATTATGTGTCACGATGGCCAAGGTGTAATGCTCTTTCAAGTCGTGCATCAAGTTCTCGATCTTGCGTGTCGCAATAGGATCAAGTGCAGAACAGGGTTCATCCATCAAAAGCACAGTTGGCCCCGGAGCCACTGCGCGAGCAATACAAAGGCGTTGTTGCTGCCCGCCGGAAAGAGCAAGGCCGCTTTGCTTCAGCTTGTCTTTCACCTCATCCCAAAGCGCCGCCTGACGTAAAGCGCTTTCCACGCGCTCATCCATGTCACCTTTGAAGTGGTTGATCCTGAGACCAAAAGCAACATTATCGTAAATGCTCATGGCAAACGGGTTCGGCTGCTGGAAAACCAGCCCGATGTGACGGCGTACCAGCACCGGATCAATGGAAGGCGCATAGATATCCTGCCCCATGAAATGCACATCACCGTCCATTTTGAAGATTGGGACCAGATCGTTCATACGGTTCAAACTACGCAGTACAGTGCTTTTCCCGCAACCGGACGGACCGATAAAACCTGTTATCTCACCTTTGCGGATAGGCACATGACTGTCGCGAACAGCCCGAAATTTTCCGTAGTAGATGCTGTTGATCTTGGCATCGATCGCGATTTCCGCTTCATTACTTTGCGGCACGAACTCCACGCTTTCGTCAATGCGTGCAACTGAAGCATTCATGTTCATTGTAGCTCTCCAATTCCCTAGCATTTTGGCCTGCCAATAATGCGGCTGAGCACGTTAAAGGCAAAGACAATCAGGACAAGGACAAGCGACCCAGCCCACGCCAGTTCAATCTGGTTTGGAAACGGCATTCCGGAAAAGTTATAGATAAGAATGGAAAGCGAAGCCGTTGGCTCGATGAGGCCTCTCATCCAGAAATTACTGAAGAGCGCCGTAAACAGCAGCGGGGCGGATTCACCTGCTGCCCGCGCAATGGACAGCATGATGCCCGACAAGATTGCAGGCATAGCTGCGGGAAGCACGACCTTTGTCACGACCTGACCACGCGTACACCCCATACCAAAGGCAGCATCTTTCATACGCTGGGGTACCATTGAGACAGCCTGTTCCGATGTAAGCAGTATAATCGGCAACATCAGGATCGCCAGAACGATACCGCCCGCCAGAGCGGAGTACGTGCCCAGACCGACAACAAGCAATGCGTAGATAAACACACCGGCAAGAATGGACGGGAAGCCGGACATCACTTTGGCGATAAAGCGAACCGTCCTTGCGGTACGGCTACGTGGTGCGAGTGAACCGGTCAAAACACCACCCATAATCCCGAGGGGAACGCTGAACAGGCAAGCAATTGTGATCATGACAAGTGTGCCGACAATCGCGTTACCGATCCCCCCACCATCCATGAAACCTGCAGGAGGCAGCTGGGTGAACAGATCCCAGTTGAGGCGTGAGCCTCCTTTGGTGATCAGCATATAAAGAACAGAGAAGAGCGGGATTGCGCCGATAACAGCGACACTGAACAGCGTACCAGTGAAGATATAATTGATGAGCGTATCCCGATCGAAATGCTTGCGGCCAAGGTCAAAGACTTCAGTTTGCTCGATATCTTGTGTACCAGCCATATCAGATTGCCTCCTGCTTTCTGGAGATGCTCATGATGTAAGCGCCAATAGCGTTGACCGCGACTGTGATGAGTAGCAATGCAAGTGCTGCATACATTAGGGCCACCAGTTCCACCTGCCCTGCTTCAGGGAAGTTGGAGGCAAGGAGAGAAGCGAGTGTTTTGGCGGGTGCAAACAGCGAAAGGCTGATCTGATTGACGTTGCCGATCAGCATTGCAAGCGCCATCGTCTCACCAAGGGCGCGGCCAAAGCCAAGCACCATAGCACCCATCACCCCGCTTGATGCGGTTGGAAGAATGACCTTTAAGATAGCCTGTTTGCGCGTTGCGCCCATGCCGTAGGCCGCTTCTTTCACTTTATCAGGTACTTGCGCAAAGGCATCCTGTGAGATTGCCGCGATAGTTGGCAGGATCATGATAGCCAGAACAATAACAGCAGGCGCGAGACCCGGACCGCTAAGTGATGTGCTGAATAACGGAATGAAACTGAAATACTCGTGCAGCCAGGCTGCAACTGGCCTTATGGCAGGGATAACGACGTAGATACCCCAGAGGCCATAGACCACACTGGGAATGGCCGCCAGCATCTCAACGATTAACCGGAAGGTTTGCGACAAGCGATGTGGCAGATACCCTTGTGATAGAAACAGGGCGATACCAACGCCAAAGCTGCCGCTGATTAAAAGGGCAACCACCGAGCTGTAAAGCGTCCCCCAGATTTCGGCCAGAATTCCGAATTCCTGCCGGGAGACATCCCATCTGGTGCCGACAAAAAATCCAAGCCCATAATCTTTGATCGCAGGCGAGGCGACGAGTGCAATCTCAAAGACGATATATAGGCCGAGAAAAACGACCATACCGCCAGCACCAAAAGCAAGCCAGCGGACTCCGCGGTCCGAAAGTACATCGAAGAAACTGGGTGCAGACGGCGAGAAACCATCTCTGCTTTCCGGTCCAGACATAGTGGACTTCATTTTCTTATTTCCTCAACTGGCAAAAGAGCCAAGTCGGTCAATGTGAAGCCCCGAGGGGCCGTATGCTCCCTCGGATTCTCGATCTCAGAGTGTAGCTGCTGCGCAGCTTAGTTAATCTCCTGCGCAGCTTCGCGAACGCGCGACACGACAGCTTCCGGAAGCGGGATGTATCCCAAATCCGAAGCCATCGCCTGTCCATCGGTCAAGCCATATTCGATGACATCTTTAGCCAACTGTGCTTTTGCAGGATCCTCATAGTTTTTGTAGAACATGAGCCAGGTGAAGGTTGCGATCGGATAGGAGTTTTCGCCGTTTGCATCATCAATCCAAACGCGCAGGTCATCACCGGACATATCCGCACCGGCAAGGGCAGCCATACCAGCTTCATCACCTGCGGCAACGTAATTGCCGGACTTGTTCTCCAGAACCGCAGACTTGGTATTCGTCAGTTTGGCAAACCCGTATTCGACATAGCCGATAGAACCCGGTGTCTGAGTAATCATTGCCGTCACACCTTCGTTTTGAGGTGCTGCAACGAAGCGGTTGTTTTGTGGCCACTGAACAGTTGTACCAACGCCAACTTCCTCAGCAAATGTAGGGTGGATAGCGGCCAGATGGCGCGTGAATACGTAAGTTGTGCCGGAGCTATCTGAACGGCGAACAACCGTTATTGGCAGGTCTGGTAAATCGGCACCTTCGTTTGTTGCAGCGATTGCTGGATCATTCCAGTTTTCAATCTTGCCCTCAAAGATGTCACTGTAAGCTTCACGAGACAGTTGAAGGTCGTCAACGCCCGGTACATTGAAAGCAAGCACGATTTCACCCGCTGTCATCGGCAGCAGAACCACACCATCTTCGACTTGTGCGATTTGCTCGTCCGTCATAGCAGCATCACTGCCTGCAAAATCAACGGTACCATTGATCAGATCCTGAACCCCCGCTCCGCTGCCTTTGGATTGGTAGTCAACGGATTCATCAGCATGTTTTGAACTGAAGTCCTGAAACCACGTGGAGTAAATCGGGAATGGGAAGCTTGCGCCAGAACCGATCAGTCTTGTTTCTGCATGGGCTGCACTCGCCATCGTTGCGACGAGACCAGCGGCGACCAGACCTTTTAGATAGTTACCAAGTGACATTATGAGACAAACTCCGCGGCACTTTTTCTACATAAGACGAGACAAAGCGAAAAGGATATCCCTTCTCTCAGAAGGCCACATAGTCTCTTTATATGACAGTTTCATTACACTAGGTAATCTGCGTAATTTTACTCAAATACCGCAGGAAACCCGCTGTTTTCCGTCATAAAACAGCGGATCTACAAGTAGGAATAACGGCTTACAAACAAGCTAACAAAGGGCACTCAAACAGCCCGCAGCAAGAAAGGCGCAACACGTGCGCCTAATGGCATTAGCAAATGCATGCCCCACTTACCGACTTCGGGGACAAACCTAATTTTCCCAAGAGAAAACCCGCCAACTCGCTGAGTTCGCGGGTGTAGTCTTTGTTCTGGGTCCGTGCACGCCTAGATGAGCGGGCGGATGGAGCCGACGGTTTGGGCGCGGGAGTTTGTTACATCTGGATATGCCAGAGCAGCTATCTCTTGTTCTTCTCGTGCATTCAGTGCGCCGATGCGTCGAAGCACCGCTGCAATCGCTACGCTACTTGCGCGGCCTGCACCGTCAGCAATCTTCAACGCCACACCGACACCTTGGTCTCGCACGATTGCAACGTAATACCCATCTGCGCCAGGTTTTAAGATGATCCGACCCTTTGTCGCTGCACACAAATCAGTTGCCAGCTGGTTGGTGCCGGAAATGAATGCAGGAGCTTCGGCAACAGCATTCAATACTTGGTCGATCGCGTCACGCTTATTTTGCGCGAGAGAGTCCGTCGATGCCATACGGGCCATTGCTCCAGCCATCGCAACGATAGGCATAGCTGGGGCCGGTAATGTACAGCCATCTATCCCAAACGAGTAACTGCGAGCATCCTCGCCTATCAGCAAAGACAGATCATCAAGAAAGCGCTGCTGCACTGGATGATCCATTTTGTCGTAACCATTGGGATCGTGACCACAATGCTTGCAAACACTCAAAAACCTGTGTGCTTGCCAGAACAGTTATGATAGATCGTCTCACGCTTGCCCCCGTTGCTTAGCACTCTTTCCATTGCATCCGTGTTGCGAGGTAGATCCGGTCCACATTTCAGGTCAGCGGACGTGCACTGGATCCGGCCCAGCCATTCCGACACGGTGTTAATGTGAAAACTCTCTCCCTTATGGGATGCGCAGGATAGCGAAATGTGCTCTGCACCCAATCCGAAATGCTCAGCTGCACCACTTTCCACGAGTTGAATTGCCTGTATCAGCTTTAAGGAGGAGCGTGGGAAGGTTATCAGGTCCGGGTTACCAGCACCATCGAGCAGCTCTCCCGATGGAGACACAACCGCAAAGTGTCCGTAGTGCACGGATTCAACAGTCGAACCACGCCGCACCTCAACCAACGGCAAAGCCTCAACGGTTTCAGGCAAATTTTGCGTTATAGGCGCGACTGAATTCTTTTCAGCGTTATCAATCAAAGGTATCATGTCTAGGTCCATTTTTTTAGGAGAACGTCGTGGAGCTGAAGTGGTTGGAAGATTTCATCACACTGGCGAAACTTGGGAATTTTTCGTCGGCAGCGAGATGCGAAACGTAACGCAGCCTGCATTTAGCCGCCGCATTCAAGCCCTTGAGAACTGGTTGGGAACGGAGTTGTTTGATCGTTCGACAACGCCGATCACGCTTACTGAGGGCGGCAAACTGTTTCTCCCCCATGCCACCCAAATTGCCGGCGGTATCTACAGCGTCCGACACGAGTTCAGTGGCATTGCAAGCAGAGCAGAACTCACCCTGCGGATAATCACGTTGCATACACTTGCAAACCACTTCATCCCGAAACTCATTTCGGTGACCCGGGCTTCCGAGTTGCCCATCAACTTCCAGATAACTCCAGATGTTCGGGGGATCGAAAACTATATCGTCCAGTTGCTCAGCGATGATGTCGATATTTTGATTACTTATGACCGCCTGGACATGCCTCAGCTGAGTAGTCACAAAGGTACCGTGCAGAAAATTCTCTTGGCACATGAAGTACTCCTACCAGTTATACATAGGGATCTGTTTCAAGCGCTAGAGAAGAGCTTTGCAGGCGAAAACGCTGAGCCGATTCCGTACCTGTTTTATTCCGGAGATTCCTTTTCACAGTCACTCTTGCGTCCGATCATAGAAAAGCTGAGTTGGCCGCTGGAACCAGTCTATGAGACGAGTCTGGGAGAAGGCCTACTCAACATGGCGTTGTTACAAGGGGGGCTTGCTTGGGTCCCCCAAAGTTTGGCTCAGGATGGAATAGAATCTGGTGTCTTGAAGAAGGTTGCGATCAGTCAGCAGAAGCCCGCATCGGAATTTATGCTTACTGTCGCCAGTCCACCTTTACCCCCGCACAGTCCCAATTTTGGGATCGAATGCATGCAGGTGCACCATTTGATTTCACCCAGAAAAACGAGATCAGTGCCCAAGTATCTGACTGAGGAACATCTTCGAACGTTCGTGTTGGGGATTGTTGAAGAATGTTTCAGGATCATTCTCTTCAACAATCACCCCTTCGTCCATAAAGATGACCCTATCAGCCACTTTGCGCGCGAAGCCCATTTCATGGGTAACGCAAAGCATGGTCATGCCCCCTTCCGCGAGTTCAACCATAACGTCCAGAACTTCGGCGATCATTTCCGGATCAAGGGCAGACGTTGGTTCATCAAACAGCATGATTTTAGGGTTCATACACAGCGCCCTCGCGATCGCGACACGTTGTTGCTGACCACCTGACAATTGCCCTGGGTACTTGTGTGCCTGATGAGGGATCTTGACCCGTTCCAAAAGTTCCATTGCTATTGCTTCTGCTTCAGCTTTTGGCCGGCCACGCACGTGCCGCTGCGCAAAGGTGCAGTTGTCCAAGACGCTCATGTGCGGAAAGAGGTTGAAGCTTTGGAAGACCATCCCGACTTCCTGACGAATGGCATCAATATTCTTCAGGTTCTCATCCATTTCAATGCCATCTACCGTCAGGTTTCCTTCCTGAAATTCTTCCAGATGGTTGATCGTACGTATCAGGGTGGACTTGCCTGATCCCGAGGACCGCAAATTACAATTTTCTCGCCATTGGCAACATCAAGGTCAATTCCGCGCAGGACGTGAAACGCCTCATACCACTTGTTCAAGTTGCGAATTTTTATGATTGAATCGTTATTTTGTGCTTCGAACATGGAGCTTTTCCCAAGTGTTAAGATCAATTCCGCATCCGGGCAATGTTCCTCTCAAGGAAGATGCCATATCGCGAGATAACCATATTGATGGTGAAGAAGATGACGGAGATACCGATAAATACTTCCAGGTCCAGTCCAACCCATTCCTGAGATTCCAGTGTTGCCATTGCAAGACCAGTTAGGTCCAAGAGACCGACAATCATGACCAGGGAGGTTTCTTTGACTACGCCGATGAAGTTATTTATCAGGCTGGCACGGTGTTGCGCAGAGCCTGCGGCAGGATGATATATGCCATCGTACGCCAGTATCCTACACCAAGAGCTTTTGCTGCCTCGACTTGACCAGCGGGTATCCCTTGGATCCCTCCCCGTATGATTTCGGCCTTATAGACTGCTGAAACGAATACCATTACTGCAATAACACGGAACAACTGGTCCACTTCGACGCCGGCTGGCAGGAAGAGCTGAGCCATGAGAGAAGCCATGAACAGGAACGTGATGATTGGCACAGAGCGGATAAATTCTATGTAGCCCGTTGCAAGCCAGCGAATGATTGGCAATTTAGACTGCCTTCCAAGCGCCAGAAGAATAGCAACAGGAAGCGACAGGCACATGGAAATAGCGGCGAGGTAGAAGGTCAGCATGAAGCCACCAAAACGGTGAGACTCTACTGTTGGTAAGCCAAACCCACCATTAAGCACCAGCCACAGCGCAAGCGGCAACAGACCTATGTAGACCACCACATATTTCTTCGGAATGCGGCGAGAGAACAATAGAGGGAACACCGCGACACCCAAGACAAAGGCAAGATCTACCCGCACCTGTCGCCTTCCGGATAAAATCCATAGACCAAGAAAGAGAACCGGTTGGTTAGCGCCAACCAACATGCCCCTCCACCTGTACATGCATCACGATCTGCCCCACTAAATGTTGCGGACAGGATTGCCCAATCCAGCGCTATAGGTAAGGCCTGCGCTAATAGGTAGAAAATGAAAAGGGTAATGGCGGTATTTAGCCAGGATGAGAAGAGGTTTTCCCTGATCCACTGCACAGGCCCGTTAGAAACCACCGGATTAGGGCGAGCAACAGACAAAGACGGCACATCTTGGGGAAGTTGAGCAACACTATCAGTCATGCCTAGTTCCTAACCAACGAGACTTTTTTATTGTAATAATTCATCAGAAGCGCGGTGAGCAGGTTGAAGAAACAATAGGTTGCCATCACCATCACAAGGCATTCGATCGCTTGTCCAGTCAGGTTCAGCGAAGTCCCGCCCGTGGTCGCCATCAAGTCCGGGTAGCCGATTGCAATACCGAGTGCGGAGTTCTTCGTAATGTTCACGTAGTAGTTTGCCATTGGAGGCACGATGATGCGCATCGCCTGCGGCAGGATAACCTGCATCATTGTGCGTATAGGACTAACTCCAAGCGCAATAGACGCTTCTCTCTGCCCCTTGGATACTGCCAGTATCCCAGAGCGAATAACTTCAGAGATGTGAGCACCATAGTAGATGGTCCCAGCCAGCCACAAAGCACAGAACTCAGGTGATAGTGTCAAACCACCACGGAGATTAAAGCCTTTCAGTACAGGGATAGACCAAGACAGTGGCGCACCTAATGCAAAAAAGACGATAGTCGCAGGAAGCAACGCAAGGCCAAGGATCTTCACCGATAGGAACGGTGTCCTCTTGCCCTCCCGATTGAAGGTTTCTTTGCTCCGTCGAGCAAGCAGATAAGCAAGAGCAATGCCTGCAACGAACGTGAGAATAACAAAGGAGAAGCCAGTCTCCATACCGGGTTTCGGCATAACAAAACCGCGATTGCTTAAATAAAACGAGTCAAACAACGTCCAGCTTTTGCGCACTGGAGGTAATATCAATACGATCCCGTAGATAATGAAAAGGTGGACCAGTATGGGGACATTCCGGAAGTACTCAAGGAAGCAATAACAGAGGCGGCTAAGCACCCAGTTAGACGAAAGCCGTCCAAGGGCCACTAACAAACCGACCGATGTAGCGCTGATGATTGTGAGGACCGCAATGAGTAGCGTGTTCAGCAATCCAACAAGATATGCATCCCAATGGGTATCTGACGCCGAATAGTCGATCAATGCCATGGAGATCTGATAGCCGGCTGTATCGTTTAGAAATCCAAATCCGGAAGCGATGCCATTTTGTTCGAGTTTAACTGCCGCATTGTGGCCCAAGGCTACAAAAAGCGCTATCACTGCGACCAATGCAAAAGCTTGGATAAAGTAGGCACGGAAACGTTCGTTGTAGAGCGCACTCATACTCGCTTAGCCTTTTATAAATTTTATGTCATGAAGTGGCCATATGCATCTTGCAGGACAAACGATGGAGCAACTCTCAGTTTGTTTTTATATGCTGCAGGCACTTCTAAACGAGCATCTAAAGGATCTTAAAGACTGCTGGCTGGCGGTTTGTAGAACCCCTAGCGCTGCCAGCTTAGTTCGCATTTAGATGACTAAACCGTGCGGACGGTGAGAGGCTTGGGGAGTGCGCAACTCCCCTCCTCATCAGATCACCGAAACGGGATGGCGTAGAAAAGGCCACCTTCGGTCCACGGCTTATTGAGGCCGCGGTCCAGATTCATGCGTGTGCCTTCACCGAGGTTCGCCTCAAAGATTTCGCCGTAGTTTCCCGTTGTCTTGACTGCATTCAAGATCCAGTCATTTGACACGCCGAAATCTTCACCAATGGTACCATCGACACCCAACACTCTGCGGATTTCAGGGCTTTCAGAGGTTGCAGCCAACTGCTCTACATTAGCTTTTGTGATCCCAGTTTCTTCAGCTGTTTCAAGGCCATAAATAACGTAGCTAACAATATCGCGCCATTGTGCATCGCCCTTTACTACGTAAGGGCCTAAAGGCTCTTTAGAAATGATCTCAGGCAGCAACATATTCTCGTCAGGGTTCTTCAACCCAAGTTTTCGCGCCGCAAGACCAGTGCGATCATTCGTCATGACGTCGCAGCGACCAGTGCTGAAAGCTTTCGTGATTTCAGCTGCCTTCTCGATTACGACAACCTGATAGGACATGTCGTTTGAGACAAAGTAGTCATTAAGGTTCTTCTCGGAGGTTGTGCCTGGTGACACGCAAACACTAGCACCGTCCAACTCCAATACTGATGTGACACCTAGATCCTTACGGATCAGAAATCCCTGGCCGTCATAAAACGTCGGGGTTGTAAAATCGACGCCAAGCTTGGCTTCTCGAGTTGCAGTTCCAGTTGTTTTGCGAATTAGAACATCGATTTCACCAGAGGTAAGAGCGGTGAAGCGGTTTTTCGAGCTCAGCGGCACAAACTGAACTTTCTCACCATCTCCAAGCACTGCGGCAGCAATTGCGCGACAGAAGTCTACATCGAACCCAACCCAACGCCCATCATCACTTTGCTCCGCAAAGCCAGCACTCCCGGAGTGCACTCCGCACTTAAGCTCTCCCCGATCTTTCACCACGTCCAACGTACCAGCATTGGCCAGAGAACCGGACAAACCAACAGTCAGTGAAACAGCGATACCCGCAACGATTGTCTTCATTTTTTGCTCCCACTCACACCATGCACTACCTACCACAGCACGGTGATCTTTACCCATATATGAGTAAGCCTTGTGGCTGAATTTCGTCCAATGCCGTCTTGTTATAGCGAAATACACCTATGTCGTTTTTACAGATTCCGGTGTCAGGGTAGATTGATTCAATGTTCTGAAAACAACTCTTGGGAGCCAGAGTCGTCGAGAACAATGGTGGTCTGGTCTTTACGCTCTGACTACCAATGATCGCCAGCGTTGGGTTGTCCTCAGACGCCTCCAATTGGCGAGGTTTCAGGTAAG
The DNA here is from genome assembly GCA_001310715.1 of Pseudovibrio sp. JCM 19062. The sequence continues at coordinate 14,701 of BAXV01000014.1, forward strand.
GAGCTTCATAAAGCCGATCCATAGCGCCTTCTTACGAGAAACGCTTGAAGTAGTACTGCACCGTATTATCTGACGGAAAGTCCTTCGGTAGGCCCCCCTGGCAGCCAGTCTCGAAGAGATCAAACAGAACGTTACCTAGGGCGTGTAGATTGCTACTACGGTGTCGGACTGCTTGGGCTGATTTGTTTCCTATGAAAATTGACCAAGAGTCACTTCCTACCGATTAAAACGCATACATATCGCAGCCTATTAATGCATTGAAGTTTACACTTGAATGGAGTCCAACCCATTTGAGTTCTCCATGTGTTTTGAAAAACACGCAGAACTCGATATCAACTTCACCCAGCGGAGTGCATGCCATGCATAGCAGCCTTTGCCGAATGAAAATCAAGGGGTTTTGGAGATGATGGGTAATAAAAATCTTGACGACTTTTAGTGTTAAACATCAATGTCTAGGAAGGAAAATAAATGGCGGAGAGACAGGGATGTTCGCCTACACAACTCATTTACCAATAAAATCATAGACTTATCCGATTGCGATTTACTTCTAAGTATCACTTCTCTGTAACAACCTCAAGAGGTATGTTCGGTCATGGCTTGACCAAGCTGTCGGCATCCGTCCCAACAAAACAACGGGTCGTATTGGCGTGGGCGTCCATCTTGATCAGCTTGCCGCCCTGCTGAAAACTACAAATAGAAAGCACAGCGCACCACTGTTAACTTTCGAACGAACACACTCCGCGTGGTCGAAACCAAGGGAGGACATTGGTTCGCGGCTTCTGATGTGTGCAAAGTGCTTGGAATTAAGAATACCACACAGACTGTCTTCGGCTAAGGCAGGCAGGAAAAACGTGTATCTGATACATGTTAAGGTCACGGCAGGAAGCTTATTCTTATATCCGAAAGTGGCCTCTACAAACTGGTTATGCAGTCTGACAAGCCTGAGGCTAAGCCCTTCCAAAACTGGGTGACAAAGGTTGTCCCGCCTGCCATCCGTAAGGACGGTGGCTACATCCAAGGTGAAAAGAAGGTTGTCACTGGAGAGACACCCATGAACGCCCAGCTCACCGTCACCGATAACAGCGAAGAAGCAGCCATGTCCTCCTTGGTGTTCCTGAATGAGACCATCAATCCAGCCCGTGAGGCAGCGGGTGAGAGCCTGCTACACAATACCGAAATGGTGCGCAAGATTGAGGATCAGTCTGGCGCATTAGGGGGTCTGCAAAATTTCTGTGCGACCGCCTCGCGATGTAGTTGATTCCGCCTCTTACTCAGCCTCTTAGCGCTGGGCTGTGCTTGGGCTTTTGAAGGGACTAATAGGCAGACTGGGGGTGACCCTGTCGCCAGTGTCTCCACTGAGGAACCACCCCCACCACCTTGTCAGGCATCAGTCAGATTGCACCGCATCTTGATTTGACGGATGTTCTTGATTTCTTCCAGAATTCTTGGATCAAATGAGACGTAGTCGCCATTGGTCTCCCCCATGTCTCTGAGGAATTGAAGGACTTCCTTCTCTGCTTCGGTGTGCAGCTTCATGATCTTGTCCCCTCTTGTATGCAGCGCGAGTGTTTTCGCATAGCGTCTCTGTTTCTCTGAGCTATCAGGGGAATTTTTGAGGTCTTCGTATAAATCACACAGCTCTTCTTGGCGTAGCTGGAGGGTACGAGCGAGGTGCTCTCTGACGCTCTGGCTGCGAGTGTTGCGGGCTGCGAGCAGGTATTCGGTGTCGGTGAGGTCTTCAGGTTTCAACATGTTGGTTCTCTTTCAGCTGATTTGATTGTTGTGTGTGCGTTTCCTCAGCACCCATCACGAATGCAGAGTTTCGGGAAAGCTAATGATGGCCCCTGATTGCTACATGCGCTCAGAGACTCTGAGAGCTTCACTGGGAGACGCTCGTTGTTATCTGGGGGTGATCGGCGTTTGACTCTTTGTGGCGCTCTGAGGGGATTGGTTAGTTCCCGCCCCCTTGCTGACCTGCTATAAATGAAATGAAGAGATAACTCAGATTTGAGTACTCCCCTTCACACCAACCATGAAACAAAATAGCCCCACCGATTAAGGCAGGGCATGGACTTATTGAGGTAGGGAACTGGGCCAAGCTCGGGCTGTTGAGACCCCCGCCACATAGTGGGCTGGAAGAGCGTGTAGCCAGTAACTTAAGCTTATTCCCTTCTCTGGAGAGAGAGGGAGGGGAATAGCCTAAGCTATATAACTATGTAGGTAACTTTAGCTGCATCCCCAGATGCCCCCCTTACCCCCCATGAAAGCATGGTCGTTGGTAAGGAGGTACAGGTATCAGCAGCTTCGAACTTTAGCTTGCAGTTACCCCAGAGAGGCCCCCGAGAAATGTTTCATTCTCTAATGGTGGAACCTAATCTACTGACAGGTTCAGATCGTGGCCAGATCTACCACGTACACAAGCGCTTAGAGGTATTAACAACCAGTCCTCTCAAGCACTTTGTAGTTCACTGATTAGATGCCACACTTTTCGATGAGCAGGTGAATAAACCGCCGCCCCTCTCTGTCCACTCGAGTTGATGCGAAGTGTACGTTTGATTCTCACCCCAGACACGGGTTCGTGTAGTTGTGAGGCCCTGTCCTGCATATTCATCGTAAAGCAACCATCCTTTCTTTTTCCCTTGGCGATTGAGACGGGGATATTGGATTCCGAGTTCATACAGGCGGGTGTTTAAGCACTGTGGTGTCATACCAAGTTCCTTCGCTATAATGGAGATAGGCATCCCATTGTCGGCACTCAAGACCTTGTCGTGGTACTCCAGCTTTGGCTGCGCTTCGGTTAACTTAGCCTGAGCGATCTGCTTCTGCTCCATCTCATCAGCCCAAGCGCGGGCCGCAGCTACTGGGTCAGAGAAGTTAGGGAGTGCTGGTGCCTGCTCTCTGAGCTGCTGGTTCTCTTCCTTGAGGCGATAGACCTCAGTGATGACTGCATCACGCAGTTCAATTGAGTAGCCCAGCAGGACATTCATCAGGTAACGCTCAGGAAGAAGGTACTCCAAACGCTCCTCACCTTTACGGTCAATGTAACGGGCTGAAAACGCAGCCGGTTCAAGAAACAACTTCTCGAACAACTTGCGGCAATCAGCCATGACATTCTTATGGAGCTTCCCAGTCTTCTCCGCGATCATACGGGAGGAGAACAGGAGTTCACACTTTGAGTCGAGGCCAGTGGTTGGTGTTACGTGGAATGCTGGTGTGATCGGTGTTGGGAAGGTGTTCATTTGTGTCTCTCTGTGAGTTGAAGTTTCGGGTAAGCAATGGTGGAACTTAATTCCGCCGCGCGACCTCACAGGAGATGAGTAACTATGGTAAGTATTTGATTTAATTGATTTATGATGATGGGTTCGGTAGTTCCTTCGCGATACGAATGACGCTGCTGCGGTCCACCCTAAGCTCTCTTGCTATGGCGCTCTTGTTCATGCCTTGCTTAATCAACTCAGCGACTTTCTTGCGGTCAATCGTAGGCTTGCCACCTTTGTAGACTCCACGCTCTTTCGCTGCTTCAATACCTTCAGTCTGCCGCTGTTTGATGATGTCTCGTTCAAACTGTGCAACTGCTCCCAGTACACCCAGCATTAGCGTAGCCATTGGGTCTTGCTTGTCCCCTGAGAAGACCTGCCCCTCCCTCATGAAGCAGATAGATGCGCCCTTGCCTGTGATCTCCTTCACCAGCTGTTGCAGGTCCACCAATGAGCGGGCAAGGCGATCCATTGAGACCACGACCACCTCGTCGCCTTCCCTCAATTTGGTCATCAGCTCATTCAGCGCTGGGCGGTCACGGGTTACACCTGATGCCTTGTCGGTGAAGATGGCTTCAGCTTTGAGGTCTTGCTCCTTCAGCGCTTCAATCTGCCGTGCTTCATTCTGTTCAGTGGTGGAGACGCGAACATACCCGAACTTCATTTGATGATCTCCCAAGCAGTGTTGTAACAGGGTGTTGTATTTGCTTGAGTGATGCATGTAAGCCAAACCCCACTTTGATGCAACATCTTTTCTTGCGGTTTGTGATTGGCTGTAGGTGTAGTATCAGGGTGTAGGGTATTTCATCGCATGCTGGAAAGCTGTTCAGCAACATAAGGAACTTAAACTTAGTAAGTATCGCGTAAGCATGCGGCCTTATAATTCAGGCAACCCATATTTGCGAGTGAGTTCACCGTAAGAATATATTACATTCACAATATCAGTTTCTGCGAGCAATGCCGTCATTTTTTTCCTTGATTTTGAACTCAAGTTCGTCTGAGTCGGTCTCTATGACGATGACAAACAAAGGTTTTATGCTTGCGTATCCTTGGTGCTTCAGTAATGAAGTTATCAGCGTTAACTGGTTTAAACCGTTTGTAACAATTTTTGCTAAGGCTTCTAACTTTCTAACTCGTTTAACTTCGACAACAAAATTGCGATCCGCTAACTCGATAATACCGTCTGCTCGTAACGCTCTGGATTCCACTGAATTGACACGCACTTCCCTCCGAACAGAGCCTCCCAGCCTTTCTTGAAGATCTTGAAAAACAAGATTTTCTATCATATAACCGCGTATTAGTTGTTTCTGGACGGTTTGGTTTACGGATGTTGTCGGAGGCGCTGTCTCCTTCGATCTTTCTTTCTTCGTAGTCTGTGCACCGTCTATTTTTGATTTTTCTTCAACCGGAACACTCTTACTTTCAGTTTGTAGCTTCCTCTCTTCCTCAATTTCCTCTCTGAGCCGATCCCCAATATTAGCAGGCTCGTTGAGACCGTTGGCCTGCAAAAAGCTATCATCAGTCTTGTAATCGCTTGGAGCGTAGAGCTTTTGGTGGTGGCGAGCAATAAGCCAACAGAATGCACACAATACGATGAGAGGAAAGAGCACAATAAAAATTACAAGCGCCGTCTGATTTCCATGCGTGAGATGTTCGACTGATTTACCCAATAGTAGGGCGCTCATTCCATATATAAGTGAAATAAATAGAGCAATTATACTCAATGGGTTTTTTTGCAGCCCAAGCAGGTAAGTTATCCATCAAGAAAATTGTTCCATTGCTCTACGAGATCAAATTAAAAAAAGTATGTTACGAAAGTGAGGTAAGCGAAATTCTACTTGTAATTCAAACTGATGTCGCAAACCTTAAAGTGCTCGTATTCTGGGTTCAATGCGATGCGGGACGTTGAATGCCTTTACTGTGATGGTCAACTCGCGATTGGGATCATCCTTATGGCCAAATAGGTATGACCAACTACTTTCTGAACGCTTCTGAACTTGCTTTTTATAGCTCGGATGATTAGGTGTACACTCCTCAATTTTACCGAGAACATTCGAGAAATCTTTATTGCGGTTAAAGACCAAGACTGCCGCTTTAGTGTCACGCCAACTTAAATAAGATAGTACTTGATCAATGGTTCCTAAGTACGCTTTCTCGCCACCCCAAACTTACATTCACCAATGAAAATGTTTCGTCCACCTACCTTAATGAGTATATCGGTTTTGCTTCATAGTTAAAAGTTTCCCCAGTAGCATCCCCTTCGTAATGACCATTTAGTTGCACAAGAAAATGCGTTCTGAGACTTTCTTCGTCCATCTCGCGAAAAGCGCCAGGACTCTGCTCCATGACTTGGACCATGTTTTCAAGCACTGTCAAAATGTGCTCGTAGTCCTTGTCTGTTAAGATCGGCTCTGGGTTAAAGGGCTCGCGTGATGCAGTAGGACGGCGAGGTGCTGTTGGCAATTTTCTTCGAACTCTGGGGGCGGCAAAGGTATCCCGCTCTCCAGCTCGTTCTTTTATCTTAAAACCTAAGCCAGCCACGAGTGACTTGTTGCGAAGCAATTTTTCTTTACGATGCTCAATTGTTTGTGTCGCTAAATGATTGAGGCCTTCATTGTATTGCGTGGCATCGGTTTTCAACCATTGTAAGTGAAGTTCAATTGACGACACCCTGTCATCAATGTTGGCCTTCACTTTATTTGGTGTTAGCTCTGCTCCTACAATGGAGAAGTGTATTGCTTCTTCGCCAACTACAGCTCTTGGATTGTTGAAGTTCCTTGTAGAAGGCTGAATCTCAAAACCTGTTTTGTTTCCCGAGAATGGAACTTCAACGTTAACTGAGGCTCCAGCGACATAAAAAGGGCGCGACTTATCTTCGATCCACCGCCTCCGGTCATGCCTTACGTCAACTTGCGTCTCTTCCTGCTCAACAACAATTTCATCTGTACGCAGAATGGGAACTTCGAAGAAAAATTGCTTTGCATAAAACTCTGCCAGATCATTTGTTGAAGAGTTAAGCAGCTCGTCACCATCCAGTTGATTAATCTGTGAAACGAGTCGATTGCGCCAATCTTCTTGTGTGGCAGACCAGTCGCCCTTATGGAAAAGGTAGTCCTCGCTCGAGTTATTAAATCTACGCATCTTGCCGCTCGCTGAATCTCAATGCAGTTTATCGTCACCACATTAAACTTATGCGTGTGTATTTCAAATAGAAACTCAAGAGAGAACATGCTGCTGCTCTCTCAATGAGTAACAGTTTAACGTTGGTCTTTCATGAAGCACCAAGCCAGAAGGGTATGGGGGGAATTAGCTTCGCTTCCTGTATATGATAGACCGCTCAGAAATTTCCGCCCATTGTATCTATGAGAACCTACCTGCTCAGTTGGTTTGCCTGCGATAACCTGTGGTACAGAACGGTCAACATCTCGAATGGACAGCATGAATTGTTCTGTTCACCGCCCCCTTATGTATTACTTATTCTTGTTCAGTTTTAACACTTGCTCATATACCGCAAATCAGAGTAGTCATAAAAGCAAGGGCTTTAATGCCAAGTGGCATAGATATCAACACCTTGCGTTGTTCATTCAGGTACAAGGACACGCATGATGCATAACCTGTTTACAGTTCCTCTCCCTTTCATTGGTGAAGTCTTCTTTCAATGGGACACAATCACAATGTCACGGTGGTCTATTGAGCCTGAGGACTATGGCTTCGGAGTTGAGCCGCTGGTCTGCTGTGGGAAGCTGCGGCTCTACTTCACACCAAGCACAGTTCAAAAAGCAAGGCGTAACTACCATCAAGAGCAATAGCAGCGCGTGTTGACTACGCTGTACTTCACAAGCGGTAAGCACAGGTGTCGACACTGAGGCCTATGCTTACCTCCCCGCAGAAGTGCAATTGATTGTTGCGTTTTGTAGGATGAGACGGGGTTATGGGGGAAATCCAATTTTACGCCATTTATTGTAGGTGGCTCAGATATTCTCCCCCAAAAACAATCTTGATCGGTTGTTCTCGCAGGACTGTGGCCAGCGAAAGTGCTGTTTTATAAAGCAGTTGCAGCTAAGCCTGTTGGTTAACTCTATTGCTACCGCTTATATCCAACCTGTCCCAATGTTTTAACAGTGGCATACAACAAAGACGTAAGATTAACCAACAGGCATATACAGCATCGTGGCCAAAGGCATCTCCATCTGCGAGAAGGCCATGAGCTACCGAGTGCCGAATGGTCGGCCCCGGCTTCTTCAGAAAAACATGTTCAATATCGAGAACCGTACTTGGGTGGAAAATCTGTTCCAACTCATTCCTCATATCCCTCATTAATGAAGACAATGGCCGATCTTCCTGTGTCTGCGTCTTGCTATCAAAGGATGAAACGTCATGTCCATGCTTCTTCAATACGTGCCTTATGGAGCTTTCAAGCAAAGGACATAAAATGTATAGCGCAGCAATGTTACCCCCATTCAAGAATTCTCTCATGCCAATCAAATAGGTCACACGTAGTTCCGAGGGGACAAAAAGGCTATTGCCTAATATAGCCTCAAGCTGAGTGTTGGAGATGAAACACTCGTGCTGTATGAAACTTAGGATGAAGCCAATAGGAACATTTGCAAACAATTGACGTCGAAGGCTTTCGCTCCGCGCGACACTTTCCTGAATGGTTTGCCCGTCAAGCTCACGAAAACCGCTCCCGTTTCCTTTATGGCGGACCTTCCCTTCTCTATCGTGGTGTGTTGTGGCAAACAATGAGGTAAAGGGATGCCTACGAATTTGCGCAATTGCTTCTCTTTTAAGGTCTTCAGGTTCAGGAGATTTCACACAGGTAACTAACGTATAAAGAGCTTCATGAAAGCGCTTTCCTTGTAGCTCATCTAATAGAATTTTGACTTCTTCTGAGAGGTCAATAGAATTTGAGAATGGTTGCATCTCACTGTGCAATTCATCCTGTATTTCGACAAGACGATGCTTGAGTTCATTTCGCCTCGCAGAACTATTGGGGATTCCATGATATTCAGAGATCGCATCGCTCAGCCAGTGGCTTGCGTATGACGCCTCCAATGGTTTTCCTATGTGCTTTTCTGCTTCTCTAACCAATGACTCGGCTGCGGCAGTCCGACAGCGGTTTTGGGAAGTGTTATCTTTCACTTGGTGGTATGCGTGAGCGGCCAAGCGCCATAGTTCAGTTTCACTATTTCCGCGCTCTTCATCCTGCCAGCCGCCCAAAAAGCTTTCAATTCCCTCTCCGACTTGCTGAGGTTCGGACGCACAATAATTAAGATCAAGCTCACTAAGTTTGCGAGCACTGTACCGCAAGCCTGTCTCCAGAGCCAATTTTCGCAGCTGACTTAGCATACTTTTTGCTTGAGAAAATTGAGGACTCTTGCCTTTATCTAATAGACGTCCAATCGCCAATGCGCGCTCCAAGCACTCGCAGGAAAAGTGGGATAATTCGGCAGGTTCGTCAGGTTTCTGATACCTGCTGGCAAGAGCACCAGATGCGAGCTGGGCGATGCATTCTAAATATGCCTCCACAGCCTTGCGGCTTGGTCGACACGCCACCTATCAAGCAACCAAACAGTATCGGAAAGACGTGCCCTAAGGACTGGGTTTAATGCTGTCTCTGCTGCGGTTGCGAGAACCTCAACGGGCGACCCGCGAAAGTCGTCTGGTATTGCCGACCTTCCCTCTGCCATCTCAAACATCGGAGAGAACGGGTTACTTCTATTTTCTGGATTAAAGATATAGTCTAAAACCGCCGAAAGCATTAGGAATACTCGCTTGGCAGAAGCTCCTTCCTCTCCCATCTCAACGTGCAGCTTAGCTGCCTCACTGTAGAGGTTACTAAGGGTGTGATGGTCAGCTGCATTGCTTCCATTAATCGGCCCTTCGAAGTCACCGATCACTTTCAAATCATCAGTCGTCGCCGCCAACCAATCAGGGCGATCAAAAACTGCGGTTGAATCTTTTTCTGACGCACTCTTAGTATTCATATTGATATCCGTAGAATTTGATCAAGGCACAAAGGAAGGCCCTCTAAATGTACAAAGAAAACTTTCTCTAAACTGCCTCACCCGCTTAACCTTCTGGGCTGCAGATCTCTTTGCAGCAATAATGCAATAGATTGGCTTTAGCTGCGGTGGACAGCTTCGGCATTAGCGCTGTCACCCTAATATTTTGTCTGTCACAGGCGGGGTGCTGCCTATGGATTATCCTTGGAGTCGACATTGATAGAATTTAGTTTTTCGACACGACGCCTACGTTCATCCTTGAAGCCCTCAATCAACCGCCTGAAACGTTCTTCCCGTTTACTTAGGCGAGCAGCGGCAAACCCGTCTTTACTTGATCGCTCCAGCAAATAGCGAGTACCTTCTTGCGCGAGATCGACCATTGGCCAGTCAAAGTCTTGGTAATCAGCCGTTACTTCGAGTTCATCAACAGCCTTCTGTATCACCTCACCCAATGACAGCCCCTGTGAGTGGCCGATAAGTGAAATTAAAGTGATGAGGTCCGTAGTTGCATTATAAAGTTGCGTTCCATCACGGCTTACACTTGCCCGCATTAGCTTGCGCGTAAGCTCTGAAAGCACCTCACCAATATGCCCTGCATTTGCGTTGGCTTTATAAAGCGCTTCCGAAAAGTGCTTTTCCTCTTCTTCATTCATCTTAGCCCTCATTTAATCTACTATGCTTCTTTGGTTCTTATTGCGCACAAAAGAAATATTAAATAATTGTTTATTTATAATAACTTATCAAGCATCAACAACAACTCTCGGCTGTAAACTGACCGAAGCTATTCACGACTCGCAGTTTATATGTTCATCAGTCTCAAGAACATCATTTTACGATATACTATATCTCAGCTTCCCCATCGCCTCGGCAAGCTTCTCCAGCTTGTAGCCGCTACCATAACGCCCTGCCATTCCTTTCTCTGTGTGACCCTGCAGCGCATCCATAACCTCTTTACTGACTTCACTATCTCGGCAAGCATCTTCGAAACAGTGGCGGAAGCTATGAAAGGCGTTCTTGTCTCGCTTTACGCTCACTGACTCGAGAAAGCGCTTGAAGTATTTGGAGAATGGAGAGGAGTAGTAGCCGTCTTCGCCCATGTTCAAGTCTGGGAAAAGCCGTTGCTGTTTCTCCTCTTTACGCTGCTTGTGCAGATCAAGCAGGCCAGCTTTGATTAGCTCTGCGTGGATGGGAATCTGGCGACGGGAGCTGTTTGTCTTGAGTTGCTTATCCTCTCCGTCCTCATTGACATCAAAGTACCAAATACCGTTCCGCTCTCTTATGTCTGCGGTGTAGAGTTGGATGATCTCACCAAGCCTTGCACCTGTGTACAGCCCAATGAGAGGCACCCAGTAGGAACCAGCGTCTTTGGGTATTAAATTACCTTCCTGCTTCCAAAATCTCAAAGACTTACACCCCGTATAAAGAGGGGCAGAGAAAATAGCTTTTAGCTCCTCTGAGGTGAACGGATCGCGCTGATCTCTTACTGATTGCCTGACCGTGATCTTCAGCCCCTTGAAGAGATTGGATGGAGCTTCATCATAGTTAGCCTCTGCCCAGTTCCAGAATGCCGCCACGAAGCCTATTATCTTATTTACATTGAGGTCTGACATTGGCTTTAGACCAAGCTTAGAAGCTTTCTCAGCTGCTTCCGCAATACCAAGACCAGCTATTTCCTTTTGCTTGACCCAGTTTGCAGGTAGCTTCAGGAGCATGGCCTTATAAGCTCGCGCATCAGCTTTCGTGTAGGCTGTTAACTGCTTGTCACCCGCAACACTGATGAAGTTACTCATCCATGTACGGTGTTCTTTCTCAGTCTTGCCCTTCCAACTTGTCCGTGCTTTTTCACCAGCCCATTCTTCAACCGCATCCGAAAGTAGCTCTTGAGTTTGCGTAGGAGCTGAAGCAGGCGCGACGAGGTGCATGTCTGGTGTGTCTACGAGCTCACCCTGATTGCGCTCTGCGATTGCTTTTCTGGCCTGTATTGACGCTCTTTGTAGCTCACGTACTACAAGCTTACGGCTTGGAGAGTCTGGCAGAAGCGGAAGATTAATATTTGACCAGCTAAGCACCTCATCAACTTCATCCTCCAAGAATGTATCGACGATACCTCTCGCATGTTCATGCTTCAGGCTAACCAACAACTCTTTGTTGTCTTGCTCAAACTCATCAAAGCTCGACTTTGGAAAGCCATGCTTCTTGATGAACTCGCTCGGGCCTTGTCCTGAGGAAACAATGTAATGCTTCTTAGGCACATCCCCAAAACCCTCTATCCGTCCTTCCTCATCTTCATTCAGGAGATGCGTATAGTAAACCTGCCCAACCTGCCTGATTTGCTCGACGGTTAACTCTGCATGTTTAGGTAGATTAGCTTGTCTCTGCTCTTCGCGATGCTCGGCAAATCGATTGTCTACGTCGACTGCTGCAAGCTTCACCAGCCGCAATGCCTCTTTGTAGTCTTTAGTGCCTAACGAGAAGGTTTCTTCGGTCTTTGGATATGTGTCTTTGATGTCCGTGGGAATAGCTGCACGGTGATAATAGGTAGCGTTACGGCGATATAAACGAGTGTGTCCAGACATCTTTTCCATGCCTCCACTGTAACAGTGACGTGGAACAATCGGAATTAAATGCCGTTAGACTTCAACAGCTTACTGATTTAAAAGGGAAAAAGAAGTAATGGCGGAGAGACAGGGATTCGAACCCTGGAGACGGTCACCCGCCTACACACTTTCCAGGCGTGCGCCTTCGACCACTCGGCCACCTCTCCGCAATCTGCTCACCGAGTGTCCCCGGCGGCGTGAGAGGGGGTATATGCAAAACTATTGGGGGGCGCAAGAGGGCTTTCCTATTTTTTTTGCATGTTTCCCCATTCTGTGGAAGCAGAGTGAAAACAAAGGCGTTTCTTCGGGTCTATACACGCATCCAGTCACAATTCGTTACGTAGTTTTGAACCAATTTTCAGAGCGGGGCCTCGCATATTCTGATAGGTTGCACCCATGATCGCATGAGGTACTGTGGGTATACGCGGCTCATCCCGAGCTTTTTTTTGAGCACATCGCGTTCTTGTGCATTCACACATCTCGTGAGGACATTTAAGTTTGAGCGATTTTGTTGTCATTTGAGCCCATAGGGACAAATGGAACGCGCTCTGAAAGCTGACAGGAAAAGGAGGCAAGCACGTGTTTGGATTTTTGCTGCGGTTTATTGGTGTGTGGTTTGTTGCAATAGCGCTGGTATCCTTTGTCGTGGATGCGACCAAGAGCATCGCGATGTCCAGTTGGACCACGACGCCACTGGGAATGATCTGGTTTGACCTATCGCCCGGAACGCTCAATGCATCACAGGCAGTAATTCAAAGATATGTAAGTCCTTTCCTCTGGGATCCTGTCCTTCAGAGCATCTTGTTGATGCCACCGTGGGTTATATTCGGACCACTTGGTCTAATTATGCTATGGTATGGTGATAAAAGGCGTCGCATCAGCACAACCCTGCTGTGATGCAGAGTCTGTACAGGTAAGTGAAAATGTCGTTTCTCAGAATGCTCTCAAACAAGTTTAAAATGCCGGATGCAGGTGATGCGCTGCCTGGACGGGACACTCCTATCATGACGCCCGGACAGCACGTTGTGAATGGCCGGGATCTGGACGGGCCATATCCTGATGGCATGAAAGAGCTTTATATAGGCATGGGATGTTACTGGGGCGCAGAGCGTGTCTTTTGGGAACTGCCAGGTGTGTATGTAACAGCTGTAGGCTTTGCAGGCGGCATCACCAAGAATCCGACCTACCACGAGACCTGCACGGGTCAGACCGGTCATACTGAGATTGTGAAAGTTGTTTACGATCCGAAAGAGATCTCTCTGCATGAACTTTTGAAGGTCTTTTGGGAGCGTCACGACCCGACGCAAGGTATGCGACAGGGGAATGATGTTGGAACGCAGTATAGATCCGCCGTTTATTTGACGAGCGAAGCTGATCTTGGGATCGCTCAGGAAACTGCCGTGACCTACCAGAACGCCCTTAAGGAAATCGGCAAGGACGGGCAGATTACTACTGAGATTGGGATGCTCGACACGTTCTATTACGCCGAGGAGTATCACCAACAATATCTGGCAAGGAATCCTGATGGATACTGTGGCATTGGTGGAACCGGTGCGACCTGTCCTTTGCCAGCTCCAGCACCCTCCCCTCAGGAATAGGTGACTAAAAATAACTCATTGAAAATTGCAACCTGCTATTAATCGGGGATTAAATCAGCAGTTTCTAGTGCTTTTGCAGGTTGCACTCATGCGAAATACTTATTATTTTGAATTTTATTAAAGTTGCATTTGTTAATATGCAATTTTAGGCTTAACTTTAATAACGTTAAGTCAGAATCATCAGGTCATTATTTTAGAGATTTAATTTATGATGAGAACTAATCATATTGCAGACCAACTTTCCGCAGTAAGTACAGCACTGGAAGATGCAAGTGTTGATGCTTACGGAGACCTTTCAACCAGTGCTGTCGCAGCCCTTCTTATCATGCGGCGCTCTCCGGCAATCTCTATCGGGACAGTTGCGAAAGAAGTGCGCTTAAGCCATTCCGCTACCGTTCGTCTTATTGACCGTCTTGAAAAGGATTGGTTGGTTCGACGTCTGCGCCGCAGAGGTCGGGAAGTTATGGTGGAATTGACCGTTCGTGGCAAACGAAAGGCCGTTGAGGTCGCCGAAGCACGCCGTAAAGCGGCACATGAGTTGCTTGGCGAGATGGATGACAGCCAGCTGGACAACCTGTCTGCTGCCCTCAACTTCATCCTTCGCGACGTGGAAAGTTCCGCTTGCACACGCTTTTGCTATGATGACCCAATGGGCAACGAAGAAACAGCAGAGAACGAGCCGGCCTAAGGCATACATTTTCAAGTCTTTGTTTGTAGTTGTATTTAAGTACAGAAGCACCGGAGCCTATGCTTCGGTGTTATTCACTTTTGTGCATTATTCACTCCCATTAAGCTTCTCTTAATCGTGAATCTCATACAGATTACAACTGAGATTTGATGGGAATAATTTACGCAATCTTTTATTGGCGCGGTCTTTGTTCAAAACGATTACCGCACGGTTTCTCTCATTTTTGCGTATTCCTTCCTTAACTCAACAAAGCGGGTTTGCAGCTTGTAAAACGACGGGCTTACCGCCTGATGCTGTGCGTGCTCCTCTTTGTTTTCAAAGAGTTACAATGAGAGAACGCGCGACAACAATTGAGATAGCTGTATTTGCGTGTCGCCGACACCAATACGATTAAAGGAAAGCCTGAGATGAGTGCTGCAGTCGGATTTGAAGAAGAAGTTAGCCAATCTGACATGGGTTCTACCAGCTGGCCGATTACCTTGGGCTGGGTTCTGGCCCTTCTGAGCTTTGGGATGAGCTGGGCGGGTGACACCGGCTGGATGAGCATTTTGTCTGGGTCAGCTTTCCTGCTTGCCGCTATTCCAACTGCGTTGTGGCTGAAGGATAAAGGCTCCGATATGACGGCACTGGCTTCCGGCGTGTGTCTGGCCATTCTTGCGGCTCTTGCCAGCTCTGCGGCTGCGCTTGGTGGATATGCAGATAGCTGGCAGGTGGACTTCAACGTCCTGTTCTTTGCTCCACTTGTCGTGCTGGGTTCGTCCCGCAAGGGTGCTGCATTTATTGGGTTTCTGGTAGTTTCAGCGGTTTATCTGCTTGGGGGGCTGTTTGTTTTGCCTGACTTTCTGCTCAGCGACCAGAGCAGTCTGACTGGGAATCTGATCAATCTCGGGTTGCTTGCGGGCCTTACGGTGGCGTTCCTTGGCACTCACGGTGACGACGAGGTTTCTGGCGCAAACGCGACTGAAAGCCTAATTGAATCTCATGAAGTGCAGGCTGCTGAACTAGCTGAGTACAAAAAGGCGCAAGCGGAGCAGTCCGAGCGGATTGCGTTTTTCGAAAAGCATGTTTCTGCCCTGCGCGATACGGTAGATGATCAGCTGAAGAGCCTTTCGCAAAACACACACAGCATTGTTTCTGCTTCGAAGGAGCTGGAAAATACGACGCATACATGTTCTGACCACACAACGCAGGTCGTGACATCCTCTGATGCCGCTTCCGGCAATGTGCAGACTGTGTCGGCTGCTTCTGAAGAGCTTTCTTCCTCCATTTCCGAAATTGCGCGCCAGATTGCACAGGCAAACGAGATGGTTGACACGGCAACACGCGGTGCGCAGGAAGCCAATGACACGATTGGCAGCCTTGCGGAAGCTGCAAGCCGCATTGGTGAAGTTGTAACGCTCATTCAGGCGATTGCAGAGCAAACCAATTTGTTGGCGCTGAACGCAACCATTGAGGCCGCCCGCGCAGGGGAAGCGGGCAAGGGCTTTGCTGTTGTAGCGGCAGAAGTTAAGGGGTTGGCAAACCAGACATCCAAAGCGACTGAAGAGATTGCCTCTCAGGTTTCCGCTATTCAGGGCAGAACCCGCGAAGCTGTGGAAGCGATTGGTGCCATCTCTCAAACCATGGATGAGGTGAACTCGCATACTGGCGCGATTGCGGAAGCTGTGACCCAGCAGGGTGACGCAACCAACGAGATTTCGGCCAACATCGCAGCTGCTGCGGAAGGGACCATGGCGGTTTCGCAGAGTATTTCCAGCCTGAGTGAAGCCATGACTGCAGCAACCAGTTCGGTTTATGATGTGAGTGAGAAAGCGCAGAAGGTGGATGGCGACCTCAATGAGGTTCATGACACGCTGGAGCGTTTCTTTCACGAGGTTGCTTAGTCAGCCCTACAGTTTTTGAGGCAGACGGGTCATCATTGGTGGCCCGTTTTGCACTGCGCCCTGCTCTCCCCTTAAATATGTTTCGTTCTCTGCCCATAATCCGGGGACTTTGAGGGAAAATCACCTGCAAACTACGTAAAACAACTCAGCAAACAGACCTAGAGACAATTTTATGATTGCCTTGGCCTGTCGGGCTGGTATTGAGCATTCTTAATAGCGATAACCCAATTAAGAGTGGACAGGTATGGCGCAGTTTGCGTTTGGAACAGTACTTTTTGTCGACAGGCTGAGCCATGAGCCTGCGCGCCTCTTCCAAGACCCAAAGCGCGTGCTCACTTGCCAAACTCTTGCTGAGGTTCCGCAGTTTCTTCAGGCTCTGGAACAGAAACGCAAGGCAGGTCATCATCTGGCTGGCTTCTTCTCCTATGAGTTCGGCTTTGCCTTTGAGGAGAAGCTGAAGCAGCGGTTTACGGGCAGTGGCAATGTGCCTCTGGCGTGGTTCGGGGTTTATGATGCGCCTCAACAGCTCTCCCGCGCTGAAGAAGCGCAGTGGCTGATTGAGGCTGCTGGCAATGAGGCTGCCCCTTCCATTCACATCAACCGGTTTGATATGAGCAAAGGCGACTATGACGCTGCTTTTGCAAAAACACAGCAGCATTTGGCGCAGGGCGATATCTATCAGCTCAACCTGACTATGCGGGCCAAGCTTGAACAGACCGGCAGTACCGCCGCGTTGTTTGACAACCTGTTGTTCCAGCAACCTGTTGGGTATGCAGCCCTTCTACATCTGGGAGATCAGAAAGTTCTCTCGATTTCGCCTGAGCTGTTCTTGCAGCGCACAGGCAAGCAGCTCACCACACGGCCAATGAAGGGCACCGCAGAACGCGGACGGACAACGCAAGAAGACAAAGAAATTCAGGATTGGCTGCAAAGCGATGTGAAGTCGCGCGCCGAGAACACCATGATCCTTGATCTGATGCGCAACGACCTGTCTCGGATCACCAAGGCAGGCAGCGTTTGTGTTCCCTCTCATTGTGAGGTTGAGCAGTATCGCAGCCTGTTTCAGATGACCTCCACCACCACCGGCGAATTAGTGGATGGTGCTGAATTACCTGAAATAATAGAGGAATTATTCCCCTGCGGCTCAATTACCGGAGCCCCGAAACTGCGGGCGATGGAGATTATTGACGATCTGGAGAAGAGCCCGCGAGGGATTTATACCGGCTCTATCGGCATGATTGAGCCTAATGGTGATTTCACCTTCAATGTGGCGATCCGGACCCTCGTGATTGATGAGGATGGGGCTGCGGAGATGGGAACGGTTCTGGTGTGGTGTTCGATTCCGGCGTGTCTCCTGAGTATGACGAATGCTTATTGAAGCTCAACTTTCTTCAGGCCTCTGATGAGCGTTTCACGCTTTTTGAAACCATGGGCTGGACACCAGAGGATGGCTATACACTGCTGGAACGGCATATGCAGCGTATAGCAGATAGCGCAGTTTACTTCGGCTTCAACTGGGATCTGGAGCAAGCGATGCATGTTCTTTCCGAGCATGCCGCAGACTTTACAGGTGCCATGCGGGTTCGGCTTGATCTTGCAGAGGATGGCCAGCTTCAGGTGACCGCACAGGAGATGCCCGCTGCAAACGGGAGTGAGTGGCGTATTTGCGTGGCGGAAGAGCCGGTCCATTCGCAGGACCGCTTCCTGTTTCACAAAACCAGTCGGCGTGGCTTTTATGACCAGACCCGCGCAGATTATTCCTCCAAGTGTGGATGCTCTGAGGTTATCTTCCTGAATGAGGCTGGCTACCTGACCGAGGGCAGTTTTACCAATCTGTTTATCCGCAAGGACGGCATCTTGCTGACACCAGCCCTTAAGCACGGTTTGCTGCCGGGTGTCTTTCGGGCTGGTCTACTGGAGCACGGCTATGCAGAAGAAGCGGACCTGACCCTCACCGACTTGCGGCAGGCAGACGCCGTTTATATTGGCAACTCCCTGCGCGGACTTATGAAAGCCAGCCTTGTTTCGCTTAGCGCTGATGTGAGCTAGTGCCGTCTTTTTAAAGGGCAGACACGCATCAAATCAATGCCCTAGACGACTGCATAGTCTTACGCCGCTTCAACAGGCTTTAGGCGAACGAACAATTTAAACCAGTGGCTCTTACTGATATGCAGACAACATGGGATGAGCGCGATTTTTCGCGTTTCAATGCTGCTTAGTTTTGGGGAATATATATGAAACGAGTTGCAATTACAGGGGCTAATCGCGGTATCGGGCTGGAGATGGTCAAACAACTATCAGCGAATGGCGATGAGATTCTTGCCTGCATTCGCTCACCGGAAACGGCTGTTTCACTGGAAGGGCTAAAAGGCGTAACAGTCGCAGTCGTCGATGTGACTGACCCTGCCTCCTGCGAGAAGGCAGCAACCGCATTTGGGCCGCTTAATTTGCTGGTTTGTAACGCAGGTCAGTACCGTGTGAGGGGCCGTTTGGATGATCCAAACTATACGCCGGAAAACTGGGCGGAGGTTCTGGCAACCAATGTCTCGGGAGCATTTTTTTACCACCCGCGCCTTTTTGCCATTCCTCGCTAAACCCGGCGGGAAGATTGCCATTATTTCCTCGCGTATGGGGTCAAATACGGATTCTGTATCTGGTGGCTCGTACATCTATCGCGCTTCCAAAGCAGCTGCTACCAATCTGGCAAGCAATCTAGCCATTGATCTTAAGCAAGATGGCGTTGCAGTTGGCGCTTATCACCCCGGCCATGTCGGCACGGATATGGTGGAGAAACCGCTCCTGTCACACCCTCCGAAAGTGCTGCTGGATTGCTCAATCAGTTCCATGCCCTCTCTCTGGAGAACACAGGAACCTATATGGAATATAACGGTAACAAGCTGAGTTACTGAAGCTCGATCAGTTATTGCATTTGCAGTGCGTTCTACATCTCCAGCAAAATTGCGTCAGTGGGCTAGCCTAATCCAAGTCGAGTGTACGCCGTAAGCTGGCATTCTTCTCAGTCGCCCACTGACAATTACTGTTGTCAGGAAATACGCCTTCAAATAGGTTTGACCTGACAACTCAACAAAAATCCCTTTTCACGTCTCTTATAGTTTTTTTCGTTTCCGGAACTCCAATCATGCTCATTGTTATGAATGGCTACCCTGGTGTCGGCAAGTTAAGTATTGGCCGTGTGTTAGCTGAGATCTTAGGTGCCCGCCTCGTGGACAACCACACCGTCTGGAACCTGGCGTTCGCACTAACAGATCGGAAAACACCTGCCTTTTACGAGACAATCCTGGCTGTACGCCGTCTTGCTGACGAACTGATTTGCGACCTGCCTGAGACGGTACCAGTTGTGATGACCGAAGCCTTGACTGTCGGGGATCCATTTTGCGAGGACTATTGGGCAGGTATTGAAAAGCTATCGATGTCGCATGACCCTCTTCTTGTTGTGCATGTCAGGTGTGACTTGGAAGAAAACAAACGGCGCATTCAAAGCCCTGAGAGAGGCCTTAAACGCAAACCACGCGACCCTGATTATGCCAGCCAAAACCACCAAAGGGCGAGAGACCTACTGGGCAAGAATGCAGAGTATTTTTTGGAATTGGACGTCTCCGAGCTAACAGCTGAGGATGCTGCACAAAAGATCGCGGGGTGGGTTGCTGACGTAAAAGTCGAGCACACCCGTAATGCGGCCTCAGGCTTATAGCACGCGGTGCGACGGGGTTGATGGCGACTGATACCAGCAGCTTCCTTTCGTCGCTGCTTTTCGGGGATCGCTCGGCGCAATCACCCGTTGATTTTGTGCGAAGAACACCCCAAATTGTGGGGATGGGAATGTAAGTGGTTGCAATGTGTTCTACTCGTTTTCGTCCCGTAGAATTGTTAATATCTATCGCCTTTTGAAGAGCTTAAGTTGGGAGAACGCGCTTCATTCGAGGCGAGCACCGAAAAGGTATTCAGTGCCATCGCATTTTCCTTGGCAGCAAACCTTTTGCGGCACCTGAGCGTTTGAGGGAATTGTAATGAAGACCGTCGTTATTGCAGGCGCAACCGGCTATCTGGCTCCTATCTCACCTCCTATTATCTGCAGCGAGGCTGGTTTGTCCGTGCTCTTGTGCGCAATGAGCAGGTGGCGCGTGACAAAGGTCTTGAAGCCAGTGAGTTCTTCGAGGGGGAAGCCACCAGTCCCAACAGTTTGCGTGGGCTGATGGAGGATGTGGATCTGGTCATATCCGCGCTTGGCATCACCCGCCAGAAGGATGGGCTGAGTTACAATGACGTGGACTTTCAAGCAAACAAGAACCTGCTTGACCTTGCTATCGAAAACAGTGTCCCGCAGTTTGCCTATATTCATGTACTGAACGCAAACAGGCTGCAGGATGTACAGCTGGTCTGCGCAAAGCAGCACTTTGTTGAGGTGCTGCAAGGGGCTCCGATCAAGAGCACTGTTATCTCTCCAAGCGGTTTTTTTCTCTGACATTGAAGAGCTTTGGGGCATGGCGAAGTCTGGCCGTGTCTACCTGTTTGGATCAGGTGAGTATCGTATTAATCCTATTCACGGGGCTGATCTGGCGGCGGCGTGCTACACGATTATTGAGCAGGGACAGGCCTACGCTGAAGTGGGTGGTCCGGTGAAGTATACACAAAACAAGCTGGCGGAAATTGCCTTTCAGAGTTTGAGCAAGAAACCGAAGATCACACACTTGCCCAATTGGACTGGTGTTGCTCTACAAAGCGGGCTGGAAACATTCACTTCCGCAAAGACCTATGGTCCACTGCAGTTTTTCCTGAGCGCCTTGCGGATGGACATGGTTGGGAAATCCTACGGCACAATCCGGCTAGAAGATCACTTCGCCGAACTGGCGCAAAAGGATAAGCAAGACGCTGGCTGACCGTTGCTCGCCTTTTGAAGGTGGCTCTAGTTGAAGATTAGCTCTGCTGAGGTGCGTGTCGCCATTTGGAAGCGGCTAGCCGGATGCACCAGACGTACATAAGTAATGCCCTGCCCCGAGATCCATGTGCGGCGCTCTATGACAAAGACTGGTTCGCATTCCTGAAGTTGAAGGAGCCTTTGCTCTTCAGCAGTGGCTTTATCAGCGCGGAAGACATGCTCTATGTTTGGGTGCGGAACACGCTGCAAAAGCCATTCGTTAGGGCCTGTATCTGCGAAGCTTTCGTCAGCCGCTTCCGGCACTGCGGACAGATTTATCCAGCGGACATCGAGCTGTTGCGGGATTCCGTCTCCGTAATGCAGGCTCTTCAGGAACAAGGCCTTTTCGTTCTGCTGGAGCGAGTTGTGCGCGGACATCTTCTGGCGGCAACGCTTCCAAACGTTCCAACAGAAGGTATTTGTAGCTCTGGCCTTTGTTCTCAATTTCCTGCCGGATTATCGGGATCGTGATGGTTGCAGGATGCGAGCTGGGCTGAACAACGCGGGTTCCGGCTTTGCGGCGGCGCTCCACAAGTCCGGCATCTGAAAGTTCCCGCATGGCGCGGTTCACGGTTGCGCGGGTGCAGCCGAATTCCTCAGAGAGTGCTTGCTCACTTGGCAAAAGATCACCCGGCTGCCATTGCTGACTGGTGATCCGTTCCTGCAAGATATCTCGAATTTCCTTATAGGATCGCAAGCGTTATTCCCGTCATTCTCTATTGGCCTTAATTGCGCATCTGTTAGGCCGCTTCCAGCAAAACTGCAAGCTGTTGCCTGTATCTAGCGGTAATGGCTGAACGATTGATGTGCTGCCCATCTTTCACCATATGGCGGCCAGCCGACCAGACATCGGTGACGACGCGATCGTCGCCAGCAAAGATCCAATAGTCCAGATATTGGTCAGGTTTCAGGCCGGCAAACTCGACGCGTGCAGTGTCGATTGCGACCACGTCCGCCAGATACCCGGCTTTCAGCTCACCTGTGTTGCGGCCAAGGGCCTGTGCTCCACCTTTGGCAGCAGCCTGATACATGGCAGTACCAACTGAGCCTTCTCCAAGCTGCATAACATTTCTGGACTGGTCGCGCAGGCGCTGGCTGTATTCCAGAATTCTCAATTCTTCAGAGAGCGTGATACGCAGATTGCTATCGGAGCCGACACCGTAAGCGCCGCCAGCCTCAATGAATGTGGGGCCATTGAAGATACCATCTCCGAGGTTGGCCTCTGTGATTGGGCATAGTCCAGCAACTGCACCAGTTTTCGCCATGGCGACGGTTTCTTGGTTGGTCATGTGCGTGGCATGCACCAGACACCAGTTATCACGCACATCCACGTTATCCAGCAGCCATTCGACAGGTCGTGCCCCGAGCCATTCCTGTACGACCTCCACTTCCTGCATCTGCTCGGAGATATGGATGTGGATTGGCTTGCCTGCAAAAACAGCTGCGATATGGCGCAACTGTGCCGGATCAGTTGCACGCAAGGAATGGGGTGCAATGCCGACCTGACAGTCCGAAGGCAGGCAGCTCGCCAGTGTTTTCGACGCCTCTTCAATAAGTTGTAGATGGCGTTCCAGATCATTACCAAACCGCAGTTGGCCACCGCTCAGTGGCTGTTCCCCGGCTCCGCCGTAAGCGTAGAGAACTGGCAGGTGGGTCAGGCCAATGCCTGTCTGGTTGGCGGCTGCAAAGATACGGTGGCTCATTTCCGCGAGGTTGTCGTAGGGTGTTCCGTCCGGCTGATGGTGGAGGTAGTGGAACTCACCCACACTGGCGTATCCGGCTTCCAACATTTCCATATAGACCAGCGCTGCGATTGCTTCGACCTGTTCCGGACTCAACTTGCCCAGAAAGCGGTACATGAGCTCGCGCCATGTCCAAAAGCTGTCCCTACCCTTCTGCCGGACCTCAGTCATGCCTGCCATTGCCCGCTGGAAGGTATGGGAGTGCAGGTTGGCAGGGGCAGGACAGATAAGCCGTTTCTGGCCAGAAACCTCTTTGCCTTCAGGTGTTACACCAAGTTCAACAGACTTGATTGTACCATTGTCTTCCAAATGCAAACGCACGTTTTTCGATAGACCGGTGGGGAGTAAAGCCTGCCCAGCAAAGATGGTTTTCATTGCTCACTCAATAGGTTTGAGGTGAAACATCGATCAATTCTGATCTTTTTGTATTAATAAGCATATACATAATAACAATTCATACAACCAGAGTTTTTCGCCGGGATATCACCAGCAATAGGTATAATTGGCTTATTTTAGCTACTTATGAAGCTTATACGGAGCCTCCTCCTCAAGATTTCATAGACTACATGATTTTTATGTATAGACATTAAGTGATTTCCATGTAGATTTTCACTGAAGTGAATTCACGAGGAATCTTGGGAGGGTCCATGACACGCGGGAGAACCGTTCTCAGCAACCTCACAGCTGCGACTATGTCTGCAAAAGAAGATGGGTATGGCCTGATCCATGACGCAGCAATCGCGATTGAAGCAGACAAGATCTGCTGGGTTGGACCATTGCAGGACCTGCCAGAGGACTGGAATGACGTTCCGCGCACAGACCTGAATGGCTGCCTTGCAACGCCATCTCTCATTGATTGCCACACACACATCGTCTACGGCGGCTCCCGCGCGCGCGAGTTCGAGATGCGGCTCAATGGAGCCACTTATGAGGAGATTGCGCGTTCTGGTGGCGGCATTCGCTCAACGGTTGCTGCAACGCGTTCTGCGAGTGAAGATGAGTTGTTGGCTGGTGCGCTGCCACGCGTGGATGCTCTGCTGGCTGAGGGCGTAACACTGTTGGAGATCAAGTCCGGCTACGGGCTGGATTTGGAGACAGAGCTCAAGATGCTGCGTGTTGCGCGCCGGATTGGCGAGCTTCGTCCTGTGAAGGTACTCACCACCTTTCTTGGCGCCCATGCCTTGCCACCGGAATATGAAGGGCGCAGTGACGCTACATCAGCTTCGTATGCAATGAGGTGCTTCCGGCTGTTCAGGCCGAGAAGCTCGCGGATGCGGTGGATGCTTTTTGCGAGGGCATCGCCTTTTCACCTGAGCAGGTTTCCAGAGTGTTTGATCGGGCGCGGGCGCTTGGGTTGCCTGTCAAAATCCATTCCGAGCAACTTTCCAATCTTGGTGGAAGCGCCATGGCAGCCAGCCACAAAGCGCTTTCTGCTGATCATCTGGAGTATCTGGATGGGGCGGGTATTCAAAGCATGAAGGAGGCAGGGACCGTTGCGGTTCTGTTGCCGGGCGCTTTCTACTTTCTGCGCGAGACCCAGCATCCTCCACTTCAGGAGCTGCGGGATGCGGGTGTTCCGATTGCGATTGCGACAGATGCTAATCCGGGGTCCTCTCCCCTCACCTCGCTTCTGCTTTGCATGAATATGGCGTGCACCTTGTTCCGCATGACGCCGCAGGAAGCGCTGGCCGGGATTACCCGTAATGCGGCAAAGGCTTTGGGTCAGGCTGAGACCTGCGGCACGCTGGAAGCTGGCAAGCAAGCAAACATTGCGATGTGGGATGTGCAGGAGCCAGCTGAACTGGCCTATCGCATCGGATTTAACCCATTGAACCGCCTGTACTTCCTCGGCGAAGACATCACAAAAACACAAGTAAATTAAGCTCTGAGGCACACATGAATATTTCCCAGTCCTTATCCTCCAAACCCAGATTGGTTTTAAAGCCGGGAGAACTGACTCTTTCGCAGCTTCGGAAAATCTATCGGAAGAAGCCATTTTGGAGCTGGATCGGTCTTGTAAAGAGGGCGTTGAACGTGCTGCTGCGATTGTTCAGGCAGCGGCACAAGGTGATACACCGGTGTATGGGGTGAATACCGGTTTCGGCAAGCTTGCCTCCGTTAAAATTCCTGCTGAAGATACAGAGACCCTACAGAGAAACCTCATTCTTTCACACTGCTGCGGTGTTGGTGAGGTTCTGCCGCAGAACATCGTCCGACTGGTGATTGTGCTCAAACTTGCCTCTTTGGGTCGTGGCGCTTCCGGCGTGCGCTGGGAGCTGATTGAATGTCTTGAGCAGATGCTAGCGCATGATGTTGTCCCTGTGGTTCCCGGTCAGGCAGTGTGGGTGCTTCGGGGGATCTGGCACCGCTTTCCCACGTTGCAGCGGTGATGCTGGGTGAAGGGGAAGCCTTTTATGAGGGGCGTCGTATTTCCGGCAAGGAAGCCATGCAGTTGGCAGGCATCCCAATTATTCAGCTTGCCGCGAAAGAAGGGCTGGCGCTGATCAACGGAACGCAGGTTTCGACTGCGCTTGCATTGGCTGGTTTGTTCCAGGCCCATCGCCTTGCCAAGACTGCGTTGATTACCGGTGCTATGTCGGTTGATGCGCTGATGGGGTCCGGTGCTCCGTTCCGTCCGGAAATTCATGAGCTGCGCGGACATAAAGGGCAGATTTCGGCAGCTGCCACCATTCGCGAGCTGATGTCCGGCTCTGCGATCCGCGAGAGTCACCGCGATGATGATGAGCGGGTGCAGGATCCATACTGCCTGCGCTGCCAGCCGCAGGTGATGGGCGCTGTTTTGGGGCTTTTGGCGCAGGTTGCTTATACGCTTGAGATTGAAGCCAATGCGGTGACGGATAATCCGCTGGTCTTCAAGGATGGTTCCATTGTGTCCGGCGGGAATTTCCATGCCGAACCTGTGGCCTTTGCGGCGGACCAGACCGCGCTTGCGATTGCCGAGATCGGGGCGATTGCACAGCGGCGGATCGCGACACTGGTTGATCCTGCGCTGAACTACGGTCTGCCAGCATTCCTGACACCAAATCCGGGGGTCAATTCCGGTTTCATGATTGCGGACGTGACCTCGGCTGCACTTTACAGCGAGAACAAGCAGCGGGCAGCGCCATGTTCTGTTGATTCCACGCCGACCAGTGCCAATCAGGAGGACCATGTTTCCATGGCCACCCATGCGGCACGGCGTTTGATTGATATGAACGACAATCTGTCCAGAATTATTGGTATCGAATTGCTGATGGCGGCACAGGGCATTGAGTTCCGCGCACCAATCGCAACCAGCCCGATCTTGCAGGGTGTTCTGGCGGCAGTGCGTGTTGAGGTGAGAGCGTTGGAAGAGGACCGTTATCTAGCACCCGATCTGGAAAAGGCTGCTGAGCTTGTTGCCTCTGGCAGATTTTTGAGGCGGCCAGCGAGGCTCAATTCTTCGCCTTAGAGGAGGCTTAATTGACCTATTCCTTCTCACCATTGATCAAACGGGGTGACAGCCCGATTGTTCTGGCCCAGCCGCATGGGGGCACGGACGTGCCGCTGGCCATCTGGGACAGGTTCAACTCTGTTGGTCAAGCACTGGCTGATACGGACTGGCACATCAACCGCCTTTATGATGGCCTGCTGGAAAACGCCAGCGTGATCCAGACGCCGGTGCATCGATATGTGATTGATGCGAACCGTGACCCTGCTGGTGCTTCGCTTTATCCGGGGCAGAACACTACAACACTGTGCCCGCTGACAGATTTTGACGGCGCCCGATTTATCGCGATGGGCAGGAGCCTTCCGATGATGAGATAGAGGAGCGCCGAAGCAATTTTCATGCGCCTTATCATGAGGCAATTGCAGAAGAGCTGGAGCGGGTTCGTCAGAAATTTGGCGTGGCGGTGCTTTATGATTGCCACTCGATCCGCTCCAACATCCCGTTTTTGTTTGAAGGTGAACTGCCCGTCTTCAACATAGGTACCAATGTTGGGCAAACCTGCGCGCCGCTGATTGAGCAGATTACCATTGAGGCCTGCCGGCAGGATGAAAACGGGGAAACTGTTGTGAATGCACGCTTTAAGGGCGGGTGGACGACCCGCCACTACGGCCAGCCTGCAACAGGTATCCACGCCATTCAAATGGAGACCGCTCAGCGGGCCTATATGTTTGAGCAGAGCCCTTGGGCGTATGCTCCGGAGCGCGCGGACAAAACGCGAGCCACTCTCAAATCCATTCTTACCCAGCTAGAAGCGCAGGCCCTTGCCGGGGCATTTTCAAGCGCCACTTCAGATCGCTAACGGAGCTGATAATGACAGATACGCTCACTCAAAATCCTCGCAAGAACACACGCGATACCTTTCCGCCAACCGGACCGGAGCTGAACGCGAAGAGCTGGCTGACAGAAGCGCCTCTGCGTATGCTCATGAACAACCTGCACCCGGATGTGGCTGAGAACCCGCATGAGTTGGTGGTGTATGGCGGTATTGGTCGAGCGGCGCGGACATGGAAAGACTTCGATACCATTGTCGAGAGCCTGAAAAAAACTGGAGGCGGATGAAACTCTGCTGGTGCAATCCGGTAAGCCTGTCGGTGTGTTCCGCACGCATGAAAATGCACCTCGCGTACTGATCGCCAACTCTAACCTTGTCCCACACTGGGCGAACTGGGATCACTTCAACGAGTTGGATAAGAAGGGACTGGCCATGTACGGCCAGATGACTGCGGGCTCGTGGATCTACATTGGCTCACAGGGCATTGTTCAGGGCACCTACGAGACCTTTGTTGAGGCTGGCCGCCAGCACTATGGTGGAGACCTGAAAGGCAAGTGGATCCTGACTGGTGGTCTTGGCGGCATGGGCGGCGCTCAGCCGCTTGCTGCTGTGATGGCCGGGGCTTGTTGTCTGGCCGTTGAGTGCAACGAAGACAGCATCGATTTCCGTCTCCGCACCAAATACGTTGATGAGAAAGCCAAGTCTCTGGATGAGGCTCTGGAGATGATTGAGCGTTGGACTGCGGCGGGTGAGGCCAAGTCTGTTGGCCTGCTGGGCAATGCGGCAGACATTTTTGCGGAACTGGTTGAACGCGGCGTTCGTCCGGATATCGTGACTGACCAAACGTCTGCTCATGACCCGATCAACGGTTATCTGCCACAGGGCTGGACCATGGCGGAGTGGAAGGAAAAGCGCGAGAGCATCCGAAGGCGGTTGAGAAAGCTGCGCGCGCTTCCATGAAGGTGCATGTGAAGGCGATGCTGGACTTCCATGAGCGCGGCGTACCGACCGTCGATTATGGCAATAACATCCGTCAGGTGGCATTTGACGAAGGTCTGGAAAACGCCTTCGACTTCCCGGGCTTTGTGCCTGCTTACATTCGCCCGCTGTTCTGTAAGGGTGTTGGCCCATTCCGTTGGGCAGCGCTCTCCGGTGATCCTGAGGACATTTACAAAACAGACCAGAAGGTGAAGGAGCTCATTCCTGATGATCCGCACCTGCACAACTGGCTGGATATGGCGCGGGAGCGGATCTCCTTCCAAGGGTTGCCAGCTCGCATCTGCTGGGTTGGGCTTGGTCAGCGTCACCGCCTCGGGCTTGCGTTTAACGAGATGGTTCGAACTGGCGAGTTGAAGGCACCTGTCGTGATTGGCCGTGACCATCTGGATTCCGGCTCTGTTGCCTCCCCGAACCGCGAGACTGAATCCATGATGGATGGCTCTGATGCTGTTTCTGACTGGCCGCTGCTCAACGCACTGCTGAACACCGCCTCTGGTGCCACATGGGTGTCTTTGCACCATGGCGGCGGCGTGGGCATGGGCTTTTCCCAACACTCCGGCATGGTGATTTGCTGTGATGGCACCAAAGAAGCTGATGAGCGGATTGGCCGTGTGCTTTGGAATGACCCAGCGACCGGTGTGATGCGCCATGCAGATGCAGGCTACCAACTGGCAATTGATTGCGCCAAAGAAAATGGACTGAACTTGCCATCTCTGGGTAAGTAACTGGGACGGAACATTTCGAATTGGAAAAAGGCCGGACGTTGTGTCTGGCCTTTTTCATGGGCGCTTGTGCCCACAAATAGAAACGGGGAGAGCAAAGCTCCCCCCGTTGCAGGCAATTCAGAGATTAAGGAAGAAAACTCTCTTACATTGCCAAGGAGATAAAGATACCTGCGATCGCGGCGCTCATGAGGTTTGAGCAGGTTGCAGCCAGCAGGGTACGTGGACCGTACTTCGCGATGAAGTTCATGCGGTTTGGAGCCAGAACACCCAGACCACCGATGAGGATACCCATGGAGGAGATGTTAGCGAAGCCGCAGAGTGCGAAGGAAACAATCGCTTTGGTCTTTTCTGAAATGACCGGCAGACCCATTTCCAATGCCTTGGCGTCCACCAGGTAGTTCTTCAGGTCAAGGTAAGCGACGAACTCGTTGACCACCAGCTTCTTACCAATCAGAGACCCTGCAATGTCAACGTCTGCCCATGGCACACCCAGAAGGAAAGCCACTGGAGCAAAGATCCAGCCGAGGATCATTTCCAAAGACAGTTCCAAGCCTGCGAAACCACCGACGCCGCCCAGCATCATGTTAACCAGAGTGATCAGACCGATCATCGCAACAAGGTTTGCGCCGATTGCACCTGCGAGCTTAAGGCCATTCATTGCGCCCTGACCAGCTGCCGCCAGCACGTTCTCAGGCTGTTCGTCGTCAAAGCTGACGTTCTTGTCAATGGTATAATTGGTGTCTTTGGTTTCAGGCAGGATGAGTTTTGCGAAGAGAAGACCACCTGGAGCCGCCATGAAGGATGCTGCGAGAAGGTATTCAATCTTAACGCCCATCAGCGCGTAGCCGCCAAGAACGGTACCCGCGACAGATGCCATACCACCACACATGATGGCGAAGAACTCACTGTCAGACATCTTGGACATGTAGGGCTTCACAACGAGCGGAGCCTCAGTCTGGCCAACGAACACGTTGGAAACAGCAGACATGGATTCTGCCTGGGAGATGCCGAGTAGTTTTGCCATACCGCCGCCAATCACGCGAATGACAATCTGCATAACGCCGAGGTGGTACAGTACCGCAATCAATGAAGAAAAGAAGATAACGAGGCAAAGCACGTTGAAGGCAAATACAAACCCAACACTATCGGAAAGAGAGCCGTTGGTGAGGTTACCGAACAGGAAGTCGACGCCCGAACGACCACTGGCGATAACACCGGCAATGCCCTGTGACATTCCATGTAGCAGGGTACGACCTGCTGGAACGTAGAGTACGAACGCGCCGATACCGATTTGAAGAGCCAGCGCACCACCCACGGTGCGAAGGTTGATCGCTTTGCGGTTGGTTGAAACCAACACAGCAATAATGATCAAAGTAGCAATGCCAAGAAAACCTGTTGCGAACATTGTGAGCTCCTCCCAGAGGCTCTGAGGTAGGTTGTTGATTATGGTTGGGGAGAAATTTTGAAGTGCCAGAAGGCGACTAACCGTACCCACCTTCACGTGGATAGTTGTGATGGCCACCCGCATCCAACAAATGCTTTGTCATTGAAAAACAATGCAAAACACCTGCGGCTGTAGACCCTTTTGGTACTTCACCGGGAATTATCGCTGTTGTAGAAACATAAGCTGTGGGAGTTCTTGGGTATGAGCCTTCAAAGTCCCCGAAAGAAAGGCATACGACAGGCTCAGTACACCCACCTTGTACAGGTGCGAATATGGACTGACCCGATTGCATAATTTGCCTCACCTTTTAATTAATTCCCTTCGGTGAGGGCAAACTAATTGCATAAGAGGCAAATTTTAAGTTTTTTTAAATACATCAATCATTTCGAAGTTCGAAACGAAATAGAAAATATTACGTAGAAAAAAAAGCACAGGTTACGGATTATTTCGTAGATCAAAGCTCTTGCAGAATATATAGAATAAAAATAGTAGAAGTTTAAGCTCTACATCCCCACGCAAAATAAAAAAAACATAATAAATTCATGCATGAACTCATTACATCAGGCCGCATTACTTTAAAGATGCTGCGTTACTTTCATCAAGTCGCAGTAAGTGGTCATTTTGGTCGTGCAGCTGAAGAGTTGCATATTTCCAAATCACCAATGTCCATACAAATCAAAGAGTTGGAAGTCGCACTCGGACTTTCTCTGTTTCACAGAGATTCCCGAAATGTCTCGCTAACTGCTGCAGGGCGGGTCCTGAAGCGGGAGTGCGAACAGATCTTCAATACTCTTGATTACGCCATCACAAACACCCAGCGCCAGGGGCGTGCAGAGAACTTTACTCTTAACATCGGGATCGTGAGCAGCGCGTTCCTTGATGGATTTGCAAACTTACTGTCGGATTTCAAGGACAAGCACCCGGATTGCTCGCTCAATTTTTCCGAGCTGGCCCCTAATCAGCAGAAGGAGGCATTGGAGAGCGGCAGTATTGATCTGGGTGTTTGCCGTTATGGCGATACACTCAATGAGCCGGCACTGAATTCAAAAGTGCTGGTGAAAGAACCCCTTACACTCGCTGTTCCAAGTACGCATCCCCTCAAAGACCGACGGGTGGTGGCGCTGGAAGAGCTGAAGGATGAGGAAATGGCGGTGCTGGACAGGACCATGTCCAACACCACTCCCTTTCTGATTGCCAAGTGCAAAGAACAGGGTTTCTATCCCAAAGCTGCTTTTGAGGTGCTGGAGCCCAGCACCTTGCTGGCGCTGGTCGCGTCAGGACAGGCGATTGCGTTAGTCAGCGATTGTTTTCGCAGCCAGAAGTCCAAAAACGTGCGTTTCATCCGCCTGAAAGAAGAAATTCCGGCTGACCTTTGCGCGATTTACAAGAAGAACTATGAGACCGATATTTTGCGCAAGTTTTTGCAGTTCATCGAGTTCGATTATAAACCACAAATTGATGACAACTGAGGGGAAGCAAAAGGTCCGTCCCTGCCTCATCGTATAGTGCATATTGTACGGACGGATGCCGAGCGTGCCTGCCTGTGCGGCGCTGCATCCATGTTGGAGAACGGCTCATCAAACAGGAAGGCCTTGTGGGTGTCTTACAATTGCACCAGCTTTCGATTGTCAGTTCTGAAGCTGAAAGGGATGCGGAGCCAAGACGCCAAGTCAGTCGTTGATGCAACCCGAGAGCCTGAAGAGACTCTCCCAAATCTCCCTGTGTTTCCGCAAGTACGTTGGTCGCCTGTTTTTTTTGTGGTGCCAAGCACCAGCAGCACAGCTAGTTTGATCTGATTGCCGCTTTCCTTTAGGGCGGCCGTCGCTCTTTCCTGCGAGCAGCCGGTGAGTGCGACGAGCATGTCTTTTGCGCGTTGAGAAAGTTTGGTGTTGGTCAGCTGCATATCCACCATGTAGCCGCGGTAGACTTTCTTGAGGCGCACCATCAATGCGGTTGAGAACAGATTCAAAGCCGCTTTCTGACTGGTTCCTGCGGAGAGCCGTGTCGAGCCTGCCAAGACTTCTGCGCCGGTTCTTAAAAGGATTTTGTGCTCTGCATCTTCCAGCAAGGGGCTTTGCGGATTGTTTGCGAGCGATATTGTCAGAGCACCTGTTGCTCTGGCGGCCTGAATGGCGGCGCGGGTGAATGGCGTTGTTCCACTTGCTGCAAGCCCCAGCACCACGTCAGCCGCGCCAATATTGCTGCGGTCCACAAACGCTCGGGCTTCTTCGATGCTGTCTTCTGCCCCTTCCTGTGGGCGCACGAGGCCGGTTTCGCCGCCCGCCAATCCGTAGATCAGGCGCTCTTCAGGCCAACCAAATGTGGGAATGAGTTCGATACCATCGAGAACCCCTAGTCTGCCGGAGGTTCCAGCGCCCACATAGACGAGCCTGCCCTCGCCTGTTTGTAGGCGTTGGCAGCTACTTCAACAGCGACTTCCAAGTCGTCAAGCACGGCCGAGACCGCATTGAGAGCCTGCATTTGGCCGCCCAGCAATGCTTTGAGAACTTCACTGGTTCCCCAGGTTTCCAAGCCCGCAAAACGTGAAGATCTTTGCTCAGTTTCACGCCACTCCTGCGGATTGGACTTTTCTGGAAACCCCAGTTTTCTCGATATTCTGGACACGTGCTTCTCCCTGATACCAATAACTCATGATATGGCAATGACATACCAGTGATCAGGGAAATTTTGCGTAAACCCTACAGTTCGGGAGCCATTGACCCTGAAGTCAGATGCAGAGAGCAGGTATTGTTTTGGACCTAGAATGCCCGCATTTAGTCCCAGCGGGCTTCCGCTTCGCGGCGTACAAAGACAACCTGCTTCCCATCCGGCAGTAACTGGCTGATTTGCTCCGGACCGCCATGGTCATCAAATTCAACTAATCCAATTCCACTTGCATTCAACAGACGTCTGCCGTGGTGCGTGCCCACTGGCTTGCGGGGGATCACCTTCATTCCACGCCGTCTGGTGAGCCAGTTCAGCGGGGAGCGCGGGGCATAGAGCCAGCGGTTCAGGTGGTCGAGTTTGTCGAGCAGCTTGGCGGGGAACTCGTTTTTGATGCCGCTGCTGCAGATCTGCCAGATATCGGGACCACGGGAATGACCGCGCAGCTCCACATCGTAGACGAAGGAGTAGTGCACGTCGCCGGAAAGGATCGTAAAGCGATCTGGCGTTTTTCTGTGGCGGAACACGTTCAAAATACCGTCTGCAGTTCCGGGATGGGCCATCCAGTACTCTGCATCCACCATCAATGGTTTGCCCATGAAGGTGAGGAGTTTTTGTAGGGTTTCTATCAGCTTAACGCCAAAGATCGGGGCTGCGGATACAAGAAGAACAGCGTCTTTTCCACGCAAGGAGCGCTGCAGGTCGGTTACCGCCTCCCAATCCAAAAGACCGGAGCAGATGGCCTGATCGCTCTGATCGCCAGCGGCGTGTCCGGGTATCTAGAACCAGCAGTGGTGGGTCCAGCTCCCAGTGGTAATCCCAGTTCTCGAAGGCGAGAAGGGTGTCGAGAAACTCATCATAGGCGCTGGTTCCGGGTACCTTGTAGGCTTGGCTCATCTGCTCAAGCATTTCGGCGGAGAATGCCTCTGGCTTGTTGCCCCAACCCTGGTTGAGCATGTAGGCGCACAGGCGTTGCCAATGATCCGGCGCGAAAACGGGTGGCTGTAGGCGGTTTCTTCCCAGTCGCGATTGAGGTTCCAGTCATCAGTGACGTCGTGGTCATCGAAAATCATAGCAACGGGGAGATGGGCGAATAGGCGGCGGACCTGACCGAGACCGGCGACGAACTCCTTCAGAACTTGCTGTTCACTGACGTACTCTGCGATTTCGTCGGTTGTCAGTCTTTGAGGGATATCTGTTTTGACCAAATCCCAGACTGCGGGCGACCAGACGAGCAGATACATTGCCAGAAACTCGGCAAGCGTAATCAGGTGGTTGTGGGCATGGTCGGCAGTGAAGATCGGCTTTTCGGCACCACCAAACAAGACCATCCAAAGTGCCCTGTCCTTTTCCAGATTGGGCAGGAACTTTTCGCGGCGAAAGTAGGTGTCCTCATGGCGATACAGTTCTGATGCGGTGTCAGGGACTTTGCTCTCCAAGCCGCTGAGCTGTTCTTCGTTGATCCCGAGCCGTTTTATGAGGGAATGGATTGCCCGTAGCATGGGGCCAGCCACATCGTCTGAGTAGATCTGATCTCCACTCATCACCAGAGCAGCAGGCCATTTACTCTGATCAACTCTGGTGGAGCCCTCGGCGCTGATGGTCTTGGCGAGAAACTGGTCGGCTGCGACGAGGCCATCTCCGGAATCGTGGTGCGGTTTGCGGCAGGAGCCATGTAGAAGCGATGAGACTTTGGAGCTGAGAACGAAACAGGGAAGGCTCTGATTCTCATAGCAGATATCAGGTGCCCAGACCGTGTGGTCCTGCCAGCCCGCCTCCTCGTTATCTTCCATGCGCAGTGACAAGCGGTAGCTGATCCAGCGGTCTTGTGGGAGTGGTTTTTCCAGCGGCAGATCAATCAGCAGGTAGTGAAGGTGCTGCCCGGCTGTGATCAGCTTTACCTCCGGCTGCCCTTTTGAAAGCTGGTAGGTTTGCGGCTCATCATCTTGCGGCATCAGCTCCAGTTTCACGTCTGCGGGAGCGCGGACAGCCAGCCATAGCGTTAAACGTGTGGTTTCCAGACGCCGCAACATCGGACCGGCAAGAACAGAGGGGAGAGAAGGTGTTTCAGGCATCCATTTATATTTTTAGTTGTGATATCCAGAGGAAAAATTGTTAGTGGAGAGATAGGTACTCAAACCAATAAATCCAACAGAGGCCTACAACTCTTCTCTCCGCACGCGCACAAGACATCAGTTTCCTGAACTTCTTCTGAGCCAACCTCGCCTTGACAGGTGCTTGTAATCCTTCTAGCAAAATCGTGTATGCAGGGGAGTCTCACCAAGGAGACTGAGAGGCTGACAGAGCGTAAGCTCGGCGACGCGACCTTTGAACCTGACCCAGTTGATACTGGCGTAGGAAGCACGGGTCGCGGGGCCTGTTTATAGGATTTGTGTCTTAACCGCGGTCTCAGCAGCAGGAGTGTCTCCTGCCGTTTCCAGCCAAACTCATCTGGTGTCTTTTTCGAGTTGTGAACTTGAGGAGCACCATTTTGACGATACCCAAGCCATCCATTACCACCGGCGCGTTGCCTGCCTCCCGCAAAATCTACGTTAACGGCAACTTGCACGATGATGTTCGCGTTCCGATGCGCGAGATCAGTGTGCACCCGACGGCGGGGGAGCCGCCGCTGCCGGTTTATGACAGTTCTGGCCCCTACACTGACCCAGCGGTGACAACGACGATCTGCAAAGGTCTTCCCACCTTGCGGCGCAAGTGGATTGAGGCGCGTGGGGACACTGAGGAATATGATGGCCGTGAGATTACGCCTGCAGACAATGGCTTTGTGAAAGGCGATCGCCTTGTTGCGGAGTTTCCGGTCAAACCACGTCCGCTGCGCGGTAAAGACGGCAAGGCTGTCACCCAGCTGGCCTATGCCCGTGCTGGCATTATCACGCCGGAGATGGAGTTTGTTGCCATCCGCGAGAACCAACTGCGTGAAGCGGTTGTTGAAGAGCGTGACGGTCAGGACTGGGGTGCGAGCATTCCGGATTATGTGACTCCGGAATTTGTACGCGCTGAGGTGGCGGCTGGCCGTGCGATCATTCCGGCCAACATCAACCACCCCGAGAGTGAGCCGATGATTATTGGCCGAAACTTTCTGGTCAAGATCAACGCCAATATGGGTACCTCTGCTGTCACCTCCTCCATGGAAGAGGAAGTGGACAAGATGGTCTGGTCGATCCGGTGGGGCGCAGACACGGTCATGGACCTTTCCACGGGCCGTAACATTCACAACACCCGCGAGTGGATCATCCGCAACAGTCCCGTACCAATCGGGACGGTTCCGCTTTATCAGGCGCTGGAGAAGGTGAACGGCATTGCAGAAGACCTGACGTGGGAGGTGTTCCGCGATACGCTTATCGAGCAGGCTGAGCAAGGGGTGGACTACTTCACCATTCACGCTGGAGTACGCCTGCACATGGTGCCAATGACGGTGAACCGCGTGACCGGCATTGTGTCCCGTGGAGGCTCTATCATGGCCAAGTGGTGCCTGCATCATCATAAAGAGAGCTTCCTCTATGAGCACTTTGAGGAAATCTGCGATATTTGCCGGCAGTATGACGTGTCTTTCTCACTTGGTGACGGGCTGCGTCCGGGCTCCATTGCAGATGCCAATGATGAAGCGCAGTTTGCGGAGCTGGAAACGCTTGGCGAGCTGACCAAAATCGCATGGGCCAAGGATTGTCAGGTGATGATTGAGGGTCCGGGGCATGTGGCCATGCACAAGATCAAGGAGAACATGGATAAACAGCTGGAATGCTGCCAAGAGGCTCCGTTCTATACGCTTGGCCCGCTCACCACGGATATTGCACCGGGTTATGATCACATCACCTCTGGAATTGGCGCGGCGATGATCGGTTGGTTCGGCTGTGCGTTGCTTTGTTATGTCACGCCGAAAGAGCATCTGGGATTGCCGGATCGGGATGATGTGAAAACCGGTGTGATCACCTACAAGATTGCAGCTCATGCGGCGGATCTTGCCAAGGGATTACCGGGTGCCCAGCGGCGGGATGATGCACTTTCCCGTGCTCGTTTCGAGTTTCGCTGGGAGGATCAGTTCAACCTATCGCTCGATCCAGACACCGCGCGGGACTTCCACGACGAAACCCTGCCGAAGGATGCACACAAGGTGGCGCATTTCTGCTCCATGTGCGGGCCGAAGTTCTGCTCCATGCGGATTTCGCATGACATCCGTGCGGAGGCGCAAAAGGAAGGCATGGAGGCGATGGCTGCCAAGTTCCGTGAGCGCGGCGAGCTGTACCTTCCACTTGAAGAGGCAACACAGTGATTACGATTGCGGGAGCTGGCCTTGCGGGGCTGGCTTGCGCCTTGGAGCTTGCCCAGCGGGGAGCTGACGTCACCCTTTATGAGAAGGGTGACGGGCCGGGTACAAACAGCGTTGCGCGGTTTGCGGGTGGGATGCTTGCGCCCTATTGCGAACGGGAAAGTGCTGATGAGGACGTGGTTAGGCTTGGGGGCTGTGCTGCGGACTGGTGGGCTAAGGTTACGCCCGTGACACGACGAGGCACTCTTGTTGTTGCCCCTTCTCGTGATCAGGCTGAGTTGACAAGATTTGCGCGGCGGACCTCTCATTTTGCCGAGGTGGATGGTCAGCACATCGGCGCACTTGAACCCGCCTTGAAAGGTCGGTTTGAGCGTGGGCTCTTCTTTGAGGAGGAGGCCCATCTTGACCCGAGGCAAGCACTTGCTGATCTCAGCAAGGCTGTGCAGGCGCTTGGGGTTCAGATCCATTACGGGACCGCCGCCCCTGCCAAGGTCGATCTCAATTGTACGGCAACTGCGGCTCACCTTCCAAACCTGCGGGCCGTGCGGGGGAGATGGCTGTTTTGCATTGTCCGGAGGTTGAGCTTTCCCGCGTTGTGCGGCTGTTGCACCCACGAATGCCGCTCTATCTGGTTCCTCGGGCTGATGGCCTGTTCATGATTGGCGGGACCATGGTGGAAAGCAACTCGGATCGTCCACCAACACTCCGCTCGCTTACCGAGATGATGAGTGCTGCCTACACTATTCACCCTGCCTTTGCCGAGGCCAGTGTGGTGGAGATTGGTTCAGGTTTACGACCTGCTTTTCCGGACAACCTGCCCCGCCTTATGGAGCATAACGGCACCCTTCACCTCAACGGGCTTTATCGCCACGGCTTTTTGCTTGCACCTGCATTGGCGCAGCAAGCGGCACGGCATTTTTTTAGCGGAGACATGCAAATGAACATCATCGTGAATGCGGAGCCGCGCCACGTTGCTGCGGAGACCTTGGAGTATGCCCTTCAAGAGCTGGAATTCACCAGCCCTGCCATCGCAACTGCGGTGAATGGTTGTTTCATTCCCCGCGAGAACTACCGGGATACGCCGCTTTCTGACGGTGACCGGCTGGAAGTTCTCGCGCCCATGCAGGGAGGGTAAGATGGAGGTTTACGGGAAAAAGGTTCAGTCCCGCCTTCTGCTTGGGACAGCACAATACCCCTCTCCTGCTGTTCTAAAAAAACGCGATCTCTGCAAGCGGCACGCAGATCATCACGGTCTCGTTGCGCAGGGAAACGGCCAATGGGTCCGGAACTGGCTTCTGGGATCTTTTGAAAGCCTGCAACTGTCACTTTCTACCCAACACCGCTGGCTGCCATAGTGTTCAGGAAGCGGTGACGACAGCGCATATGGCGCGTGAACTGTTTGGCACTGATTGGATCAAGCTGGAAGTTATCGGCAATTCCGAGAGTTTGCAGCCTGACGTGTTTGGCCTTGTTGAAGCTGCGAAGATCCTCTGTGCGGACGGGTTCAAGGTGTTCCCGTACACCACAGAGGATCTGGTGGTTGGTGAGAAACTGCTGGAAGCAGGGTGTGAAGTGCTGATGCCATGGGGTGCGCCCATTGGCTCTGGTCAGGGTTTGCGCAATCCTGATGCTCTGCGCACCATGCGCGCCCATTTCCCTGACACCCCACTCATTGTTGATGCGGGGATCGGACGGCCCTCTGATGCGACCCGTGCCATGGAGTTGGGCATGGATGCTGTGCTTCTGAATACGGCAGTTGCCAAAGCGGGTGATCCGGTTTTGATGGCTCAGCCATGGCACAAGCGATTGAAGCAGGACGCAATGGATGGGTTGCTGACCTATGGACCCACGGGATATGGCAGTGCCCTCCACACCCATCCTTGGTATGGCGGAGTTGATGTGATGGAGCGGTTTTACCTGATTACCGGTGGTGTGGACTGGATTGAAAAGCTGGTTCCCCACGGCGTCAAGCTTGTTCAGCTGAGGATAAAGGATCAGCCAGAGGTGGAAGTGCGCCAGCAGGTTGCACGGGCGCGTGACTTTTGCAGGCAGCATGCACCCAGCTTGTCGTCAATGATTATTGGGAGCTGGCGCTGGAGCTTGGCTGTGATTTTGTTCATCTGGGGCAGGAAGATATGGACCGCGCTGATTTTGGGGCTCTCCGCAAGGCCGGTGTGCGCATTGGTCTTTCCACACATGATGAAGCGGAATTAGACCGCGCTCTTTCCCACAAGCCGGAGTATGTGGCGCTGGGGCCGGTTTACCCAACAAAGCTGAAGAAGATGAAATGGGCACCACAAGGTCTGGAGCGTGTTCAGCGCTGGAAACAGATGGTGGGCGAGACCCCACTAGTTGCCATTGGCGGTCTGACGCCTGACCGTCTTGCTGGCGTGTTTGAGGCGGGTGCGGACAGCGCTGCGGTGGTGACCGATATCTTGCAGGCTCAAGACCCAATTGCCCGTACGCAGGAATGGGTGGAGGCCTGCAAGTCATGACGCGCTATGACCGCCAGATGATCCTGCCGGAGGTTGGGCGGGACGGTCAAGACCGCTTGAGGAACGCGCACGTTCTGGTGGTGGGGGCCGGTGGTTTGGGCTGTCCGGTGTTGCAATACCTTGCGGGCGCTGGCCTCGGCACACTCACAGTAGTTGACCCCGATGT
This sequence comes from Pseudovibrio sp. JCM 19062, assembly GCA_001310715.1. Next base: position 54,450 of record BAXV01000014.1, read on the forward strand.
GGTTGAAGAGAGTAACCTGCACCGGCAGCCGCTTTACTCGCTGACCGACATCGGCAAGAGCAAGGCTTCTGCATCTGCGGCTCGTTTGCGCGACTATAATCCTGAGGTGGATCTGCGGGCGTTGGGCGTTGCGCTGACCCCGGCAAATGCTGTGGAGTTGGTTGGTCAGGCTGATATCATTGTTGATGCAGCAGACACTTTCGCGGCCTCGTATACCCTCTCTGATGAATGTTTCAGTCAGGGTAAGCCTCTCATCTCAGCTTCAGTGCTTGGAACCTCGGGATATCTTGGAGGCTTTTGCGCAGGAGCACCGTCGTTAAGAGCCGTCTTTCCGGCCCCTCCCAGCAATGGGGCCACTTGCTCCAGTGCTGGTGTTCTTGGCCCTGCTGTGGGCAGTATCGGGGCGATGCAGGCTCAGATGGTTCTTGGTGTCTTGCTGGGCTTTTCTCCGAGTCCGCTTGGCCGGCTTGTCACTCTTGATCTGAAAAGTTTTGCATTTGGCGGCTTCTCGTTTCTCAACGCCAAGGAACCCAAGTGGCATGCTCCGTTTATTAGCGTGCAGGACCTGATGCCAACGGATCTGGTTGTTGAACTTCGGGACATCACTGAAGCGCCGGCCCCCGTTTGCGCGGATGCTGTTCGTGTTCTGCCGGACGCACTTGGAACACATGATTTCAGCGATACGGGCCGCGTTGTGCTTTGCTGCAAGACTGGATTGCGGGCATGGCGTGGGGCGCAGGTTCTGTCGGAGCGGGGATACAAGAGTGTTGCATTGATCGCAGACATGGCGCGCTAACAGCATTCCCCAGTTCTGTACTCCCCTGCTTTGCGGTGGGGATTTTCGGTTAGTCTTGCATTCGCGTTCAGTTAAGCGCGCGTCGTTTTCAAACTGTGCCTTGTTGTATGCGCATTAAACCTGATTGCGCGAATAGGAATCAGTGCGCGGTGTTGAACAGGGGCTTGTTAAACACCAAGGCGCTGAGTGGATAACAGCGCTAATATCAATATTTTCAATATGTTATTTTCATCAACTCACGCCTGTCATTTGCCGCCGGAGCCGACCAATCGGGCATACATGGTGTTGTCCACCACATGAAAGTTCTGGTTGAGACACTCTGTCGCAAGTTTACAGAATTGGGGCGTTTTCGCTGATTTTTGCGGGCGTGATGTTTCAGAACGCCCCTCCCAAGTCTCCCTGCTTAACATTGGTCAAGGAGGATAACATCTGATCACTTCACTGTGACCTCGTCTCACCAGCATTGGAGTTTGAGAATGTTACAAAATAAGAGACGTGGGTCAGGTTACGCGTTAGCGGCCGGCTTTGCGATGCTGCTCGGAAGTGCAGCTGCGCCCGCCTTTGCAGAAGGTCCGACACTGAGCGAAGAGGCTTTTGAGCGCTCTAAGCAGCTCTATTTTGAGCAATGCGCAGGTTGTCACGGCGTTCTCCGTAAGGGTGCAACAGGTAAAAACCTTGAGCCTCATTGGAAAAAAAACGGCTGCAGATGGCACCGTGACTGAAGGTGGCACTCTTCAGCTGGGTCAGGAACGCCTTGAGAAGATCATCGCCTGGGGCACAGAGGGCGGTATGAACAACTTCTCGGAAATTCTGACCGAGGATGAAATCAAGGATATGGCGACCTACATCATGTTGGATCCGCCAAAGCCACCTGAGATGTCGCTCGCTCAGATGAAGCAGACACGTAAGATTTACGTCGAAGAAAAAGACTACCCAACCGAGCCACTTCATGGCCGCAACTGGGAAACTTCTTCGTCGTTATCGAGCGTGATGCAGGTAAAGTTGCAGTCATCGACGGCGATACCAAGGAAGTTCTGGTTCACATTCCTACCGGTTATGCAGTGCACGTGGTCAAAGCATCCGAGCACCACAAACTGGAAGAGCCAGAAACCCAGGTCGCTTCTGGTACACCATGGGTCGTGACGGCAAGATGACCAAGATCGACCTCTGGCAGACACCAGACAAGATGTTGGTATCCGAAGTTACCATTGGTTATGACGCACGCGACGTTGCGATTTCCGGCGACGGTAAATACGTAGTCGGTGGTGCTTACTGGCCTCCACACTTCGCGATCGTTGACGCTGTGACCATGGAGCCTTTGAAAGTGGTTTCCACCCGCGGTTACAACACCGACGGTGACTATGTGGAAGAAAGCCGCGTTGCTGCAGTCTACACCACGCCTAATGAGCCAACATGGCTGATTGCTGTTAAAGAACTTGGCCAGATGTGCAGGTGGATTACAGCGATATCGACAATCTGCGTATCGATAAAATCGACTCCGCAAAGTTCCTGCATGATGGCTTCTTCGATCCAACAGGCCGTTACTTCCAGATCGCTGCAAACGCATCGAACAAAATGGTTGTAGTGGACACCAAAGATCGCAAGCTTGAAGCTATGATCGATGTTGCGGCTCTTCCACACCCAGGTCCAGGTGCAAACTGGAACGATCCTAAGTGTGGTCCGGTTGCAGGTACAACCCACCTTGGCGTTGGTACTGTGACTGTTTGGGCAAACGATCCAGCAGGCCGTCCGGATGATGCATGGAAGACGTGTTACGAAGTTGAAACTGATGGCCCAGGCCTGTTCATTCGTACACACCCGAACTCCAAGTACGTATGGGCTGACCAGACCAAACACCCAGATCCTGAAGTACAGCAGTCTGTACAGGTGATCTCGAAAGAAACCGGTGAGATTGTGAAAACAATCCAGGTTACCGAAACAGACGGTAACGCAGCTGTTCACTTCGAGTTCAACGCTGACGGTTCTGAAGTTTGGGTATCCAACTGGAACATGGGCGACTCTCTTGCACCAAACGGTGAAATCGTCGTTTACGACGCTGAAACCCTTGAAGAGAAAACCCGGATTAAGGCCTTTACGCTCCAACCGGTAAGTTCAACGTTCATATCCGTTCGAACCACGTTACCTGATGTGATCTAGCGATCCTTTTGAGGGGCGGGCACCACGCCCGCCCCTCTTTGTATCAGCGGCATCGAGACTGCAACGGCTGCACACTGGCCGGAGATGGCGGATTTGCTCACCGCATCTTGAAGGCCGACCGCTCACGACCCGGCAGGATGGGTCGACAGAAAATCCAAAACGGAGCCTGGAAATGACCCAGTCCAACGATACGGAAAAGAAAAAGCCGATCTGGCGCAGGTATTTCCTATGGGGAATGCCGGTAGGTGGCCTCTTGGCGGCCTTTGTCGTCGGCATTATCTTCTGGGGTGGTTTCAACACCGCCATGGAAGCGACTAACACAAAAGAATTCTGCGTCTCGTGCCACGAGATGAATGACTTTGTCTATCAGGAATACCAGGCACAATCCATGACGTGAACCGGTCAGGCGTTGGGGCCGTTTGCTCGGATTGTCATGTCCCTAAAGACTGGACACATAAGATCATCCGCAAGGTCAAGGCCTCCAAAGAAGTTTGGGGCAAGTTGGTCGGCACAATCAATACACCCGAGAAATTCGAGCTAAACGTCTGCACCTCGCGAAAAACGAATGGTCGCGGATGAAGTCTTCTGACTCTCGTGAATGCCGTAACTGTCATGATTTTGAATCCATGATGCCGGAATTCCAGAAGCCACGCGCACGTCAGCAGCACCTGAATGCAATGAAGACAGGCCAGACCTGTATTGATTGCCACAAGGGTATTGCACACTCCAACGTACGTGATCGCGCCTCTGACGAATATCTGGAGATGATCGAAGCACCGAACCAGAACTTTGTTCGTGAGGTTCCGAAAGAGTATCTGGAAAGCCTTGCCCGCATTGAAGCCAAAGAAGCTGCTGAAGCAGAGGCTGCGAGTGCTGCCAAGAAAGTGCAACAGGAAGCTGTTCAGGGCAGATTGCTGCTGCGGTTGACGCTGCTCTTGAAGAAGAACGCACAAAAGCTGCCGGTGAAGCAAGTGCTGCGGATGAAGGTGATACGTTGGTGCCAACATCGACTGGAGCGGTGTGGACAGCGTCGACATGACCTTGTTCTACCCTGGTCAGGCGTCCTTCGAGTTTGTGCAGAACGGCAAGCAGCATGGTGGTGCTCGTCCGCTGACAAAAGGTGGTGACCAGTGCACGACCTGTCATGCGAAAGAGCTGAACAACATCGGCAACAAGATCGTCAAGGGCGCTGAAAACACCGAGCCTACCCCAATTCCGGGTAAACGCGGTGTGATTAACGCGACGATGCAGGCTGCTCACGATAGTGAGAACGTCTACTTCCGCCTGCAATGGCCAGATACGCCTCATGCCCCTGCTCCATTCGTGGACGGTGGCAAGATGGACCCTGACAACCAGATCAAGGTTGCCATGATGATCACTGGTACCGGCATCAAGATGGGTGAACAGGTTGGTTGCTGGGCAACATGCCATGCAGACAACACCTACATGCCGTTTGATCCGGGTCCGGAAGCAATCGCTGCAAACGGTGATGTTGCAAGCATGCTGCAAGCCAAGCAGTCCATCCAGAAGTACCTGAGTGAGACCCGCAGTAAGGTCGAGATCAAAGGTCGTCGCGGTAAGGCTCAGGGTGGCTGGGACAAGCTGAAGTCTGCTGAAGAGATCGACCAGCTGCTGGCTGACGGTACCTTCATGGATCTGATGCGCGTCTATGCTGACGGTTCGGCCACCAACGGCTACCTGCTTGAGCGCCGCGTACAGAATGATGGTGACATCGCAGCTTCTGCCAAGCTTTCTGCGGGTATGTGGACTGTGGTCTTCTCCCGTCCGCTGGCAAGTGACACGCCGGGTGATGTTCCACTTGAAGCAGGCAAGACCTACACAGTTGGGTTCGCCATCCACGATGACTTCTCAGCGGCACGTTTCCACCACGTGACACTGAACACCAGTCTGGCGCTGGATGACGAAACTGCCATGATCAATGTGGTAGGACGTTAAGAAACACAGAGGGTGGCCAAGCAATTGGCCGCCCTTTTTCTTTTAGGAGGGGCACCTTATGTACGCACGACTTCTTCAAGGTTCCGCAGTTTTACTGAGCCTTTTGATGGTAGCACCAGCTCTTGCCAAGGATGACAAGACAGCTGAGCTGTGCGCTAAAGCTGAAGCGCGCTACGTCGATATGTTTGGGCATCCATCAGCCGAGGCAGAGGGCGCCATTGTTGTGAAGATGTACAAATATCGCTTTTGTCCTGAACAACTGACTGTGCCCGTTGGAACCACTGTGCGCTGGGTGAACGTGGACAAACGCACCAGCCATACGGTTCATTTGAATGAAGCGGGCGAGAAAGAGTCCGAGCGGCTGTTTCCTGAAGAGAATTTCGAATTCACGTTCCTGAGCGCCGGTTCTCAGCAGTATCTGTGTGGTCCCCATTGGGAGACACGCAAGATGATCGGCATGGTGACAGTCGCACCTTAGGTGGCTGCTTTTCTGTGGCGTATTCCGTTTGGGCGACGGACTTTTTTTGTTTCGGAACTACGCTCCAAAATTCTGAGTTAATTCAATGATCAGACTCCTTGTTTCTCTTGGATCGGCTGTTCTGACAGCATCGATGGCGCTTGCCGAACCGGCAGCTCATTATCAGGCACATTGTGTGGAGTGCCATGGTGAGAACCGCTTGGGTCTGATTGGTCCGGCGCTGCTTCCTGAGACGCTTGGCAGCCTGCGCGGCACTGCCTTGCAGGACACGATCATGAACGGACGAGAGGCGACCGAGATGCCCGCCTTTCGGGAGGTGTTGAGCGACCACCAGATTGAAGGGTTGAGTGGCTTTCTGAAAACGCCACTGGCCCCTGCCCCACACTGGGGACCCGAGCAGATCTCTGCGAGCCTTTTGATCAACGAAGACTACGAGCCGGTCGACGAGCCCCTTTGGTCGGCTGATCCAATGAACCTGACATTGGTAGTGGAGACCACTGACCACTCTGTCAGCGTGGTGGACGGAGATAGCTTTGAGGTTTTGACGCGCTTTGAGACACCCTTTGGCACACGTGGGCAGCCGAAGTTTTCACCAGATGGGCGGTACGTTTACATCATGTCCCGCGATGGCTGGATTCAGAAGTATGATCTTTATTCGCTGCAGGAAGTTCGCCGCGTCCGGGCTGGATTGAACAGTCGCAATATTATTTTGAGCCATGATGGCAAGTGGATTGCTGTTGCAAACTATCTGCCCAACACGTTTGTTATTCTCTCTGCGGATGATCTAAGTCCGCAGAAAGTGGAGGCGGTGCAAGGCAAGGATGGGTTGCCAAGCCGTGTTTCGGCTGTTTACCTTGCCGCCAAACGCAAGAGTTTCGTGTTTGCCTTGAAAGATACTCCCTCTATCTGGGAGGTGTTTTATGGCCCCAATCCGCCACACTACGGCTTTGCCCATGACTGGCGCATTGAAGGGCCAGCGCCGAATAAAGACCCTTTCCCGCTGCGTACGATCACCCTGAAGAGTCTGGCTGAGGACTTTTACCTCGACCCAACCGATGAGTATGTGATGGGGGCTTCGCCCAGCGGCACAGGTGGTCAAGTGGTGGATCTGGTGATCGGACACAAGATTGCGGATTTGGAGTTGGCAGGGATGCCACACCTTGGCTCCGGCTCAACCTGGAAGATGGGGGAGCGGACCGTTATGGCGACACCTCATCTGAGAGAACCTCTTGTTTCCATTGTTGATATGAAGACGTGGGAGACCATCAAGCAGATCAAGATGCTTGGCTCGGGATTCTTCACCCGCACACACGAGAACTCTCCCTATGTTTGGGTGGATGTGTTTTTTGGGGCTCACCAAGACGCTATTCAGGTGATCGACAAGCAGAGCCTTGAGATTGTGAAGACGTTGCGCCCGCAGAAGGGATCACGCGCGGCCCATGTGGAGTTCACAAAGGATGGCAGATACGCGATGGTTTCAGTATGGGAAGAGGACGGAGCTGTCGTCGTTTATGATGCGCAAACACTGGAAGAGGTTCGCCGCCTGCCCATGAGAAAGCCGCAGGGTAAGTACAATGTGGGGAACAGAATTGTGCGTGGTGAGGGCGAATAAGCGAGTATGGGTGTGTGTGGCTCTGGATCCCGCATCAAGTGCGGGAGGACGATGGGTGCAAGAGGATATTTTGAGGCATAACAACACACATCATCGTCTTCCCGGCCTCCGAGCCGGGATCCATGCAGCGGTTGCATTATGTCGTCAGGGGTTTGTTGATCGAGAGTTGGTCGTTGGGCCCTTCAAAAAAACTTATCCCCCTCACTCAAAGATGTACCCATACTAATGCCATGCCTACGTTGCGGGCTTGCTGGTGGACCGTCCGTCAGTTGGTCGTAGGCTGGATGGGGCTACTGTGGAAGGTAACGTATTTTGCAGCAGGTCCGTGGAGGTTGCCCAAACGCCATGAGTGTTGAGGCGGGAGGATGCGCGGCCAAACCAGAGGGCGTCAGCACTGGGAGTCATTCTGTTACAGGAGTGCCTTCTCAAAGCGTCTTTTAGAGCTTGACCATAGCCTCTTACAAAACGTCCGGGCAAGGCGACAGCCAATGCCGAAGAAACTAATTTAACAAGTAGCGCAGGCGTTGCCTGTGTGCCTTGCCCATCCCGTTATCTACGGTTTTCAGCTTCAACACTGCATGGCAGGCCATGTGGTGCTAATCGTGTTTGTACCTGTCAAAGCGCGTTAAAAATATGCTCGGGCATTTTGCGTTGCACGTCCACTTTGCACGCAAAGCCATATGCACCAGTACATCGCGTTTTGGTTTGCTCTCCGGTGCCACCTCGGTCCAGACCAGCTCATTGGGCGGAGCTGAAAGACGGCGAGTTCGGTTACATACGGGACTTCCTGACGGATCTTCCCGGCGTTCAGCGGATTACTGCTCAAACTCATAAAGTCCGGCTTAAAGCACAGTTCCATGAAGTAAAGTGGTTTTGAAACAACGGCTTAAGCACGTGCGACGAGAAGATACTTTTCAAATGAGTAAAATTTGATATGTAAGTGTCTAAATTTTCCAAGAAGACTGGCTTAAAGTTGACGTTGTCCGGGCAAAAACAGATTTATCAGGTTGGTGATTCTTACGTGGTGGCGGATTTCGCGACACCTATGAATGCGCAAGTGACCCTACCAAGCTTTTGAAGTTTGATCGGTATGAAGCAGGCACCCGTAAGGTCAAAAACCGTGGAGGTCTAAAGGATCTGTTCCGCTCGGTGCGGGCCAAGCTGGGTTACAAGAAGCAGCGGTTAACGGGCAATCAGGATGAGCTGCTGGGGTGGCATCACATTCAGGAGGTCGGCCTTGCAGGGCATCACGCCTTTACCCGTGTCTACGGAATGGTGGAGACCAATCTGGGTCCGGCCTGATGATCGAGAAGATTGATAACTTCGCTGATCAGGAAATTCGAAGTGTTCGCGATTACCTCAGCCGTCATGGGCGCATTCAGGACACGGAGCTTATTCGCGCTCTGGTGGAATACTTTAAAATCTTACGTGCACACCATGTTTCCTGTTTTGCGGATCGCCCGGAAAATATGGGAATTGTCGTCGATCCGCATGGCAAAACCTACATTAAATGCTTTGACGTGAAAACCTATCTGGATCACCAACTCCTGCCGATCAATAAGATCGAGTATTTCAGGAAACGTAGGATTCAAAGGCGTCTGAATCGCCATTTTAGTATCTTGAGCGGCGAGAACATAGCTGAAGGGGCCAGAATCTAACGATGTCTGACCGGCGGGCGTTAGCGGCCTCTGACAGTCTGGTATGGTTGGACACTGCGCATCGGGTGCGTGTTAAGCACCAATATTCTTCACCTATAGACGCCTTGCAACTGAAGCGGGCTCGTTTATGCTTGCGCAATTATTTTCTTCCAGCGCGAATTTTTTTGGCGCTGTTTTTTGAGCAAATGTATTTAAGGCGGGCATTATGGGGCAGGATCAGGCGGTCAACACTTCGGTCATAGGGTTGTTTAAGCTGAGCGCCTTTCGGCGGTTTGTTGGTGTCCTTGTTCCAGCTGCGTTTGCCGACTGGATCGATTTCATCGCCATTATGGTTCTTGTCAGCTACAGCTGGGAGATGGGGGCGACTGAAGTTGCAAGCGTGATCATGGCGGCCACGCTGCCGCGTGTCATCTTCGGCCTGCCCGGCGGCGTATTGGTGGATCGTATCGGCGCTGGACCGGTTCTGATCGGCGGTCTGGTTATTCGCGCTTGCCTGATGATGGGCATGTTCTTTTTTTGCCACAAGCCTTCCAGTTCTCATCGGCTTTGTGTTTCTCAAGGCGACCGTTTCAGCCGCCTTCATGCCCGCGCTTCAGTTGACGCTGAAGAAGGTGGTCCCCGAGGATATGCTTACACAGGCGGTCAGCGTGCATCATTTTGTGATCCAGTCCACCAAGATCTTTGCTCCGGTTTTAGGGGGAGCGTTGCTTGCTATCTGGAGCCCGTATCATGTCTTTTTGCTGGGTGCCGGCGCTTTTGCTTTTGCCTCTCTGGTTTGCTTGAGCGTGCTTGGCTTTCTCAAAAACGAGAGGGGCGAGGAGCAGGAGGCCTCTGGAGAGAAAGACAGTGTCCTGACAGATGCCAAGGTCGCTCTTGTTTTTCTGTGGCAAACACCGCGTCTTCTTTTAGGCATGGCATTGATTTGCCTGTTTGTCTTCAGCGTCTTTCTTTACGAAGCCGTACTGCTGTTGCTGATTAAAGAAACCGGACAGCCTGAAGAATCTGCCGGACCAATTTTGGGATCAATTGGGGTTGGCGGGGTTGTTGGAACCTATGTGACGGCCAAGATCGGCGATCGTGTCAACTTGAACATGTTGATGGTCATCGGTTCCTTTTTCGGCGGAGCCTCACTCTTGTGGCGGGATGGATACCGTTCAGCTCTGTGGCTTTTGGACTACAGGCGCAGATGGCGCTCTGGTTTGCGGGCGGGGCATTTATCAGTCTCATAACGGTGCCGTTTGGCGCAATTGTTGTCAAACAAACGCCTGAGCACATGCTGGGGCGTATCTCTTCGGTCGGCGAGATGCTTCAATCCGGCCTGATGCTGATCGCCATTCCTGTTGGCGCGTTTCTCGCCGAGCAATGGTTTGTCTCAATGCCGTTCTTTGCAGGTGGTGCGCTGATGTGCGGGGGAGCGTTGATTGGCCTGCTCGTTGCTTGAGTCTTGGCAAAGGTGCGGATGTGACAGTGACGGTTTCAGAAGAACCTGTCTAGGGTTGCCGTCACAGCGGTACGACTTTAATTGCGCTCGACCTTGCCGACAGACTGAGGCATTCTTGCCTCCTTGCTCAGACCTGCTGGGGCAATGAGGGGGAATAGCATGACAGGATTTGTCTTCAACACGTCAGCCAGTGTTGTATGTGAGCCCGGCGCAGTTCAAAAGCTTAACGAGCTTACATTGAACACCATTGGCAAACGTGTGTTTCTGGTTAGCGACAAGGGGCTGGTAAATGCCGGTGTCGTTGATCCCGTCGTGGCGCAATTGGAAGCTGCCGGTGTTCACGTCACCGTATTTGACGAGGTGGTTGCTGATCCGCCGGAAGCTGTTGTGCTGCAAGGTGTGCAGTGCGCAAGAGCTGCAAAGGTGGATGGTGTCATCGGGCTGGGCGGCGGCTCCTCGCTGGATGTTGCCAAGCTCGTTGCCTTGCTTGTTGGGGGAGGGGAGCAGCTCTCAGATATTTACGGTGTGGGCATGGCCAAGGGAAAGCGGTTGCCGCTGATCCTTATACCAACCACTGCCGGAACTGGCTCTGAAGTCACGCCCATCTCCATCATCACCACGGGAGAGACAGAAAAGAAAGGAGTGGTCGCGCCGCAGCTGCTGCCTGATGTGGCGCTGCTGGATGCAGACCTGACCCTCGGGCTACCACCACACGTGACGGCGGCAACGGGCATTGACGCTATGGTGCACGCGATTGAGGCGTACACTTCAACCTCGGTCAATAACAATCCCATCTCACGGATGTTGGCGAAGGAAGCCCTGCGCTTGCTAGGTGCAAACATCGAGAAGGCGGTGAATACGCCGCGGGATAAGGAAGCACGCTCGAATATGCTGCTCGGGTCCATGCTGGCAGGGCAGGCCTTTGCCAACTCACCCGTGCAGCGGTGCATGCACTGGCTTATCCGGTCGGCGGGATCTTCCATGTGGCGCACGGCGTTTCCAACGCGTTGGTGCTGCCCCATGTGATGCGGTTCAACCTGCCAGCTTGCGCCGAGGCTTATGCAGAGCTGGCGCCTCTGGTCTTTCCGGATCTGTCGCAGGTTCCGCAAGATCAGCGAGGCAGCATGTTTGCGGATCGGCTGGCCGAGCTTGCCAAGGTGCTTGGTGTTGAAACCACCCTGCGCGAAGTGGGCATCGGAGAACAGGATGTGGCCAGACTTGCCAGTGAAGCAATGAAACAGACGCGCTTGCTGGTGAATAATCCGCGAGAAGTGGATGAGGCCAGCGCCTTACAAATTTATCAGCAGGCTCTATGAGAACGTGCTGGGGGCAAGAGTTAGAACCATGAGCAAACCGACAAAGCCAACCCCGCATAGGCGTGCTGACTACATAGTCTTCAGCGATGTGCAAACCGCTGGGAGGACAATGACGTTTACGGACACATTAACAACGCGGTGTACTACAGCTACTTTGACAGCGCGGTGAATGCTATCTCATTGCCAATGATGCCCTAAACATTCACGAGGGCGATGAAATCGGGCTAGTCGTTGAATCCGGCTGCCAGTATTTTTCAGAGATAGCCTATCCGCAGAAGATTGATATCGGGCTGAGAATTGGCCATCTGGCAACAGCTCTGTGCGCTATGAGCTGGCCCTGTTTGCGCAAGACAGTGAGGTTGCCGCAGCGCAAGGTTCTTCACCCATGTCTACGTC
>BAXV01000015.1 GCA_001310715.1 Pseudovibrio sp. JCM 19062
GCCAAATCCTGTTGATTGGCGGTGGCACCACGCGCGTTGGCGACCCAAGCTTCCGCAGTGAAAGCCGACCTCTGCTCGATGACGCGCAGATCTCCCACAATCTGGCAGGCATCCGCGCAACCGTAGAGCGGCTCTTCGACCTGTCCGAAGGGCAGGGCCAGATCGTCGATAACGCTGAATGGTTGGACGAATTCCGCTTCCTCGAATTCCTGCGGGATTTCGGCACCCACTTCACCGTAAACCGTATGATGACCTTCGACAGCGTCCGCTCCCGCCTTGAAGCACAGCAGCCGCTGTCCGTGCTCGAGTTTTGCTACATGATGCTGCAAGCCGTTGACTTTGTTGAACTCAACCAACGTTTCGGTTGTACCTTACAGATCGGCGGGTCTGATCAATGGGGTAATATCGTCAATGGTGTGGACCTTGGTCGCCGCTCCGGTAGCCAGCTCTTCGGCTTCACCCTGCCTCTGCTGACAACGGCATCCGGCAGCAAAATGGGCAAAACCGCAGAAGGCGCGGTGTGGCTCAACCCGTCCCGCCTCTCCAGCTTCGGCTTCTGGCAGTTCTGGCGCAATGTGGATGATGCAGACGTATCGCGCTTCCTCAAGCTCTTCACCGACTTGCCTCTGGGCGAAATTGATCGCCTCTCCTCCCTGAAAGGCAGGAACTCAACGAGGCCAAGAAGATACTGGCAACGCAGGTCACCGGCATCGTCCACGGACTGTCCGCCGCAGAAGCCGCTCTTCAGCAAGGTGAAGCGCTGTTTGGCGGGCAGGACGACCTGACCCAGCCAACCCACGAGTTGCCACTGGCCCTGCTTGCCAAACCGCTTGGTCTCTTGGACCTTCTGGTAAAGACCGGCTTTGCCACCAGCAACAGCGAAGCCCGCCGCCTCATCCGCGGTGGAGGTGTCCGCCTCAACGCATCCATCGTTCTGGAAGAGACTCGGATGATCTCAGAGGGCGACCTAAAGCCGGGCGAGCGGCTAACGCTTGCGGTCGGGAAAAGACGAAAGGCACTGGTGGAGTTCGTGTAATTGAAATGAGAGTGGCCAGCCCCAAGCTGGCCACTTTCGTACTTAGGTAAAGCGACGAATTACTGCTTGGATAAATGCATTCTGACTGGCACGATTCCCGAATGCACCGACAGCGAAATACTGATCATTAGAAATGAGCGGTTGTTTTGCAGCCGTCTCCAGCTGCGTGAAGTCCGCAACATTTGGCAGAGTTTGAGGCGACGTACCACATAGTTCAAGCTTAGAAAGCAAGTCAGGTAGGGCGCTTCGTAATACTTCCGCAGGTATATGTTTTTCATGAACACATGCCCAGTGTGTGCTTGATCTGTCTCGCGGCGAGCATCGACCACATGCATTGCTCTATATTGTTGGCCACCTGTAACTTGCTGGAAGAATATTCCATGTAGCGGTCCATCATTTACATAGTAGAGCCGTCTGTCGGGATTTCCGGGAGGATTGGCGTTCATTTGCTGAATTTGGTTTGTCGAGATCTTATTCTGGCTGTGTAACTGGTCCACCTGGTCAAGAATCTCGCGTTTAGTCGATCCAAGCACATGAAGTTTGATGTTGTTGTTGTTTTGCCGGTTATGATCAAAAGTGTTCAGATGATCCCAAGTGCCAGCATACATCCCAACGACACGTGTATGACTTTGCTCTATAAGAAAGCCATCTCTATGCAGCGGGCGGAATCTTGCAAAAGAACCTTCATCAGTCATGTAATAACAGCTTGGGATTTGGTCTTCCTCAAGTCGATAAGATGCAGTTAAGTCGACAGAACCAAAAACCATATTGGCTTTTTTGATAAATGTTATTGGAACTGGTTGTGTCACAGTGTTTTCTCCTTGTTTTTACAAAGGAGAAGACTGATGTGCAGCATGTTTCGTGAAATCTCAGGTTATGTAAGTTGTTGCTATCCTTAACCAAATCATAAAAAAGCCCCCACCAATAAAGGCAGGGGCTAAGTCGATATGGATAAGAAGCAGGATCTGTGACAAACCCTGTAAACCGTGAGGCGAGGTCGCCGCACGAACTGTTTTGAGCGCTACTTCGGCATCTGCGAGCGGACAACTGCCCGAAGGGCGTCAACCGGCTCAAGAGATTTGCCGCGTTTGATGTGCCAGAAGGTCCAGCCGTTGCACGCTTGTTGGCCTTGCACCAGCGCACCCACCTTATGGATGGAGCCTGAATGCTCGCCGCAGATCAGGGACCCATCGGCGCGCACCGTCGCCTTGAAGCGTCCACGGGCATCGGTCAGTTCCGCACCCGGTGTCAATAATCCGGTCTCCAACAGGTTGCCAAACGGAACTCGAGGAAGAGAACGCTTGCCTTGTGTCATCGCCAGAAAATCATCGTTGGCAGGCGTTACCCGGTCAATCCGCTCTGAAGCTGCCTTGATGTAAGAATCTTCACGCTCACATCCCACAAAGTGGCGGCCAAGCTTTTTGGCAACAGCACCGGTGGTGCCTGTACCAAAGAACGGATCAAGGATCACATCGCCCTGGTTGGAAGTGGAAAGCAGCACGCGGTAAAGCAGGCTCTCCGGCTTCTGGGTAGGATGCACTTTGTCGCCGTTGTCGTCCTTCAAGCGCTCATGACCAGTGCAGATAGGCAGCACCCAGTCAGACCGCATCTGCAGGTCGTCATTAAACGTCTTCATGGCATCGTAGTTAAAGGTCGGCTTGCTCTGCTGTGAAGGGCAGGCCCAGATGAGCGTCTCATGAGCATTTGTAAAACGTTTGCCACGGAAGTTCGGCATCGGGTTTGTCTTTAGCCAAACCACATCATTGTTGATCCAGAACCAAGGTCCTGCATCACCGCACCTACGCGGAAAATGTTGTGATAAGAGCCAATAACCCAGATGGACCGTTTGGCTTGAGCACGCGGCGAACCGCCGTGAGCCATGCACGAGTGAACTCATCATAAGCTTTAAAGCTGGAGAACTGATCCCAATGATCATCACAGGCATCCACTTTGGAGTGGTCCGGTCTGTGCAGGTCTCCGCCCAGCTGGAGGTTATAAGGGGGATCGGCAAAAACCACATCCACGCTGTTGTCTGGAAGCTTGTTCAAAGCCTCGACACAGTCGCCCTTGATAATCGTATCAACAGTCTGGCTTGGAGGAAATGTGGGGTGCCGTAAGAGACACCCCTTCTTTACGCTGTACTCTCATTGCGACGCAACACCTCACGCAATTCATGAGTGCTATGGTTACTCACTATGGTAAACCAGAGGTTAATGGTGGATATCTTTTATTCTTTTAGAATCAACGCTTTATTTACAGATTCGCATATTCGCCCCGAAGTTAACTCCCATTAACACTTACCCGAGGTTTTCCCTAGGTCAGTGGTTTATGAGGAGTTAAAATGGCGAAATTAGCGGAGCAATATATTTTTTTCGAGAGTCAAGGTTTTTTGCTAGTAAAAAGACTCTAGGTAAACCCACAGCGGGGACAGCGGGCAAATCGGTTAATCATTGGGGCAGGTCAGGAGCGGCAGCATGAAGACGATTGGGGCAGTGATCTTTGAGGGCTTTGAGCTCCTCGACCTTTATGGCCCGCTGGAGATGTTCGCTCTGGCTGGCAAAGACCTTCAGATACAGCTTCTCAGCCATAAGGAAGGCCCGGTAAAAAGCGGTCAGGGACCAACAGCTCTGCCGGATGCAATGCTGACCAACCAGAGTGCCTGCGACATCCTATTGGTACCCGGGGGGCCGGGAACGCGGGCACTGGTATCAGAAACTGCCTTACTTGAGTTGATCCGGAAGGCAGCAGGCAGGGCAGAGTTGGTGCTCAGCGTTTGCACAGGCGCAGCACTTTTGGCAAAGGCAGGCCTGCTTGATGGGCACACAGCCACAACAAACAAATACGCATGGAGCTGGGCCACCTCGCAGTCAGACAAAGTGCATTGGCGACGCAAAGCGCGCTGGGTTGAGGATGGAAAATTCTTCACCTCATCAGGTGTGTCAGCGGGTATGGATATGAGCCTTGCCGTGATTGCTCGGCTTTATGGCAGGCAAACAGCAGAAAAAGCAGCACTGTTTGCTGAGTATGTCTGGTCGGATGACCCGGACAATGACCAATTTGCAGAAGCCTATGGCTGATTTGAAACGAAAGGCGCTCATAGGAGCGCCCTCCTGAAACACTCCGAGCGTTGCGAGATCACTCAATGCCCATGCAGTTGGCGTAGAACGTCACCGTGCTGGCCAGTCAGAGAATACGCCGCTCACCTTCACATCTTTTACAAGCACGTCCAGCAGCTCATAAACACTGCCTTCGTTCGTGATCGCCTCATTAACGCTGCTGTAGTACCAGCCACCTCCGTCATGCGAAAGCAGGCCAGAGCGCTCCAGCGTCCAGGTGAAAATCTTCAGACCCGCCTCATTGGCTGCTTCTGCATACGCAGAGGGCACGATATGCCCGTCTTCCAGCGTGACGAGCTTCCACAGAGGAGGGCCGATGTAATTTACGCCCAGCTCTTTCAACTCGGTCATGGATGGCTCGAAAGTGGCTGGGTTCGAGGTATCAAACCCCTCCGTATTATAGCGGCCATCAAGGAACACCGCCTGCGCACCATACTCTGGCTCGTTCTCGATCCAGTAAGTACGTAATCCAGAGAGAAGGATTCCGGGAAAACGTCAGAGGGCGGGACTCCCGCGGCTTTGTACTCATCAATCATTTTCTGGGCTAAATCATCATGGGTAAAGCCATCAAACGGCATCTCCACCTTCGGTACCTTCAGTTCGGGAACGAACTTGATACCTTGTCCCTTGAACATCTCAATCGTCTGGGCATGGCTCATCACAGTCCCGCCTGAGCCAGCATCCGCGTATAGGTCCGTGCGCCAGTCCTGCGTGCCTTTCAGATACTCCTCCACCGTCGTTGCAGCCGGATTAAAGGCATCCATCTTGCCACGCAGGCTTAGGTACTCTGCAAGCGTAATATCGGAGGTTCTGCACTCGGCAGAGGCATCCTCGCCGTCCGAAGCAGCAGTAAAGGGCTGAATACAGGTATCAGCCAGATCTGAGAGAAGGATATTGGTCGTAAACGCCAGATCATTTTGTTCATGACGGCAAACCAGCTCCTTATCCTTGGTGAAGGTGACATCACATTCCAGCTTACCCGCCCCCATCAAAGCAGCAGCGCTGAAGGATTCAACCGTATGTTCGGGAAACTGTAGGGGAGCCCACGGTGCCCAATGGAAAGACTGGAGGGTTTGGCAGGTTCATTGATACAGGCGCGCAGTTGTGCTTTCAGCGGACTGTCGTTCATCTGCTCCACAAGGAAAGCGGGGCGTGGTCCCAGTTCGGTAGCATTTGCACCAACACTAAGACACGCACTGGCAACAAAGCCAAGCGCGGCAGTACGAATAAAGTGCATGAGAAAGGTCCTCCAGATCGCTGAATGCTTCTGCGCGGTGGTCTCGCAGAATAAGCGGGAGGCCCCAAGTGAAATTACCCCGCAAGAAATTGCAACTCTCTGCGCAAAGTTAGGGTTGACGTAACGTGAAAATATCCTCAGCCACTAAAAAAAATAATCGAATTTATGTGCACTTTATCTTGACCATGACTTAAATATCCCTCAGATATATAGTGACACGAAAGAGGAGAAACCGAACGTGTCGACTATGTCCGATAGCGACGTTGTGATGGAAAACCGTTCCATCCGTACGCCTGAAGCAATTTCCCCAAAATCCTTTAGCGATGCGGCAGCAGCCGTAGAGCACCTGATCTATCTGTTTGATCGGGCGACCGCTTTCTTGCGTGATAGTTTTAAATCTGCTGCTTCCGAATGCATGCCGGAAAACCGCGTCAGGGCATTTTATCCTGAACTGCGGTTTGAAGTTTCCAGTCACATCCGCGTAGACACGCGCCTTTCCTATGGCTTTGTGGCCCGGCCCGGTAAATACAAAACAACAATCACACGGCCTGATCTGTTCAGAGACTATTTGGAACACCAGATTGAGTTGCTGATCAAAAACCACGGCTTGGAAGTGGTGATTGCCGAAAGTGATCAACCAATCCCGCTGCACTTCGCGTTTTATGATGGCGCAAACGTGGAAGGGGCAATTCCGTCCTCGGAAGAGCGCCCACTGCGCGATGTATTCGACGTGCCTGATCTTGCCGTGATGGATGACGCCATTTCCAATGGCACCTACCGCGCAAAAGACGGGTTCGAGCCGCTGGCCCCCTTTACGGCGCCGCGCATCGATTACTCGTTGCACCGCTTGCAGCATTATACCGCAACAGCGCCGCGCTACTTCCAGAACTTTGTGCTCTTCACAAACTATCAGTTTTACATTGATGGCTTCGTGAAAATGGCAAAGGAACTGCTCAACGATCCGAACAGTGGTTACATTGCCTTTGTAGAGCCGGGCAATGTTGTCACCTATGCCGGTGATAAGGAGCCGAGTGAAGGTGTAGCTGTATCGCGTCTGCCTCAGATGCCAGCCTATCACTTGCTGCGCGAAGACAGCTCCGGCATCACCATGGTGAACATCGGTGTAGGCCCGTCCAACGCAAAAACCATTACGGACCACATTGCCGTGCTTCGCCCTCATGCCTGGTTGATGCTGGGTCACTGCGCAGGCTTGAGAAGCAGTCAGCAGCTTGGTGACTATGTGCTGGCCCACGGCTATGTGCGTGAAGACAAGGTGCTGGACGCGGATCTGCCAACATGGGTGCAATCCCGCCTCTGGCAGAAATGCAGGTTGCACTGGAAAGCGCTGTTGAAGAAATCACCGGTTACAGCGGTTACGACCTGAAGCGCGTAATGCGAACAGGAACCGTAGCCTCCATAGACAACCGCAACTGGGAACTGCGCGACCACCGCGAGCCGGGAGAACGGTTCTCCCAGTCCCGTGCAATTGCGCTGGATATGGAATCCGCAACCATCGCAGCAAACGGCTTCCGCTTCCGCGTTCCTTATGGAACCTTGCTCTGCGTCTCTGACAAACCACTGCACGGTGAGTTGAAGCTACCGGGCATGGCAACGGACTTCTACCGCAAGCAGGTGGATCAGCATCTGGAAATCGGCGTGAGGACCATGGAGATGCTAAGAGAGATGCCACTTGACCGCCTCCACTCTCGAAAGCTCCGCAGCTTCATGGAAACCGCTTTCCAGTAATAGGCGATGACATCAGGAATATAAGAAAGCCGGGTTCAGGCCCGGCTTTTTGCTGTCTGCTATATCAATCCACCCGCCTTCAGCGCCTTCTTCATCACCGTTGGTAGAGC
The DNA here is from genome assembly GCA_001310715.1 of Pseudovibrio sp. JCM 19062. The sequence goes on from BAXV01000015.1 coordinate 7,246, forward strand.
TTCCCCTTCAAGCTCATGCTGTTCAGACCACCAATAGCCGTCAGGTTCCACATAGGTGGCGGGAGCGCGTGCTTGCCAGACGCTCATTTCCAGATGGAAGTGCGTGAAGGTGTGCTTCACATCCTTTTCCGTTCGCACCCAGTCGGCCTGAATTGGGGCAGCGGTCAGGTCTTCCAGCGCAGCATCATCCGCCCAGTGCGTGGTGATAGGTTCGCTCATACCCGCAAGCAGGCCTTTATCCTCGCGTTTGCGCAGGAGAATACGGCCCCGCTCATCACTGAGCAGAAACGCCATGCCGCGCCGTGTCGGCTTCACCTTCTTCGGTGCCTTGCGGGGAAGGGTGTCTGCAATGCCTTGCTTGCGGCCCTCACAAACGTCCATCCACGGACAGATTCCACAGGCGGGAGACTTGGGTGTGCAAACCGTCGCGCCAAGATCCATCATGGCCTGCGCAAAGTCGCCGGGGCGATCATGGGGCGTCAGCTCCCCCATCAGGGGCTTCACCTCCGCCTTGAGAGCAGGCAGCTCGGTGAGCAGCGCATAGCGACGCGACAGCACCCGTTCCACATTGCCATCCACCACCGCAGCATGGCGTCCAAAGGCAATGGTGGAGATAGCCGCAGCAGTGTACGGGCCAATGCCGGGGAGCTTCAAAAGCCGCTCTTCTTCCTCAGGAAAACGCCCATTGTGATGCAATTGGACAAATTGTGCACACTTATACAGATTTCGCGCACGGGAATAATACCCCAGCCCCGCCCACGCTTTCAGGATGTCCTCTTCCTGCGCATTGGCCATGTCCGCAAGTGTTGGCCATGTCTTTATAAAGAGCTCAAAGTAACTCTTTACCGCCGCTACAGTAGTCTGCTGCAACATAATTTCGGAGAGCCAGACATGGTAAGGGTCTGGTTTTGCACCGGAAAGTATATCACTAGGAGCTGTTCGCCATGGTAGTTGGCGAGAATTTCTGTCATACCAGTAAAGAAGAGCTAGATTATCTTGCATTGTTCTGTGGGTTAACCTTGGTTTTGCTCCCCAAGTAATTGGGGTTCCCTTGGTAATTCATGGTACCGCGAAAAACGGGACTCAATTAAAACTACTATAAAGCAACGGACATATATGTGCCTTAATCTCATGGCGTGATGAAGACGATGAAAGCAACTGCGCAAAATCGGGTTTCCAGAAGATCAAACCATCAGCTAAGCGAACTGATCGGTAAGACTATGCACCCTGTTGCGCGTAAGCTGGATTTGCTAGTGCTGATCTTCTCGCTGCTTGGCCCGAACTTGTCGGCAAGCAGTATCACGGAAAGGTACAGCCCGGTAGACTTATCTGGCCCCGAACCAAAAGCACGGACGGAGAGCCGGTTGCTGAACCCGCAACTCTTCTTGTTCACACCGATGGTTCCACTGCTTTATTCTTCACCCACGAAGCACCGCAGCTGAGAGATCGCATCAATGCCTTTTTAGGCTGGAATGCGGTAGGCCGGATCAAGGTCGTACAGCGTCCTGTTCTGCGGACCAAAAAGACCACACCCAAGCCGCTTCGTGAGTTGTCCGAGATCGAAAACCGACGCATCGAGCAAAAGGTTGCAGATGTTTCTGATGAGCGATTGAAGAGTGCGCTGGAAAAGCTGGGCAAGTGCATTGTTGCCCGCTCTCCGGCAGGCAGCACCTGATCTTCCCATAGTCTTCTACAGAACCTGTGAAAGCTTACTGGCTGACCACCAGATCATGGCCCTTTGCAGTATACCCCAGCAATAAGTCAGGACGTTCCATCAAAAGATAGGCCGTTGTTGTTTCCTGCGCATCACGCAGCTCAATGGTGTCCCCATTCACAGCCCATGCGGTCACGCTGCTCAACTCTTCATTTGTGCAACCGCTTGTAGCTGCCATTCCGTTAGGAAGGCCACGCGCCGCCGCTGCCGAGGAGGCTTCTGCCACTGTTTTGCTGAAATGAACGCGACAAGCCGCAGAACTGCCGCCATTTCCTTCGCTCACCACCCACTTTGTAGAGGTCAGAGCGCCAAGGTCAGCTGTGCCAGTATAGATTTCACTATATGTCGCAGGTATAGCGGCAGTTTCATTTGCCGCCTGCTGAGTAGTACTAGGTATAGCTTCGACGAAATCTTCAGATACAGAGGCTTGGCAGGCTAACAGTGGAGTGCTGAGAAGCATTAGTGCAGTCAAGCGCTTCATGGTATGTCCGTATATCTTGTTTCAGATTTCAATAAATCTTTAATAACTCAATAATGCGGCAAAAACAAAACAACTCAGAAAATTATTGATGTTTTCCATGCATAAATCCTGTGGGTATGTAATGAACCCAATGATTTAGACTAGGTGTAATTGTCAGGGTTAGTCAGCTTGGCAAAAGGGGCAGGGCCACCTCGCTTTTCTGGGGCAACTCAATTCTCAGCGGCAGCTTGTCAGAACAGCGACTTAACAATATTTTGTATAAGTACGCACTATATACTGTAGCTTCCAACAACTATTTGCCATAATTTCCTGAATACCAATTTCTGCTGGAAATCGAGCTGTGGGCAGGTGCTGGTTTGCATGAATGTTCACCAGCTTGTGATCAGAGGTTCCTGGCTCAAAGAGGTTATACTCACTGCTAACCTCTGGCTGCCACTAGCGGATAACCGCGCTGGGTCAGCAGACAGGGCAACACCGATTAAAACTGGGATAGAAAAACGTGACACTCTCTCGCCGTAAGTTTCTTGAGCGCACCAGTGCTCTCACTGCTGCCTCTCTTGCCTTCGCAGCTATGCCGACCGGTGCCTCTGCACAGACCTATACTGACGCACAGTTGAACAAGGTAGGTCCATTGCCAGAACAGGCGATCGGCTCTCCGGATGCTCCGGTAACTGTTATCGAATATGCCTCTTTGACCTGTGGCCACTGTGCGAACTTCCACAACACCACTTATAAAGAGCTGAAGAGAGAATACATCGACACTGGCAAAGTGTATTTCATCTTCCGTGAATTCCCACTGGATACAGTCTCGGCAGCTGCCTTTATGCTTGCGCGCTGTGCACCAGAAGACAAATACTTCGATATTGTCGACCTGATGTTTGAAGAGCAGCGCAACTGGGCATTCACCAATGACCCCTACAGCGCTTTGTTAAGCATGGGTAAGCAGCTTGGTTTCACGGAAGATGCTGTGAAAGCTTGCTTGACGAATCAGGAAATACTAGACGGAGTGACGGAAGTTCGTGACTATGGTTCATCAACCTTGGGCGTAGATGCGACACCGACATTCTTTATCAATGGTGAGAAAGTAAGCGGGGCACTCTCGTTTGACGAGTTCAAAACGTACGTGGACAAGAATCTGTAAACGCAGCGGGCAGCCCTTTGGGCTGACGAACCTGCTCGCAGATCCATGCGCGTATGAACGCTTACACCCCGTTGTAAGAGTAGGGGGCGCTCAATGAAGTTTCAGCGCCTCCGTGTCCTCGGGTTCAAATCCTTTGTTGAACCCATGGAGTTTGTCATTGAAGACGGCCTGACTGGTATTGTCGGGCCCAATGGCTGCGGCAAATCCAATCTTGTAGAAGCCCTGCGCTGGGTGATGGGAGAAAACTCCTATAAAAACATGCGCGCGTCCGGCATGGATGACGTGATCTTTTCCGGCAGTCTCAACAGGCCAGCCAGAAACACCGCAGAAGTTACCCTCTTCCTCGACAATTCAGACCGCACCGCACCCTCAGGCTATAATGACAGTGACACGCTGGAAGTCACGCGCCGCATCGAGCGCGAGGCCGGCTCCGTCTACAAGATCAATGGCAAGGACGCCCGCGCCAGAGATGTGCAGCTCCTGTTTGCCGACGCCTCCACCGGTGCACGCTCTCCAGCCATGGTGCGTCAGGGACAGATCGGTGAGCTGATCTCCGCCAAGCCAACCTCGCGCCGGAAAATTCTGGAAGAGGCAGCGGGCATCTCCGGCTTGCACAGTCGCCGCAAAGAGGCCGAGATCCGTCTGCGCGCCGCTGAAACCAATCTGGAACGTCTGGAAGATGTGGTCCTACAGATCGAAGGACAACTCGACGGCTTGAAACGTCAGGCCCGTCAAGCCACCCGCTACCGCAATCTATCCTCCGAAATTCGCAAGGCCGAAGCAACAATCCTGTACCTGCGCTGGCAGGAAGCCTCCGCCGCACTGGAAGCGGCCCGAAAACAATATGCCGAAGCCGAGATCGGTATGCGCGATATTGCAGCTTGCAAGCTTCCACCGCCAAAGAGCAAGCACTTGCCGCTCACGAGATTCCAAAGCTTAGAGAAGCAGCAGGCGGTGCCGCCGCCGCGCTCCAGCACCTGATCATCGCGAAGAATGATCTGGACTCTGAAGACCGCCGCATCAAGGAAAAACTGACGGACCTCCAAGCCCGCCTTGCCCAGATGGAGCAAGATATCGAGCGCGAAGCCCGCCTTGCCAGCGAAAACACCAGTCATCTGGAAGAGCTGGAGGAGGAAAAGCAGGAACTCCTCGAAGCCGCCGAAACCTTGGACGAGCGTGCAGCACAAGCTGAAGAACTGGTGTTGATGGCTGAAGACAATCTTGATGCCAGTGAGATGAAGCACTCACGCATCACACAGGACCACGCCAGCCTCCTCGCCACCCACAACCAGCTGGAAAGCCAGATCTCCGGCATCCGCCAGAAGAGCGCCCGCTTCAAGGAAGAAGCGGATCGCTTCAAAGGGCAACTACAATCCGTCGAGGCTGACATCAAAGCCGCCAGCGGACCGGGTGATAAACGCGAAGAGCTGGAGATGGCTCTGGAAGAGTTGGCAGAGGCGGAAGAAACCGCCGTTCAGGCTGAAGAAGCGCTGGCTGCGGCCCGTGAGGCAGAAAGCAACTGCCGCACCCCATTAAATGAAGCGGATTCAGCTCTTTCCAGATATGAGACGGAAGCAAAAACCCTAAAGAACGTTCTGTCCGCAGGCCAAACCGGGGACTGGACACCTGCCGTAGATAAGATGAGCGTCAATCCGGGGCTCGAAACCGCCCTCGGTGCTGCCTTGGGCGAAGACCTTGATGCAGCTATGGAACAAGCGGCTCCCGTGCACTGGAGCCTGAGCACAGGGCAGGGCGCTGATCCCGACCTGCCAGCCGGAGCAACGCCTCTTTCTGACTATGTAAAGGCACCACAAGAACTCGCCCGCCGTCTGTCTCAGGTTGGGCTGGTTGATGCTGAACGCGGTTCATCCTTGAGGAAAGAGCTGAAGGTCGGCCAACGACTGGTCAGCAAGCAGGGTGATCTGTGGCGCTGGGACGGACTGACTATTGCAGCCGACGCGCCCACGCCAGCTGCGCAACGCCTCGCCCAACGAAACCGCCTCGCAGAGCTGGAAGAGCTTGTTGAGCAGACAAGAGAGCTGGTCAGCGAGAAGAAACAAGCCCTCGACACCGCAGAAGAACATCGGCGGCAAGCGGAAACAGCCGAGCAGGACATGCGCACAAGCTGCGCCTCGAGCAATCCCGCATCATTGCATTGCGTGAAGAGCTTGCTGCCGCTGAACGAGCCTTAACCGAGCTTTCCGTGCGTAAGACAACGCTCGAAGAACAGCTCCGCCGCGCCAATGAGGATTTTGAGGAAACCGCAGCCTCGCTGGAAGAAGCGGAAGCTGCCCTCGAAGAACTGCAGGACATTGATGGCGTCGCCGCCGAGCTGGAAGCCGCGACCAAGGACGTCTCCCAGTGCCGCAGCAAACTGACAGAGGCCAAAGGCGCCACCGACACTTTGAAGCGCGAAGGCGAGCTACGCGCCAAGCGGCTGGAAACCATTGAACGCGACCGCCAGAACTGGGTGCAGCGCGTGCAAAACGCCGACAGGCAAATCTCCGTCCTGCGTCAACGCCGCGATGAAGCTGCTGAAGAGCGTATGATCCTTCTGGAAAGTCCTGAGGAAATCGAGCTCAAGCGGCAGGACTTGCTATCCAGTCTTGCAAAAGCAGAGGAAGCTCGCAAGGCAGCCGACGACAAACTGGCGGAAGGCGAAAAGCGCCAGCTGATTGCAGACCAAAAGGCCCGCGAAGCCATGGAAGGCCTCTCCGGTGCCCGCGAACGAAAAGTTCGTGCAGAGGAACGCCTCGAGGCAGCTAAAGAACGCCGCGCGGAAATCGAGCGCCGGGTGGGGGAGACGCTGGAGGTCGGTGTCTCACGCCTTCACGAGATGACCGGATTATCGCAGGACGCTGCTCTGCCAGATGCCGAAGCAGCCGAGCGCAAGCTCGACCGTCTCAAGGCCGAACGCGAACGTCTGGGCGGTGTGAATCTGCGGGCCGATGAGGAAATGCAGGAAATAACCGAGCAGCGCGACACCCTCATCAGTGAAAGAGACGACCTGACCGAGGCCATCAGGAAGTTGCGCACAGGAATTATGAATCTGAACAAGGAAGCGCGCGAGCGACTGCTGAGCTCTTTCGATCAGGTCAACGACCACTTCAGGCGTCTGTTCACCCACCTGTTTGGCGGCGGCACTGCGGAGCTGAAATTGGTGGATGCAGAGGACCTCTAGATGCGGGTCTTGAGATCTTCGCACGCCCTCCCGGCAAGAAGCCACAGACCATGACCTTGCTCTCGGGCGGGGAGCAGGCCCTCACGGCAATGGCGCTTATATTCGCAGTTTTCCTTACAAATCCGGCCCCGATCTGCGTTCTGGACGAAGTGGACGCTCCGTTGGATGATGCCAACGTGGAACGGTATTGCGCTTTGCTGGAGAATATGACGCAAAACACAGCGACGCGATTCACGGTCATTACACACAACCCGATTACCATGCCCGCATGTCCAGATTGTTCGGAGTGACCATGGCAGAAAGAGGGGTCTCTCAGCTGGTTTCAGTGGATCTTGAGATGGCTGAACGGTTCACGGAGACGGCCTAAAATAGGGTACAATACGCCCTTGAATGCATCCTTTATACGTATTACCTGTTAGAAACTTCGAAAATATATTAAATATCAGATACTTAGCTTAAGTAGCTCTAGCCTTGACACTGCACATCACGAGCATTATGGTGCCCCCGACTTTCAGGGGTCTACAAGGTCTTTGAGTTATCTGCAGCTGTCTAGGAAGAATGAAGATGTCTCCCGAAGAGAACAAGCAGAGAAAACAAGGCATGAAAGAAACTGATCGTCACCTGTCTGAGCGGCTAGCAAAGCTCGGCAAAACGCTGGATACACACTTGGATGAAACCTCTGCTAAAGAGGTGCCAAACAAGACCAGTGCAATGTCAGGTTTGTCACAGGCTTGGAAGATGTCTTCCGAGTTTATCGCTGCGATCTTCGTCGGGGGGCACTCGGCTGGATGGCGGATAGCTGGCTCGGAACCAAGCCGTGGGGAATGATAATTCTCCTGATGCTTGGCTTCGCAGCAGGAGTATTAAACGTCCTTCGGGAGGCGGGGAAAGTCGCCGGTCCTGAGAGACGGATGAACTCCGGTAAGAAGCAGGACTAACTAATTCATCGCGCTCTTGCGCTCGTAAATTGGCACTTCAGGGTACTACCTGTGGCTGGAAATTCAGGCAACGCGATCGATCCGATCCACCAGTTTCATATCTCCAAGATTGTATCTATGGAGATTGGCGGTGTTGATTTCTCCTTCACCAACGCTTCCTTGTTCATGGTTCTGACCGTCGCTGTAGCGACCTTGTTCCTCGTTCTGTCTACCAACAGACGTGGCCTGGTCCCTAGCCGGGCACAACTCATGGCGGAAATGTCCTACGAGTTTGTTGCTGCCACCTTGCGAGGCTCAGCAGGCAATGACGGTATGCGGTTCTTCCCGCTCGTCTTCTCCCTGTTCATGTTCGTTTTCACGGCAAACATGGTCGGGATGTTTCCATACTTCTTCACCGTTACAAGTCAGATCATCGTGACATTCGCACTCGCAATGCTCGTGATTGGTACAGTAACGATCTACGGTTTCATCAAACACGGCGCAGGCTTCCTTAAGCTGTTCGTCCAAGTGGCGTTCCGGCTGGGGTTATTCCTCTTGTGTCCGCGATTGAAGTAATCTCTTTCCTTTCCCGTCCAGTTAGTTTGTCCGTTCGTTTGTTCGCAAACATGCTTGCTGGTCACATCACCCTGAAGGTTTTCGCAGGCTTCGTCGTAATGCTCACCGGTCTCGGTGCAGCAGGTGTCGCTGCCGCGGTTCTGCCACTGATACTCACGATTGCCATTACGGCACTTGAGTTCCTGGTTTCCTTCCTTCAGGCCTACGTCTTTACCGTTCTTACCTGCATGTATCTTGCAGATGCGCTTCATCCGAGCCACTAAGTAACGTGTAGAATCCGGGTATAACGCCCAATAACTAAGTCATAGACGAAATTTGCTAATTAGGAGCACTTGTCATGGACGCAGAAGCAGCAAAATACATTGGTGCCGGTATCGCCTGCCTTGGTATGGGTGGTGCAGCTCTCGGTCTCGGTAACATCTTCGGTAACTTCCTTGCCGGCGCACTGCGCAACCCATCTGCTGCAGATGGACAGTTCGGCCGCCTCATCCTCGGCTTTGCTGTGACCGAAGCTCTCGGCATCTTCTCCCTTCTCGTCGCACTTCTGCTGCTGTTCGCAGTATAATCGACGAAAACGATTAGAGCGTTTTATGAGTGGCGGTTCTTAACGAGTTAAGGACCGTCTCCAAATCATAAAGCGTTATGAAGAGCGTTCACGGAGAAGTTGATGTCGAATACTCAAGGAAACCTGAATACAACTGCCGAAATCGGCATTGTAGAGGACAGCAGTAGCTTTCCTCCATTCGACAGCTCGACTTACCCGTCTCAGCTGTTGTGGTTGGTTCTTTCCTTCGGCGTTTTCTACTGGGTAATGTCGAAAGTGGTTCTGCCACGCATCGGCGGTATTCTTGAAGATCGTCGCGATCGCATCGCAGGTGACATGGCTGAAGCATCCCTCTCAAACAAGAGACAGATGAAGCCATCGCATCCTACGAAAGTGCTCTAGCCGAGGCGCGCGCCAAAGCCACTAACCTGGCTCATGAGGCACGCTCAAAGGTAAAAGCAGAGACAGAAAGCGCCCGCGCAACGGCTGAAGAGCAGTTGGCAGCTAAGCTTTCCGAATCTGAACAGAGCATCTCCAGGATCACAGCTGAAAGCCTGACTCACGTTGGCGAAATCGCCAGCGAAACAGCAGGCGAGCTTGTGAAGGCACTTATCGGTGGTCGTGCTCCAGCAAAAGCTGAAGTCACCAAAGCCGTTGATGCTGCACTTAAGTAAGGGGTGACAGAATGTTCGATGCAAGCCTTTGGGCACTCGTTGGTCTTATCCTCTTCTTTGTTTTGCTTTGGTACCTCAAAGTACCGGGCAAAGTAGGTGCAATGCTTGACCAGCAAGCGGACAACATCAAGCAAGAGCTTGAAGGCGCCCGTAAGCTACGTGAGGAAGCTCAGGCTCTGATGGCCGAGTACCAGCGCAAGCGTAAAGAGGCTGAAGCCGAAGCAGATCAGATCGTTGCAGACGCGAAAGTTGAAGCGGATCGTATGGCTGAAGAAGCCAAGGTAGCTCTCGAAGAGATGATTGCACGTCGCACCAAAGCAGCTGAAGCGAAAATCGCTCAGGCTGAAACAAATGCGATTGCACAAGTTCGCTCCCGCGCTGCAGATGTTGCAGCACAGGCAGCTGAAACCATCGTCGCTTCCAGCGTTGCCAAAGCAGAAGTTCAGGATAAAGTGCTCACAGAGAGCATCAAGCAGGTTTCTGACAACCTGAATTGATCAGAACTTTTGGAAAAGAACATCAAAAAGGCTTCCGAATTTCGGGAGCCTTTTTTTGTTTGGGCTGGTGCTGCCAATTCCTATCGCATTGCGTTGATCCTTCACACGGCTAGAACTTGAGCAGCTCCGACATATGGCGCGCATCGGATTCATAAAGCAGATGATGCCCGTCTTTCAGGTTCTCTATTGTGTGAGGATTGCCTGCATTTGCTTCTTCCTTCATCCAGTCGATCAATGCCTGCAGTCGATCCGGTATCATATTGAGTGCATCTCGTAGCTCTGTCTCGCTACCGCCATATGCCTCGATGAAAATGCGGGCGCGGCGTATCCGGTTCTCAATTGGCCCGAACCCATCATCAAGCGCTGCAAGATTGACGAAGGGGGCAAAGCGATACAGCGCATAAGAAAGCTCCCAGCTTCGCGGACCAACACGAGCTGCATCAAAGTCAAAAAGACCAACAAGCTCGCTGTCTTCGAAAATACAGTTGTACGGCGCGAAGTCTCCGTGACAGACCACTTGTCGAGGCTCCATCGCCTCAAACTGCCATGCAAGATCCTCGCGGAAGACCAAGATGGAACATGCATCATGGAACAGTCTCAGCGAACGACCCGCGCTTTGTAAGAGGCGATCATTGAGAAGCATGAGGGTGAGTGGATCATGGCCCACTGTGCCTTCAATGTACTCAAAGAGTTCATTGCCTTCAGAGTCCGTGCCGAGCCATTCGGGGATGAACTTGAGGCCATTGTTCCGGCAGGCAGTCACTATTTCCCGAGTGGTTTTGCTCCACTGGTGGGCAGGCCTATGAACACGACCATCCCTAACGACCATGCTGTTTTGCCCACCTGATAAGATTTGGTCTGTCACGAACTGCCCCTCCCTCGATCAACTCCGCTCTGCAGAATATTGGATCAATGCTCAGGATCAAGCAGCACATCGCTAAAACCTTGTCAGGGGGCGAGTAAACTTCACTTCAGTCGTCACTTTTCATAGATCATCTTGCGCGTCATGCCGCCGTCAATAGTCAGCGTCTGGCCTGTTATGAACCCGGCCCCACTCAGGTAAAGCACCGCCTCGGCAATGTCCTCGGGCCGCCCCACGCGCCCAACCGGATGCTGTGCATGGTCGCGTTCGCTCAAGTCAGCTCCATCTGAGATCCACCCCGGAGCAATCGCATTCACACGCACCTTGCGCCCAAGAGAAATTGCCAGCGCTTGCGTGAGTGAAATGATACCGCCCTTGGCAGCCCCATAAATGAAGTCTCCCGGTTCGGACATGAAAGCGCGCGTGGACGCCATGTTCACAATGCAGGAATTTTCCCCCATCAACGGCAGCGCACGCCGACTCATAAGAAATGTAGCTGTCAGATAGCTGTCCAGTGTCTTGCGCCAGTCATCCATGGTCGCTTCTTGCAGCTCCAACTGCAGACTGGTCGCTTGTCCGCCATTGTTGACCAGCAAGTCCACCTGCGGCCAGCCAAGGTAGGCAAACGCTTCTTCTACCGCACGCTCATCGCTGATGTCACAAAGGACATCCACGGCATTGGTCTGCCCAACCTTAAGATCAAAACTGGCAACCTCCCAGCCTCGGCGATAAGAGCCTGACAGATACCCGTCCCAATCAAACCGGCCCCACCGGTTACAATCGCGCGTTTCATCGCCTACTCCAGTTCTTGCATCAACTTCCTCAAAGTCAGCTCAATACTTGGCGACAAAAAGGGGCGATTTAAGGTTTAAAAGGCGCGGAGCTTTAAAAGGGGATGTGCTGTGATTTTAAAATGATGGTTGCTGAAGAAACCCGAAGCGAGCAGCGCAAGCACGACACCCCGCTGCTCAAAACAGCAGGAGCTCTTGGAGCTTCTATCAGCGCCTGGGGAGACCGTTTGCGTAAGTATGTGCAAACGGCCTCAACCCTCAATCATCTCCCGAATAGGACGGAAGGAGCAGCGGTGGAGGGGGGTGACGCCGTGGGCGGCGAGGGCTTCCTGATGTTGTTTGGTGCCGTAGCCTTTGTGCTTGGCAAAACCGTATTCCGGATAATACTTGTCCATCTTCACCATCAACCGGTCACGGGTCACCTTGGCGACGATTGAGGCAGCAGAGATGGCAAGGCAGCGGCCATCACCCTTGATCAGGGCTTGTCCTTCCTCTGGTAAGTGATGCGGCACATCCTTTCCATCGATGAAGAACCGCTTCACGGGAACTGCGAGGGAGCGGGCACAGGTGCGCATGCCTTGCAGCGTCGCCTCGCGGATGTTGATCCGGTCAATGGTCCGGGCGCTTTGCACGCACACGCTCACATCAGCCATCTCAAGGATCTGCTCAAAAAGCGCCTCGCGTTTGGCCTCTGTCAGCTTCTTGGAGTCGTTCAATCCCTCGGGTAGATTGTCGTAGTCAAGACAGGCCGCAGCAACCACCACAGGGCCTGCCCATGGTCCGCGTCCGGCCTCGTCAATGCCAGCAAATCGCCCTTGCAGATCACGCTCCACAGAGCGCTCGAAGCGCAGGTCAGGAGCATCGGGAAAGGCGATATCAAAGAGAGAATTTGCAAAATACGACATGCCCCTCTTTGCCATACGGTCCGATTGCTTACAAGCGGCGCGGAGCGTATTCCGCCAAAGTGGCACCGGTTTTCAAAGAAGAATAGGCCTGCAGCAAATGCCTCATCTACAACAATGAAAGCTGCACACCACCGCAGGTTGGCTTGATGAAATGATCACAGGACAACTTCAACGAGCGTGACGACAATCCCTTGCTTTTGCAGGCCAGTTGAAAGCGTTTGGCCAACTGATCCGCATAAGGCCCTTTGCCCTTGAAGCGCTGGGTCCACTGGGCGTCATAGTCTTTGCATCACGCATGGAGCGTAAAAGACTAAGCACACGCCGGTAACTGCCCGGAGCCTCCCGCAACAGCCATTCCTTGAACAACTCCGAGACCTCACGGGGCAAACGCAGCAGAATATAGTTAGCCTCGCTTGCACCATGTTCTTTGCAAACTTCAAGAATGCTCTCAAGCTCATGATCCGTTAGACCCGGAATAACAGGAGCAGCCAAGACAGCCGTTGGTATGCCTGCATCAGACAAAGCCTTTATCGCCTGCAATCGGCGGGTTGGTGTCGAAGCCCTCGGCTCAAGACTGCGTGCAATCTTCCTGTCCAGCGTTGTCACCGAGATCGCCACCTTCGCCAGATTGCGCTTTGCCATGTCGCTCAGAATATCAATATCCCGCATGACCAACGCAGACTTGGTGACAATAGTGACCGGATGACCAGTCTTGTTCAGCACCTCCAGAATCCCACGCATGATTTTGTGAGAGCGTTCAATGGCTGGTAGGATCTGTGTTCGTACCAATCGCGATTGGCTTGCCTGATAGGAGGGCGCGCCTAACTCCCGCTCCAACACCCGCGCGGCGTTGGGCTTGGCAAAGAGCCGACTTTCAAAATCCAGCCCCGGCGAAAGCCCCATATACGCATGGGTGGGCCGCGCAAAGCAGTAGATGCAGCCATGCTCGCAGCCCCGGTAGGGATTGATGGACCGGTCAAAGGGAAGGTCTGACGAAGAGTTCTTGGTGATCACATGACGAGCGATTTCCGTCTGCACCTCAGTTTTGACGGGTGGAAGTTCATCAATTGTTCCCCAGCCGTCATCGACGATTTCCCGACTCTCGGCCTCGAATCGCCCAGCCTTGTTGGAATGCGCTGCCCGCCCACGACCTGTCACGTTTACCGGAAGGGCTGAACCCGAAGGATCAACATCCTCCGCATCGCTACTATGATTTTGTGCAGTTGACATGGGGGATGCACTTCCATTTCATAAGAACATAGAGGGAACATCACTTAGATTAACCAGATTTGCAAGCCTTTACTTTCCGATATCGGGCAAATCACTATAAACTGCTGGAATGATTAGCGCACTTATTCCCGCCCATAACAGCGAACAGCTGTTGGTTCCCACATTATCCGCCCTTGTCCCGGCCTCCGCAGAAGGCATCCTGAAAGAAGTCGTCATCGCGGATGAAGGCTCAACGGACGGTACCGGGGTCGTCGCAGACGCCTGCGGAGCCCACTTTGTGACGGCGACAACAAATTCTAACTCGGTTCTGGCTCAGGGGGTACAACAATGCACCGCGCCAACTGGGTCTTACTGGTCCAGCCCGGTGCCGTCTTGCAAACCGGTTGGCAAGCAGAAGCCGCTGCTTTCATAGAGCGTGCAGAACGGACCAACTCATCGTCGAATCTCATTGGTGTGTTTCGAAGCCGGACAGAAGAATTCGGCCCATCTGCGCAGATTAAAGACAAACTCACCTATGCGAAGAACCGTTTGTTGAAGTCCTCCTGCCATCAACTTCCCCAATTGATGAAAAAAACAGCATCTACAGCAAGCACTGCTGAGTGCACCAAATACTAACAGGCGGCAACAACTCAAAAAAAGTTTTGAGCACAAGCCGCCTCCATTGGTTGAACGGAACAGTGGTTTTTCAAAACGCAGAGAAGTAGAGCAGCGCCAGCACGGAGGTCTCATGGACTGGAATCAACACCTGAACCAATACTGCGAGAGAACCTCCACAGAGTTCTGGTCCGAGCCGCTCAACGCGATAAGCAACATCGCCTTCATCATCGCTGCGCTGATAGCCCTTCAAATCTGGAAAAGCGCACGTAGCAACGCAAAAAACACCGGTTCAACGCAAACCAACGCACAAAACAACGCAGCCTTGGTGCTCATCGTATTGCTCACCATCATCGGGATCGGCTCGTTCCTGTTTCACACGTTTGCGAACTACTGGTCTTTATTGGCCGATTCCATCCCCATCGCGGCCTTCATGCTGGTCTACTTCTACCTCGCAATGCGGCGCTACGTGGATGCTAACATACTGATATCACTTGCTGCGACGGTGATTTTCTATGCGGCTTTGGAGTATCTACCGCCGCTGTTTCAGGGCCTGTTGGGCTCCACCGCCGGCTATTTTCCGGCACTTCTGGCGATCCTGCTATTCGCAGTTCTAACCCACTGGAAACACAAGGCAACCTCCAACGCTTTGTTTCTGGCAAGTCTCATCTTCGTAATCTCGATGAGCTTCAGAATGCTGGATCAACCGATTTGTACAATCTTACCAACAGGCACACATTACTTGTGGCATATTTTGAATGCCGCGGTTTTGCTTATTCTAATCCGCGCATTTATACGCTTTAAGACGTATAAAGACAGTGCAGAATCCTAGGCAATGGTCTAGGTTTTGCCAAACTGCGATATCTGATCCGGAAGTCACACTGATTTCCGGTGGCGAGCTGCTCAATCACTAGGCCAGGCAAGAATACACAATGACGGACAAAAAGCGCCCTACCTCCGGCGAACTCGATCAACAAGCCTCTTTTACCACGAGTATCCACGCCCGGGTAAACTGGAAATTCAGGCAACTAAGCCTTTGGGAAACCAGCGAGATCTAGCACTCGCATACTCACCGGGCGTTGCTGCGCCATGCTTGGAAATCCATAAGGAGCCGTCAAAAGCTGCAGATTACACAGCTCGCCAGAACCTGGTTGCAGTCATCTCCAACGGAACCGCAGTTCTCGGGCTCGGCGCTATCGGTCCTCTGGCCTCCAAACCGGTCATGGAAGGGAAGGCTGTTCTCTTCAAAAAGTTTGCTGGCATCGATGTTTTCGATATCGAGGTTGACGAAACCAAGGTTGATAAGTTCGTTGATGCAGTCTCCGTTCTTGAACCAACCTTCGGCGGCATCAATCTGGAAGACATCAAAGCACCAGAGTGTTTCCAGATCGAACAACGCTTGCGCGATAAGATGAACATCCCGGTGTTCCATGATGATCAGCACGGAACTGCAATCATCGTAACCGCAGCTGTCCATAACGGCATGGAGCTTTCTGGCAAGAAACTTGAGGACATCAAGGTTGTCGCATCAGGAGCAGGTGCAGCAGCTCTGGCCTGTCTTAACCTGCTTGTGTCCTCCGGTGTGAAGCGCGAGAATATCTGGATTTCCGATATCGAAGGTGTTGTCTATGAGGGTCGTGAAGCCCTTATGGATGAATGGAAATCCGTATTTGCGCAAAAGACAGACAAGCGTACACTCGATGATATCATCGAAGGTGCAGACGTCTTTATCGGCCTGTCCGCAGCCGGCGTTCTGAAGCCTGAGATGGTCGCCAAAATGGCGAAACGTCCGCTTGTGATGGCCCTTGCCAACCCGAACCCGGAAATCATGCCGGAAGACGCGCTTGCTGTGCGTGACGACGTTGTCATGTGTACCGGTCGTTCGGACTACCCGAACCAGGTGAATAACGTTCTCTGCTTCCCGTATATCTTCCGCGGCGCACTGGACGTTGGTGCAACGGCCATCAACGAAGAAATGAAGCTGGCAGCTGTAGAAGCAATTGCAGCTCTGGCACGGGAAGAACCGACCGATGTAGTCGCAAAAGCCTATGGCGGCGTTATCCATACATTCGGTCCGAACTATCTCATCCCGTCCCCGTTCGATAACCGGCTGATCCTGCGCATTGCACCAGCTGTTGCAAAAGCAGCCATGGAAACCGGTGTCGCAACACGTCCAATTGAAGACTTTGATGCCTACATGGACAAGCTGAACCGGTTCGTATTCCGCTCCGGTATGGTGATGAAGCCGATCATCGCAAAAGCAAAAGAAGACAAGCAGCGCGTCATCTACGCAGACGGTGAAGACGAACGCGTTCTGCGCGCCGCACAGGTGGTGATTGAAGAAGGTCTTGCAACGCCAATCCTGATCGGTCGTCCGCAGGTTCTGGAAAACCGCTGTGAGCGTTTCGGCCTGCGCATCCGTCCGGGAACAGATTTTGAGTTTGTGAACCCGGAAGACGATCCACGCTACCGCTCCTATGTTGACACACTAGTTCAACTGGTTGGCCGCAAAGGCGTAACGCCGGAAGCTGCCAGAACCGTCGTCCGTACCAACACAACAGTCATTGGTGCACTGGCGTTGCATAGAGGTGAAGCTGACGCGCTCATCACCGGCCTTGAAGGCCGCTTCGATAAGCACCTGCGCGACATCTCTAACATCATTGGATGTTCCGACGAGTTCACCGACTTCTCAACCCTGTCGCTGCTGATCAACTCAAGCGGTGCCTACTTCCTTGCAGACACCTACGTGACCGAGTGCCCATCTGCTGAGGAGATCGCTGAGATCACCCATCTGGCGTCCGAGCAGATCAAACGCTTCGGGATCACCCCGCGCGTTGCACTGCTGTCGCACTCCAACTTCGGCTCCCGCCCATCTGTAACTTCAAACAAGATGCGCGAAGCCTTGCAGATGGTCTGGAAGAAAATGCCGGATCTGGAAGCTGAAGGTGAAATGCATGGTGATGCAGCACTGACGCCGGAAATCCTGCAGCGTTACATGCCGGATGCGCATATCTCTGGTCCTGCAAACCTGCTGGTGTTCCCAACACTGGACGCCGCTAACATTGCCATGAACCTCATCAAGCAATGACAGATGCACTCCATGTTGGGCCGATCTTGCTGGGCGCAAAGAAGCCTGCGCACATCATCACGCCATCCGTGACCTCACGCGGCATCGTCAACATGACAGCGCTTTCCGCTGTTGATGCGCAATGCCGTAAGCGCACTAATGCCAGCGTAGCAGCGGCATCGCATAGCACCGGCTAGTTAAAACAACGCCTTCGGCGGGCATGGGTTAATATGCTCGCCGAAGTTTTGTCAGCTTGAAAATAACTTCCCTTTACGGCATGCTAGCCGCATTCGTGCAGCTTGTTATTACGGGGAGGGTAATATGAGCCTATCTGAAGCGACCGGGCGTCGCATCGACCGCCTGCTTGGCGAGTATGGCGAAAGCATCAGGATCATAAAAACAAAGCAATACACTGGATCTGTGTACCCGTCATTTCCTGGACGGTAACCGCACTGTTGTGGTCTATCCCAACACCCATTGTGTTCTCGAGCATTTCACCATTGCTGAACTGGTGCACAATCGGGCTTGGACTAGCGATTCTATACTATCTTTCACTGTCCTTCACACTGGCAATCGGCATGGCCGTCGCTCGGCGCTGCTGGTTTGGATCAACATGACCTACGAGCAGTTCGGGCTCGGTATTCCGCTTTGGCAAACAGCGCTGGCAGTATTTGTAATTGCTTGGGTTGGCCAGTTTGTCGGCCATCATATTGAGGGGAAAAAAACCCTCGTTCTTCAAGGATTTGCAGTTCCTGCTTGTTGGTCCTGCCTGGATCTTGCACTTCATCTATAAAAAGGTTGGCATCCCGTACTGAGGGACAAAATCTGAAGGTAAAAAAAACGCTGCTCTTAAGGCAGTGTTTTTCTGGGTTGATGTAAACATCGCCAATTTCGCGGGTATCCATACGCTGAAGAGCAGGGTGCGCAAGCGGATCAGCATAATAAGGCTTGGAGCCTGCTGGTGCTTTGGATTTAAGCTGGGATTTTCCGCGCAACAGATCTTTAAAAAGATTTCGCATTGTTATTTCCTTTGTGACTTGATGAGGCGACAATGCGCCAATTGCATTGCAAGCGCTATCGGGAATAACTAAACCCCGGTTTAGATTTACTGCTCGGAACTGTTCTCGATGAAAAACCTCAATCAAGTCAGCCTTGCCGGCCTTCGTGTTGTTGAAGCCGTGGGCCGCTTGGGATCACTAAAAAAACGCAGCTGAGGAGCTGGGGATCACCTCCGGTGCCGTCAGCCAGCAACTGCACAAAACCGAGCACCAGCTGGGGCGCCCGCTCTTTTCCCGTGAGCATAGCGGACTAAAGTTGACGAGGCGCGGCGCTGAAATCTGCCGCGAACTCGCATCCGGCCTGAAGCAGATCTCCGAGGCCGTCGCGCTGGCAGACCGGGACAGGGAGGAGAGCCTCTTCCTGTCCGTGGCACCGCTGTTGGCTGAAAGTGGCTGGTCTGGCGCTTAAGCAGCTTTATGAAGGCAAATCCGGACATCAATCTCCGTCTGGATGCCAACGACCAGCTGGTGAACCTCAACCATTCCGATGTAGATGCCTGCGTCCGCGTTCACAAACGGGCACCGGATGACGTTTACTCGGAGCGCTTGTGCGAACACTTCATCTATCCTGTTTGTTCTCCTGAGGTCGCAGAACGTCTCAAAGAGCCGCAGGACCTGCTCAATGAGGTGATCATCCGTGACTACAATTCCTATTACCGCTGGAGTGACTGGCTCTCAGCCTTCGGTTTGAAGGAAAGTCACTTACCCAAAGGCCATGGCTTCTCCAACGCCTCATTATGCATGGATGCAGCAATTGCAGGACACGGTGTTTTTCTGGGCTGGGATACGCTGGTGGCCAACGCCATCAAGCAAGGCCAGCTGAAAATCCCGTTTGAACACCGTTGCTCAACAGGCCGGTCCTACTGGTTCATCTGCCGCGAAGGTGCATTGCGAAGCCCAAGCGTCCGCAAGTTACGCGACTGGCTCAAAGAAGAGATCGCCCAGACGGCAGTGGAATATGAGAAAGCCGTCAAAGCGTAAACAATAAAAAAGCCCTGACTTCAGCAGAAGTCAGGGCTTTCAAATATCTTATAAGACCCGCTTAGCCAGCGATCTTTGAAAAATCTGCAACTTCATGAACAGCTGCACGAATGCCAGCGAGGATCTTCAGGCGGTTCTCACGTACCGCAGCGTCTTCAGCATTCACGTGGATGTTGTCGAAGAAGCCGTCAACCGGACCGCGCAGTTTGGCAAGAGCAGCCATTGCACCGGAAAAGTCTGCCGCATCAAGCAGCGGCCGGATCTCAACCAGAACGCTGTCCAGTGTAGAAGCAAGATCTTTCTCTGCCTGTTCTTCCAGCAAAGCAGCATCAGGCTTACCTGCAAAGGCCTTGCCTTCTTTCTTCTCTTCCGCGCGCAAAATGTTTGCGGCACGCTTATAGCCAGCCAGCAGGTTGACACCGTCTTCAGTGCCCAACAGCGCGGCAAGAGCTTCCGCCTGCTTCACGATCAGAAGGATATCGTCCTGACCACCACGAGCTAGCACGGCGTCAATCAGATCATGACGCACGCCCTTGTCTTTCAGAACCACCTTCATACGGTCGGCAAAGAAGGCAAGCAGATCGTCAATCAAACCGGATTCCAGAGAAGTCTCGGGGATCTTGTCGGAAACGTTTGCCAGCACCACGTCAGCAGCTTTGGAAACCATGGAGAAGATGTCTTTAACAACGCCTTCGCCGGTCTGGCCTTTGCCGATGAACGGAAGATCAGACAGCGCGCTTTCACCGCGGGTAGCAGCAATGTCTGCAAGGTTACGGCGCAGGCTCTGCACCAATACATCACGCATTGGCAGACGCAGGTCGTTTTCCAGCACAAGACGGATAACACCAAGAGCTGCACGGCGCAGCGCAAACGGGTCTTTAGAGCCAGTTGGCTTCTCGTCGACGGCCCAGAAACCAGCCAGAATATCCAACTTGTCCGCAAGCGCCACAGCGATAGAAACTGGTGCTGTCGGGACATCATCAGAAGCGCCAGCAGCTTGTAGTGATCTTCAATCGCCTGAGAAACAGCAGGGTCTTCGCCCTGCGCTTCAGCATAGTAACGACCCATCAGGCCCTGAAGCTCAGGGAACTCAAAGACCATTGCTGACACAAGATCGGCTTTCGCCAGACGCGCCGCGCGCTTGGTTTGCTCAACATCAGCACCAACAAGCGGGGCGATTTCAGCAGCAAGACGCTCAAGACGATCAACGCGCGCCGCAACAGTACCCAGCTTTTCGTGGAACACAATGTCCTGAAGCTTGGAAACATTGCTTTCCAATTTGGTCTTCAGGTCCGTTTCCCAGAAAAACTTGGCATCAGCCAGGCGTGCAGAAACAACCTTTTCGTTACCGGCAATAATCTTGGTACCACCGTCCTTCGCAACAATGTTCGCAGTCAGCGCAAACTTGTTGGTGAGACGGGAAGTGGCAGGATCACGCAGAACGAAGTTCTTCTGGTTCACCTTGATGGTGAGCTGGGTTACTTCATCCGGCAGCGCAAGGAAGCTCTCGTCGTAAGAGCCGATGAGAACTGTCGGCCACTCGTTAAGGCCAGCCACTTCTTCAAGAAGGCCAGCATCTTCAACCAGTTCAAGGCCAAGCGCCATCGCAGCGTTCTTTGCGTCGGCATCAATGATGTCTTTGCGGCGGTCCGCATCAAGCACAACCTTGGCAGCTTCCAGTTTGGACATGTAGTCGCTCAAACGGCGGACCTCGATGGCCTCAGGGGCCATAAATCGGTGACCGTAAGTGGTCTGCCCGGACTTGATGCCATCCACTTCAAACGGAACGACTTCCGGCTCTTCCGTCTCAGGACCGAAAGTGCAAACGATAGAGTGCAGCGGACGAACCCAGCGTAAGCTACCCGTACCCCAGCGCTGGATTTAGGCCAAGGGAAGTTGCGAATGATGTCTGGCATCACATCAGCAACAATGTCTTCGGTCTTGCGTCCCGGCTTCTCGATGACAGCGACGTAAAAATCACCCTTCTTCGGGTCATTCTGCACTTCAGCGTCGTCAATGGAAGACAGGCCTGCGCCACGCAGGAAGCCAGCCAATGCTTTCTCAGGCGCGCCAACGCGCGGACCCTTCCGCTCTTCACGGGTTGCTTTGGAGCCAGCAGGCAAACCGGCAATGTGCAGGGCCAGGCGGCGAGGAGTGGCATAAGCCTTCGCGCTTCATAGGTCACACCTGCATCAACAAGAGCATTGGTCAGGAGGGATTTCAAATCCTCAGCCGCACGACGCTGCATGCGGGCAGGAATTTCCTCGCTAAAGAGTTCGAGGAGAAGATCTGGCATTGGTGAACGACGCCTTTAACTGGTCAATCAATCGCGAATTTCTAAGGTGCGTAGTGCCTAGCAATACTCAAGGGGCTTGTCACCCCCAATAGGCGGGGCAGAACCGTTATTGAGCAAAAAACTTGAGGCGAATGCGACCAATCAACAGGGGTATGAACAGCTGCCCGCACCAGATGTTGATCCGCTGAAAAGATCAGTCGGCGTTTATGCGGGTTCCTCAGTAGTTTCATCAGGTTCAGCAAACAGGTCCAGTTCAACCCGCAAGCTGTTTGGGTCCTGACTGGAGTTGCCGACAATCACGTCGTAAGTGATACGCTCAACCACCATCTGATTGCGCTCACTATCAAAAATGGCAAGCTCCTCAATGGGCACTGTAACAGACACCTGCTGGCGTTCGCCAGCCGGAATACTGACCGTTGAAACCCTTTCAGCTCCAGCTTTGCACGGTCCACGGCAGACCCTTTTGGCGCAATGTAAACCTGCGCAACCTCATCTGCCGTAACCCGCCCCGTATTGGCCACGGTAAATTGCACCTGAATTCTGCCAGTCCTGAGCTCGTCCGGCGGTGTGACAACAAGCTCTGAATATTGGAACTGCGTGTAGCTCAGGCCAAACCCGAATGGATACGCCGGTGTCACATCGTCCTTGTCCAGCTTCCTGTAACCGTGCCAAAGATCATAGATCACCTTACGCGCGTTGCGGTCAAAGTCCGGCAAATCGGTCTCCCGCCGCGGAATGACAAATGGCAGCTTGCCACTGGGCGAAACCTCACCGGAAAGGAGACGCGCAAGGGCAGTGCCGCCCTCCATGCCCGGATACCAATGCAGCAAAATGGCAGCAGGCAAATCTTCCCACTCGTTCATGAGCAGAGTACCGCCACCCATAACAACCACGACGCAATTCGGATTAACCGCGCAAACCTTCTTGATCAACTCAACATCATGTGGCGGCAGACGCAGGCTCTCGCGATCTCCCGAGCCATACCCGTCTTCGACGCTGTCATCTGCCAGCTGATTGCCTGCCGAACCACCACCGCCAAATGACCGCAGAAACTGCGAGGCAATCTGTGCTTCTTCACGATTGCGCGGTTGAGGCAAAATATCATGAAACTGTGCGGCCAGCGCCGAGGAGACCCATTCCCCCTCGCAGCTATGATCGTTACCAACCACCAGAACCACAGCGTCCGCCTGATTTGCAATCTGTAGCGCCCGATTGATGTTCTGACCGCGCTCTTGCCAGATGTCGATCTTGTGTTTGTAGTAGGCGCGCAGACCTGCAAGCGGTGTGATCACATGTGTCGGTTGTGTATCACTCGTCCCTTTGTCACCTGTATTGGCAACACTCGCTAAACGACCGATAACGCCAATGCTCCTTATGTCTTTTAGGGGCAGAAACCCACCTTGTTCTTCAAAAGAACAGCGGACTTCTCAGCAGCTTCCAGTGCAACAGCGCGAAACTCTGCACATCCAACCTTCTTCTTCTCATAGCTCCCTTTGCGCAGCACCCGGAGCTGTTGCAGGATCAGCCGATAGCACGCCTCATCCAGAGATTCTTCGCTTACCTCACCCTCATCAATCAGGTCCGGTAGGCTCTGCTCAAAGTGCAACTGAAACGGCATCTCCAGATCCACACCGGCAAGTGCAGCAGCTTTTGCATCGCGATTGCCAAAAATAAAATCGCTCAACACAAACCCTTTAAAGCCCCAGTCTGTTTTAAGCAGTTGTTAGTAGCTCCCTGTTGTGACTGCACAGCTCTCCATTGATGGAGCTGTAGGATGTCATGACAGCAGCAGCCCCAGCCTCAACCGCCTTGCGAAAGTGGGGCAGGTACATCTCATAGAGTGCCCGCTGCCCAATGGTTACATCCAGTGTCAGCTTGGAGTGCTCCATGGAAGCCAGTGCGAAGTTCTTCACGCAGGCCATCCCATGCTGCTGAACACCCCGCACAAGAGCGCTGCCCATCGCACCAATCAAGAAACTGTCTTCGCCGTAGGATTCCTGCGCACGCCCCCAGCAGGATGCCGCATCAGGTTGAGCGAAATCCCGCCAAACAGGGTTCCACCAAATGCCCGCATCTCGTAGCCAATGACAGCTCCAATGCGTTCCTCCAAATCAGGATCAAAGGTTGCCGCCCGCGCCATAACCACAGGAAACGTAGTTGCCCCCTTCAACACAATCCCGCGAGAGCCTTCTGTGTAATGAATGCCGGGAAGGTGGTGCTCAGGCAAAACACCAGCGGCCCATGGGCCAGACTGAGAGCCGTTTATCATCATGTCGCGAATACCCGGCCAGAAGGCTGATCCCCGTCCCGCATGGCCAGCTTGTCATCTCGGCTGAGCCGCGCAACAATGGCGCTGGCGATCTGCTCATCTGTCAGATTTTGTGTGGGGGATGGCTGTTCGGCCATCTCAGGTGAGGGACCGGAAGAGGGAGCTGCTTCGTGCTCTTCATACGCCTCTGTGCTTTCAACAGTCATGGAAGACTAAACTCCGCGAATGTACCCCAATTCGGATCAGCGCAGAGTTACGCAGGCGGCTGGAAACAGGGGAATGATTTGCAAATCAATCAGGATACCGCTTTTGAAAATATCTGTTTAATTGCAGTCCTGAAAACCTACTGATTATCAGCAGGCATCTTTCAAGGAGTCTTAGGGCGGGGGAGGTCGACAACAAAAAAATGCCGAGGCAATTTTGCCCCGGCCTTTAAAATTCATCAAGTTGGCTGGGGCTAGCCCGTGTAGCCCACACCACCAGCCTCGGTCTGCAGGAAGGCAGCTCCGCAAGCTTTGGAAAGTTCACGCACACGTAGAATGTAGCTCTGGCGCTCGGTCACGGAAATCACGCCGCGCGCATCAAGAAGGTTGAACACGTGAGAGCATTTCAGAGCCTGATCGTAGGCCGGCATAACAACCTTCTGCAGGCCATCGCCAGCTTTCTCCATAGCTTCCGCACTTGCTGCCAGCAGGCGCTTACATTCGCGCTCATGGTCCGCAAAATGGCGGAACAGCATCTCAGTGTCGGAATGCTCGAAGTTATGACGGGAATATTCCTGCTCAGCCTGCAAGAACACATCGCCGTAAGTGACCTTCTCGTCGCCTTCAAGCCCGTTGAAGTTCAGGTCGTAAACATTGTCGACACCCTGAACATACATGGCGATGCGCTCAAGGCCATAAGTCAACTCACCAGCAACAGGTTTACATTCAAAACCAGCTACTTGTTGGAAGTATGTGAACTGAGAAACTTCCATGCCGTCACACCAGCATTCCCAACCAAGGCCCCATGCGCCGAGTGTTGGGTTTTCCCAGTCATCCTCAACAAAGCGGATGTCATGGATGTCCGTGTCAATGCCGATTGCTCGCAAGGAAGCCAGATACAGCTCCTGAAGGTTCTCAGGAGACGGCTTCAGCATCACCTGAAACTGATAGTAGTGCTGCAAGCGCATTGGGTTTTCACCATAGCGGCCATCGGTAGGACGACGAGATGGCTGCACATACGCCACTTTCCATGGACGAGGCCCAAGTGAACGCAGTGTTGTTGAAGGATGGGACGTACCCGCGCCGACTTCCATGTCATATGGCTGAACAATAACGCAGCCCTGATCGGCCCAGAATCTCTGGAGAGTCATCAGAAGACCCTGAAAGGACTTGGTCGGTTGCATATGTGCCGGAACGGCTTCACTAGACATGGGAGTGTTTCCTGAAAATCCAAAATGTACTGCACCAAAACGGCACAAAATCCTAGTTGAGGCACAGGTGCCACGTCAAACAGGGAAGGTCAAGCATTCCTGAAAAATCAAAGATATTTTGTGAAAAAGACGGGGAGTAAGGCCGAATACTCTTCCCATTTGCAGCAAGGCGTCGATGCAGCCGCGTTCCCGGAATATCAGAGATATGATGTCTGGGAAAAGAATAGGAGGCGAGGCAATAAGACGTTCAACAGGGCAAGTATCACTAAAAGGCACTTTTAGTGTCGCGCTCAAGGTTTATCAAACCCAAACCCACAAACTGGTGCGTGAGCACACAGTCTATTCCTGTAAAATCAGGATTGCTGGAAAGATCACAAGCACCTAGCCCGCAGACCCAATGTCATGCGGGCACCTCAAACAATTCTATTAGCGCAGGGGGCGCTTAGTAGTTGCTGACAGGACGGTATTTGCCGGTCGCCGGGTCTTGAACCAGACGAGTATAATCCGGGTCAACTGTGCGCTTGCGAGCAGTTGCATAAGCAGGTTGCTTCTTCAACGCCATCGTGGAAATTTCCTTCTTTACGGCCTTGTAGAGTGCATATCCGCCTGCAATCAAAGCAACAGTTCCCAATACCTCAGTCATCTACATTTTCCTTCCATCACCTATGTGAAGAATTGTTTTTGAAGGCAAATTTTGTCAATCCTATGAAGATTACTTAAAGTCCAAACTTTGCCCAAAGACTTCTTTCTTCCAGAGTTGCAAGTGCCGCAGCCGGTAGTGCGCCAGCAGCCTCACTCATGTCTCCCTGAAGGTTCGCACCAGGTATAAAGCGGCTGAGAAAGCGCTTTTTGGTGCCAACAAATTTTACTTTTGTGTCTTTGCCGTACCGCTCTTGGATGGTGGAGTGAAGATCGCCTAGACTATCAACAAGGCCTAAGTCACGAGCCTTCGCACCTGTCCAGAACAGGCCGGAAAACAGGTCGTCATCATTACTCAACACGTCGCCACGACGGCTTTTCACCATATCGATAAACATCTCATGGATTTCGTGCTGCAACGCCTTGAGGTGCTCGATGTCCTCTTTGACTTCCGGCGCAAACGGATCAAGCGTAACCTTCTTCTCACCACTGGTATAAACACGGCGCTGAATGCCAGTTTTTTCCAGAAGTTCGGTAAAGCCAAAACCAGCAGACACAACACCGATAGAGCCAATGATTGAAGATGGGTCAACGATGATATCATCGCCAGCCAGAGCAATCATATAGCCACCGGAGGCAGCAACATCTTCTACAAACACCAGAATCTGTTTGTTGTTCTGGTCCGCCAGCTGGCGAATACGCTTGAATATGAGGTGAGACTGAACAGGAGAACCGCCGGGTGAGTTGATGGAAATAGCAACTGCAGGAGCTTCTTTGAAGCTGAATGCAGCCTGCAACGCGTCTTCAACACTGCTCAGGTTCAAACCTGATTTCAATGGAGACGCAGCTCCGATAGCACCACTCAAACGGACGACAGGAACGATGGGTTTTGATTTGCCCCATTTGCCCGGAAGGTAGCTGCGCAGCTTGTTCAACAACTCTAAATTCTCCTTTACACCGATAACTTGTGTGTCGCTGGGTCAACCAGTTCCAAACAATATAAGCAGCATTTGTCAGGAGAGAAGGGCACTAGCCGAAAGAAAGGACAAAAAAACCGAATAAAACGCAACTGTGTGATCTCAATAACAAATCCACTCCCTAAGAACTCAGAGAGTGCAGTAAAACAGCGGGGATTATTCGGTTGTTTCAAGCTCCGCGCGAATCTGAAGCATGTCACGCCATGCATACCGTTTCTCCGCAGGGCTACGCAAAAGGTAGGCAGGATGATAGGTCGCAATTGCCTTGCGCTGAGTGCCTTCACCGTTATAGCTCAGCCACTTACCACGCAGTCTGCGAATACCGTCACGCGCTCCGCTTAATGTCTTGGCCGAAGCTGCTCCCAGAAAAACAACAATTTCAGGATCAACCAGCTCAATCTGTCGTTGAATAAACGGGCGACAGATTTCGGTTTCATGGGGTGTAGGAGTGCGGTTGCCCGGCGGACGCCACGGCACAACATTGGCAATGTAAACGAGTGACCGGTCAAGTCCGGCAGACTTTAGCATACGGTCAAGAAGGTGACCGGACCGTCCAACAAACGGAACGCCCTGAATGTCTTCCTCACGCCCCGGCGCTTCTCCGATTAACATGATGCGTGCTTTTGGGTTACCGCTGCCAAACACCAGATTCTTGGCTGTCAGACGCAGGTTACAGCCTTCAAAGCCAGCAAGAATATGCTGCAGCTCCTCTAGAGACTGCGCATTGCTTGCTGCGCTTCTGGCAGATTTGACGGTTTCAGCATTGGGGATAACGGCATTACTGTCAGGCACTGCATTGGGCATGACAGTTTGAACAGCAGCCTCTTTGGCAGCACGTTGCCGCTCCAGTATCTTCTTCGCTTCCTGCTTGGCGTCTGCTGAGACGCCGTTCTCGCGCAGGTTACGAGCCATCTCGGCAGGAGAAACGCTGAGGGTCTTGGGCTGTGTCCGGGAAGGTTGCTGTGTACTGGTGGGAGCGAAGGTCTGCTGCGGAGCAGAACGAACCTGCGCTTGCTGCGCCATCTGGTCCTGCGTTGCGCAAAACGATCCACCGGAGCATCTTCTAGCGCACAGTCGACACCGACAGCGCTCAAATACTCCAGATACGCCTCCAGTTGGGCGGCATTTGCAACAGGAACTTCAGACATAGCCATTTACTAGTTGTGGCACACAGGTCAGTACAGGCGAAAGGGAATAACTCTTTTGCAATGCACTATGATTGGGCAGCGGCCCGACCTGCCTATATTCTATATGGAAGCGCAACTGTCCAATAGAAAAACGAGATTGCGCCAACTCTATTGGTAACAGTGCAAAGTTCCGCACGTAGACTTGGGGAAATCACAATAATTCCGTAGGATGCACCAAGTTTTTTTTGATGGGTGACCTGATGGAATGCACCTTAAAACGCATTGCACAACACTATCCGGTCAATTACACAGAAACTAAATAAAATTTTGACACTTAAGGTGCGGGAAAATAGTGCACTGCCACATCGTTTGACGTGAAATGAAGTGGATAAAGTGTAGAGGGAGAATAATATGTCTGAAGGGGAAACTCTGGCACCACGCGAATCCATGGAGTTTGACGTTGTCATCGTAGGTGGTGGGCCTGCCGGTCTGTCAGCAGCAATCCGGATTAAGCAGCAGGCTGAGGAAAAGGGAGAGGAAATCTCCGTTGTCGTTCTGGAAAAGGGGTCCGAGATCGGTGCTCATATCCTGTCCGGTGCTGTGATTGATCCGATTGGTCTTGACCGTCTGCTCCCTGATTGGCGTAAAGACGAGACCGCTCCGATCAAAACGCCAGTTACAGCTGATCACTTCAACCTGCTCGGACCTGGTGGTTCCCTTCGTCTACCAAACTTCCTGATGCCGAAGCTCATGAACAACCACGGCAACTACATTGTGTCGTTGGGCAATGTCTGTCGTTGGCTTGCAGAAAAAGCAGAAGCGCTCGGCGTGGAAATCTATCCAGGCTTTGCAGCGGCTGAAGTTCTCTATGACGATGCAGGCAAAGTAATCGGCGTTGCAACAGGTGATATGGGCGTTGCACGGGATGGCTCTCACAAAGACGGCTACATGCGCGGAATGGCTCTGCTCGGCAAATACACGCTGATTTCAGAAGGCGTTCGCGGCTCCCTTGCCAAGACCCTCATTGATAAGTTTGACCTTGACCGCGACTGCGATCATCCGAAATTCGGTATCGGTATCAAGGAACTATGGGAAGTAGACCCGGCCAAGCACAAACCTGGTCTGGTGCAGCACTCCATGGGCTGGCCGCTGGACAGCAAGACACAGGGTGGCTCATTCCTCTATCATCTGGAAGACAATCAGGTCGCAGTTGGGTTTGTGGTGAACCTCAACTACCAGAACCCGTATCTGTCTCCGTTTGATGAGTTCCAGCGCTTCAAAACCCATGCGGGTGTGAAAGAGATCTTTGAAGGTGGCAAGCGCATTTCATATGGCGCGCGTGCAATCACCGAAGGGGGATATCAGTCCGTACCAAAGCTGTCTTTCCCCGGAGGTCTCATCATCGGCTGTTCCGCTGGCTTCGTAAACGTGCCGCGCATCAAGCTCCCACAACGCAATGCTCTCCGGCATTCTGGCAGCAGAGGCCGTTGTTGAATCGCTTGGGCGCGGTGAAGCAAATGAAGAGCTGGACCAGTTTGACTCCGCATGGCGCAAATCCGAAATCGGTAAGGATCTCTGGAAGGTACGCAATGTAAAGCCATTGCAGACCAAGTTCGGCAACTTGCTGGGTATGGTCTTCGGCGGCTTCGATATGTGGACCAACGAGCTGTTGGGCTTCTCCCTCTTCGGCACTATGAAGCATGGCAAAACCGATGCGGCGAGCCTGAAGCCGGCAAAAGACTGCAAGAAAATCGAGTACCCAAAACCAGACGGGAAGATCTCCTTCGACAAGCTGTCCTCCGTCTTCCTCTCCAACACCAACCACGAGGAAGACCAGCCGATCCATCTCAAGCTACGCGACGAAACCTTGCAAAAGCTTTCTGAGCACGATGTGTATGATGGACCGTCGAACCGTTATTGTCCCGCTGGTGTGTACGAGTGGGTGGAAGAAAACGGCGAGCCACCACGCTTCCAGATCAACGCCCAAAACTGCGTTCACTGTAAGACTTGTGACATCAAGGACCCGAACGGAAACATCACATGGACCGTTCCGGAAGGCACAGGCGGACCCAACTATCCAAACATGTAAGGTGTTGGATAAGATCAGAACAAGAAAAAGGCCCGGTCATCCGATCGGGCCTTTTCCGTTCAAGTCTATAAAGCAGCCAATGCCCTCTACCCGATCTCGATATCCAGACCAAGGTCCAGAATTGGGGCAGAGTGTGTGATCCAGCCTGAAGAGATGATGTCCACGCCGCTTTCCGCAATCGCCTGAACGGTGGAAAGGGTAATCGTACCAGAAGCTTCCAGCACAGCCTGACCTTTGTTGATCTCGACCGCCTGCTTCAGAAGATCAGGCCCCATATTGTCCAGCATCACCACATCCGGCTTGACGCTCAGCGCTTCCTTCAACTGCTCCAGCGTATCCACTTCAACCTCAATGCGCACAAGGTGGCCGACAAAGGCACGGGCGCGTTCAATCGCGGGGATAACACCACCAGCAACGGCAATGTGGTTGTCCTTGATCAGCACCGCATCATCCAGACCAAAACGGTGGTTCATACCACCGCCGCAACGCACCGCATACTTCTCAAAACTACGTAGCCCAGGCGTAGTTTTGCGGGTACAGACGATTGTTGCGTTGGTATGAGCTATTTTGCGTTGAAATGCGTTGGTAGCGCTCGCAACACCGGAAAGATGGCTCAAAAAGTTCAGAGCCACACGTTCGGCTGACAACAGTGCGCGGGCAGGGCCGTGGATGCGGGCAATCAGCTTACCCGGCTCCAACTTATCCCCGTCCTGCGCCAGCACGGTAACATCCAGAGATGGGTCAACCTGACGAAACGCAGAAAGGGCCAGATCAATGCCAGCGAGCACACCTTCTTCGCGCGCCGCAATCACACCAGTCGCAACAGCATCCGCCGGAATAGTCGCCTGCGAGGTGATGTCTCCTGCACGGCCAAAGTCCTCAAGCAAAGCTGCTTTGACCACATCGTCGATCATGATCATCGAAAGTTCTGGCAGGGGTGAAGCACTCATAGCATGTCTTCCTTTTCGACGGCCTGCTGGCCAATGTCACTGGCAGCGGCCTGTTTTGCGAGGCTCTCGATCTGGGCAAGCTTGACGAAAGAGCGTTTGGCTTCCGCCGCCTTCTGCGGGAAGTCCGTGCGGAAATGGCCGCCACGACTTTCTTCGCGCAGCAGAGCAGAGCCGGTGATCAGCTTGGCTGCAATCACCATGTTCAAAATTGAATCGCGGCGGCACAGCTTTTCAGCGTTCTGCAGGCGCGCAAGGGTGCTGGTCAAACCTTCTGCATCACGTGCTACACCAACATGGCGGGACATGGCAGAGCGAACCAGAGACACAACCGCACGCTCCTGCGGGTTACGCTTTGAGGCCTGATCGTCCTGATCATCAATCTCCGCCCATGCATGTACGCGGTGGTGGGGCATGAGAGCCTGAATGTCTTCCGCAATGCGAGCGGCAAACACAACAGCTTCCAGCAGGGAGTTGGAGCCAGACGGTTGGCACCATGCGCACCGGTTGCCGCAACTTCACCAGCAGCCCAAAGGTTATCGACAGACGTCCGGCCAGATGCATCCGTCAGCACACCGCCCATATGGTAATGCGCCGCCGGGGCCACAGGAATGAGACCGTTGATCGGATCAATGCCAGCATTCTTGCAAGCTGCAAAAACACGGGTGAAGTGTTCAGGGAAGCTTGCACCAATTGCCTCACGGCAATCAAGGAACGCTCCGCGCCCCGCAGCAATCTCGCTATGGATAGCACGGGCGACAATATCACGTGGTGCCAGCTCCAGATCAGGGTGCACACCCTCCATAAACCGGCTGCCGTCTTTGTTGACCAGCAGCGCACCATCACCCGAATAGCCTCACTGGCCAGCGGAGCAGGGTCTTGGTCAACATCCAGAGCCGTCGGATGGAACTGCACAAACTCCGCATCGGAGATCAGAGCTCCGGCCCGTGCTGCCATGGCAAGACCGTGGCCGTTGGCTTCACCCGGATTGGTGGTGGTGGAATAAAGATGGCCAACACCGCCTGATGCCAGCACAACAGCCTTTGCGGGAATGGTAATACGCTGTGTACCACCACGGCGACGCGCGGTGATGCCGGTGACGTACCGGCCTTCCGTAATCAGCTGACAGCCGATGTACCTTCGATAATGCGAATGGATGGTGTTTTGTAAGCTGCATCAATAAGGGCCTGCATAATGCTTCGCCAGCCATGTCACCACGCACACGCACCACACGGTGGCTTGAGTGGGCAGCTTCTCGCGATAGGGCCAGTTTGCCTGCAAGGTCTTTGTCAAACGGCACGCCGTAGTCGAGCAGATCGTGGATGCGCTCTGCTGCTTCGCGCGTCATACCTTCAACAATGGCAGCTTCACAAAGTCCGTCACCAGCAGTCAGTGTGTCTTGTGTATGAGCGGAGTGATGGTCACCCTCGGCAACAGCGGCTGCAATACCCCCTTGTGCCCAGGCAGAGGAGCTACCGCCACCAATGGGGGCATTGCTCACAATGGTCACCGGCCTTGGCGCAAGCTTGAGCGCACAAAACAGGCCAGCAAGACCTCCACCTAAGATAACAACATCATCCACGCCATTCAGAGCAACAGCAGGGGCGAGAGAAGAACCGAACCGAGACATTTCAGAGATTATTCCAGACTAAAGGGGGGACCTGATCGCAAAAGACCTGCTGCCCTTGCAGGCAGCAGGGTGCGCTGAAGACTTTTCAGTACGCCAGCTACACGAAAGCCTCTAGTTCTTCAAGTTGATCATGCGTTCGACGGAGGCCCGTGCGCGATCAGCCACAGCTTCATCAACAATCACTTCACCGGACATGTCGAGAAGACAATCCAGAATCTTGGCAAGGGTGATGCGCTTCATATGCGGGCACAGGTTGCACGGGCGGATGTAGTTGACGCCCGGTGTAGAAGACGCAACATTGTCAGCCATAGAGCACTCGGTGATCATCATCACCTTCTCGGGGCTATTGTTCTTTACCCAGTCAATCATGTGAGAGGTTGATCCGGCAAAGTCAGCTTCTGCAACAACTTCCGGCGGACATTCGGGGTGCGCGATGATCTTCACATCCGGATCGATAGCGCGGTAGTCACGCAGTTCTTCAGCCGTAAAGCGCTCATGCACCTCGCATGAACCTGCATAGGTCAGCACTTCTACATCAGTCTGGTTGTTCACGTTGGCTGCAAGATACTGATCAGGGATCAGCAGAACCTTGTCAGTGCCCATCGCTTCAACAACCTGCACTGCGTTGGAAGAGGTGCAGCAAATATCGCACTCCGCCTTCACATCAGCCGAGGTGTTCACATATGTGATGATCGGCACGCCCGGATTAGCTTCGCGCAGCTTGCGCACATCTTCGCCAGTGATGGATTCTGCCAAAGAGCAGCCCGCATCCATATCAGGGATCAAAACGGTCTTTTCCGGAGACAGGATCTTGGAAGTCTCGGCCATGAAGTGCACACCGCACTGAACAATAACCTGCGACTCTGTTTTTGCAGCTTCCTTGGCCAGCTGCAGGCTGTCGCCAACAATATCAGCTACGCCGTGGAAAATATCCGGCGTCATGTAGTTGTGCGCCAGAATAACCGCGTCACGCTCTTTCTTCACCTTGTTGATCGCATGGATCAACGGCGCAAGCGCAGCCCATTCAATAGCCGGAATGAAATCCTTCACCTTCTCATAGGCCTCTGCCGTCGCTTCCGCGACCTCTGGCGTGTAGGAAAGGTCAGGGCGTTCCAAAGGTGCGTATTGCTTACGAGCGGCGGACCCGGTCTGAGCAGCACCGCCAATGCCGGCAGCAATTTCATTGACAGCAGAGCTGTCGGTCTCAGCGTATGTAGTCATGGAGGACATGCGCTATCCTTTATTCTGCCGGTCCTTAACCGGTATATACTCAATATGAGTATAAAGGTCTATAAAAAAAACACGACTACAAAGCCGATGCCACCCCTTATGCTCATTTTGAGTTTTTATAGACCGCTTGCCCGCTGACGACAACCTATTCTTTTGCCCGATGCATAAATGCAGCACTGGTGCTGGGTTTACGCTTAATGTTTAACCACTTAATTTGCTAAATTTGTTGGGTACAAAACGAGTTTCCCACTGCCCGGACTTAGAAAGAGAGTAGGGCGGGGCACCAGCAGCCCTCCAACCGACGCGGGCTTCGTTAGGCGTCGCCAGTGCTCAAACCGGGAGAAACACTGGGGGACGCAGCCTTGCGCTGTACCTGTAGCCAGCCGGATAAAGTGCAGCTGTAACCAGCACTCATTACAATTGCTGATAGATGACCCCAGTAATATTCATTATTGCGGGGGGCAGATTTAGATTAGTCTCAGCGGCTCTGCGCTAATCAGTGAAAAAAAATGACCTCATTACTCCGGCATCTGGCGGCCTCCCGCCCGGATGTAGGAAAGGAATTTGCCATGTCCCAAGCGGCCCAAGTCGAGAACCAGTCCTCTGTCAGGTGGGGTCACAGTATCCCTCTCATCATCATCAGTGGCTGTATCATCGCCGTTCTGTCGTTTGGACACGTTCCACCTTGGGGCTGTTCCTGACCCCCATGTCCTCCGAGTTCGGTTGGGGCAGGGATGTATTTGCTTTTGCGCTGGCAATCCAGAACCTTATCTGGGGTGTCGCCCAACCCTTCGCGGGCATGATGGCAGACAAGTACGGCACCGGCAAAACACTGGTGCTGGGCGCGATCATCTACGCCGTGGGCCTATACCTCATGAGCATGTCGGGAACACCACTCCTGCTGCAGGTCTCTGCAGGTGTCCTGATCGGACTGGGAATTGCCTTCACCTCGTTTTCTATTGTTCTGGCAGCATTTGCCCGCTCCGTTCAGCCCCAATACCACGGCATTGCCTTTGGTCTGGGCACAGCGGCCAGCTCTTTCGGCCAGTTCCTGTTTGCACCGCTCGGGCTTGGTCTGATCGAGATATTCGGATGGTCCAGCGCATTGGCCTATATGGCGGCTCTTGTGGCGATCGTGCCGGTATTCGCCTATGTCTTGCGTGGTCGTGCTGCTGCACCAGCAACCGGCAGCGCCGCGACGCTGCAAGACACCATGACCATGTCTCAAACCTTGGCATTGGCCTTCAAAACCAAAGACTACATTCTTCTGATCTTCGGCTTCTTCGTCTGCGGGTTCCACGTGGCCTTTATCACGGTGCATATGCCCACCTTCATTGTAGATCAGGGCTTTGATGTTTCTGTTGGCGCATGGGCGCTGGCCTTGATCGGCCTGTTCAACATCGTTGGGTCCATGTCTTCCGGCGTGCTGGGCTCACGTTTCCCGAAGCAATACTTGCTGTCATTCATCTACCTTGCCCGCGCCGTCGCCATCACGCTTTACATCCTTCTGCCCATCTCGGTGGCATCAACACTGATCTTCGCCGCCACCATGGGCATCCTCTGGCTCTCCACAGTGCCGCCGACCTCCGGTCTGGTTGCGGTCATGTTTGGCCCGCGCTTTATGGCGACGCTGTTTGGCATCGTATTCCTCTTTCACCAGATCGGTTCTTTCCTCGGCGTTTATCTGGGTGGGGTTCTTTATGAGCAGAGCGGAAACTATGATGTCATCTGGTGGTTGGGCATTGCGCTGGGCATTTTTGCAGCCGTGGTGCATTGGCCGATCCGCGAACAATCCGCCACCGCAGGGCGGCTGATGCACAGGCCTGCGTAAGGCGCTTAACTGGTAAACTAATTAAATTTTTCAGTGAGTTATAGCGGAGTTCTGCCTGGCGTTATTTGCTTGCCTTGTGGCTTTTCTTCTGCCAGCTTCCCGCCATCCTAATTGGAATGGAGGATTGGCCATGAAAGAGTTTGACGCCCTATGGATTGAAGCAGACGAAAGCACAGGTGCTCCGCTGCCTGCCAAATGGAATAAGGTCACTGTAGATCAGCTCTCACCAGGGGATGTGACGGTCAAGGTAACCCATACCACGATCAACTATAAGGACGGGCTGGCTCTGGCAGGTCACCCCGCTGTCACCCGCAAGTTTCCGATGGTGCCGGGCATTGACGTGGTTGGCGAAGTGCTCACCAGCGAAAGCGACCGCTTCAAACCCGGCGATAAGATCATCCAGAACGGGTATGGCCTTGGTGAAGTACACACCGGCGCTACGCTCAGATTGCACGCCTGAAATCCGAGTGTCTTCTGCACTGCCCGGCAGAACTCTCTGCCCCTCGCGCAGCCGCTATCGGCACTGCAGGCTACACCGCCATGCTCTGCGTTATGGCGCTGGAGCGACACGGCATCACCCTGACCACGGCCAGATCGCCGTCACCGGTTCCTCTGGTGGTGTGGGCTCAGTTGCCATCAGCCTGCTTTCCAAACTGGGCTATGAAACGGTTGCCTTTACGGGCCGCATGGAAGAAACCGATTTCCTCAAGAGCCTTGGCGCAGCCAAGGTGCTGAACCGTGCGGAACTGGGTGGAAAAGGCAAGGAGCTGGACACAGAGCGCTGGGCAGGGGCGGTTGATGTTGCTGGAAGCCACACACTGGCAAACCTGCTGTCACAGACAAAATACGGCGGTGCCGTTGCTGCGTGCGGTTTGGCACAGGGCATGGACCTGCCTGCTTCCGTAATGCCGTTCATTCTGCGCAATGTCGCACTGCTGGGTGTGGATTCCGTACTGGTGCCAATGCCGCTTCGCGAACAGGCGTACCGCCGTCTGGTGCAGGATCTCGACTTGCACAAACTGGATTCCCTGTCTGAAACAGTCAAACTGACCGATGTCGTCGAACGCGCCGCCAAGGTGCTGAAAGGCCAGATCCGCGGCCGGACTATCGTCGAAGTCGGCTGATACTAGAGCGTATTCCCGAAAAGTGGGTCCGGTTTTCGGAGAAGAATACGCGTGAAAATAATTGCTTAGAGCTTGGTGCGTGAATTCATATGAACGCAACATGCTCTAAGACCCGTGTAAATACAAAAACAAACCCTGCACCGGCGCAAGGCTAATGCAGGGTTTTTTATTGGAGCGGTCAGGCCACCAAAAGACCTTAAGGATCAGGGGGAGGGGTTAGCTCCACCCGCCTCTGTAGGTCTTGTAGAAGATGTGCTTACCGATGCGCTTTTTACGCTGCATGGTCGGGGCCCAGTTCGGGCGAACATATGTGGCATGGTAGTGTGTGGAGGCATCCACTGCTGGAATGCTCGCTTCACCATCAACACCTGCTGCGCGATCTTCTTCGCTCTCGCCCATGGACCAGCTTCAGTAATGCGCTCTGGGATGCCGTCACAGGCAAACGAGAACTGACAGGCGTTCCGCATGCTCTTGTTCTGGTAAACCACACCACACACGGTGCTTGGATAGCCGGGTTCTTCAGGCGGTTGAGCACCACCTGCGCCACAGCAATCTGGCCGTCACGCGGCTCACTGCGCGCTTCAAAATAGATCGCCTCAGCCAGACACTGCATTTCCTTCTTGGAGTGCTTCACGGAAGTCGGCAGTTCGCGCATATACCACCAGTGTGGGTTGGTCGCGGAGAAGGAAGCCAGCTCTTTTTCAGTAAGGTGAGGTTTGCCCGACGGCGTGATAGAAACTTTTGGTTTGCTCAGCAATGCATCAAACGGCGCTTCGTCTGTCTGTGGGAGTGCCGGTGCATAGGCTGTTGCCATTGCAAGGTCGTTCTGCTTGGCGATGGAAATCGGGAGAGGCTTGACATTACGCTGCACAATCTGCTTGCGAGCGGCCAGCGCCGCACGGCGGGCAGCCTTGCCAAGAGGCGTGTTATCCACCTTGCTTTTGTCAGTGGAAAGACCCGCGAGCGTCTCACCGCCATAGTGACCATTGAAAGCCATCTGCGGAAGCTGCGAAACGAACCGGTCTGTACTCTTGGGCTTGCCTGCATTCTGAATGAAGGCAACAACGCGTCGCGGTAACGTGGCTACTTGCATATCACCTTTGCCGCTGCGGTTTATTGCCTGACGCTGAGGCTTCGACTGCTGGGGATCCGCTAAGTAGTTTGCAAGTTTCTCGCGGTCCTGTGTAGAGCCAAACTGCATCCAGCGCGGTAAATCTTCATCAAGCATGCCGGTAAGCGCAGGAATATCTTGCAGCGCAACCGGAGAGGCAGTGATGCTACCAGCTACAAGTCCTGCAGCAAGAATAGGGTATTTAAAGTACATGAAGACTGTACGACGTCCTTCGTTCTTCTTAATCCTATGGCCCGACATACGCAATCAACTCCAAATCAACGCTCAGATATCCAGCGTCCCACGGTCCGAAAAAGGGAACCCATAATTCTGAGATCGACAGGAAGGAAAAGCCCGATAACACCCGAACCCGTCATTTTTCCGGATGGCTGCATCTTTCACTTTTAACCTTGATATAAAGTTAAGCTCCCCAAAACCCCAGTTTTTCTGCCGCAGTTTACCCCGCTAACAGCCAGTATATGGTTAATATGCAAAGAGGCTGCTCATCAAAAACTAGGGCTATTTCATGTCTGGGTGCATTATTTCGCGGGCCAGAAATCATAGGAAACAAAAGGCATCATGCAGAAAATGACACAGATGATCTGTGGGTGTGGCAGTAGGACGCCAGCACAATCAAAATCTTAACAAGATGAATCACAAGCTTATCTGTGGAATTCGCACCGTGATTCTTCCTATGGACTTTTAAGGAGGAAAGAATCAAAATTTCTGTAGATAACGCAACGTTACTTAGGGTGAAAATGTGAATCAGAGCAAGCTAACACGCAACCCCGGTGCAGGGCGCTCTTTCAAGATGTCTCTTCTGAACCGGTAAAGCGCGGCAGGGCGGCCACCAGTCGCGGTTGAGGTTCTGCCCGTCTGCTCAACCAGCTGCCCGGTTTCCACCAGACGGCGGAAGTTCTGCTTATGCAGATGGCGACCGGAAATAGCCTCTACTGTCTGCTGTAGATCGGTTAGCGTAAACTCTGGCGGCATCAATTCGAACACCACAGGCCGGTATTTCAACTTGGCCCGCAACCGCGAAAGCGCGGTCGCCAGAATGCGGCGGTGATCATGGGCAAGGCCCTCGCCAAGATCCGGCTGGGTGCCGCGCTCCAGTGCCGTCGGCTGACCATCCCGTAGCGCTTCATACATGAGGCCAGAGCCATAAAGCAGCTCGTAGCGGTCCAGCACACGTTCCTCATCCCACTTCAATGAGCCACGCCAAAAGCAAGCTGGTAGCGGTCTTTCCGGCTCAGTTCCTGATAGGTCCGCGCATCCTCGTCCGGTGCCTGCTAAAAGCCTCCATGCTGGGGTGAATAATCGTCTCCAGCATCTTTGGCTGTCCGCCGCGCCAGTCTTCCCAGGGAAAGAAATCATACCAAGGCCGCCACCGTGCGCCTTGTTGGGCAAGCAACCTTTCAGATTCAGGGGTCTGACGGGTCAAGGCAGATAGCCCACAGAGACCATGTGGGGTTCACCGACTTTTGCCAGAGAGTACCTGCCACGGTCACCAAATGTGTAAAGCTGCTCCACATGGCCAATATGAAGCGCAGTCTGCTCCTCCACAAAGGCACGCAAGCCCAACTCAAAGGTGCGGTGAACCCGTGGGTCAAACGGGCCGGAAGGCAGACCGGAAAGTTCATCCGGCACCCGTTGCGGTACGGTCAGAACAAACGGAACCTTGTCTTTCACGGAAACAATCACAGCGTTCAGACCAATGCCAAGCTCGACAGGCTCCATGTCAGCACCTTCTGGGGCCGCATTTCCTGTTTTCACCGCATTGCTCATCAAGGTCTGCTCCGTTTTTGTCATGCCAGCTCAACAAGGGCGGCAGGGTCCAGTGAGAACTGGTTGCCCTCAAAGGTGTCTGCGCC
Source organism: Pseudovibrio sp. JCM 19062 (assembly GCA_001310715.1). The sequence goes on from BAXV01000015.1 coordinate 47,017, forward strand.
GCGACCAATGTCTCTGATCGATTGTACCATGCGCCCATTACGCTGCAAAAGAGTGTCTGCCAATGAGATAAGTAATGGGTTGGGCGTCGCAACTGGAGAAACACTGCGCAAGTGCTGTGCCAGTAAGTGCTCGTCAACCTCGGGCAATGCCGCGCACATAATAATGTAGGCCGCAGCTGTTGACCGGCTGACACCCGCCCAGCAATGCACCAGCAAAGACCCTGCGCGCGCGACCGGACGGGCAAAATCCAGCAACCGCTCCACATGCTCTAGTTTAGGCGCAAGCAGGCCATCACGTTCCTCGGCAATATCATTGAACTCTAGAACCAGATGGTGGGCAGGCTTCGGCTCCACCGGCAAGTTCACCTCAGTTCCCGGCGAAACGAGAGAAAGCACATGGCTGGGGCCGGCTGAAACCAAGGTGTCTTCCAGTTTGGAAAGAGGGCACACATGCAGCATCAGCGACCTCCACTGGCCTTGCGGGCCTCATTCAGCTCCGCAAACCGCGCCAGAAATTGCGCCTGCGCATCCTTGGTTGCAGCGGTATGATGCGCTGCGCCAAAATCTCCAACTGTCCTGCACTGACTTTGGCCGGTTTTCCGAAAATCTTGTCAGCCTCTTCTTTGCTAAAGCCCGCCAGATGGATGGCTTCTAAATAAGCGCTGATAATGTCAGCTTTCTTCGCAAGCTTGGTAATGCTGACAGGCAGGTCTTCTGGCAAATCAAAGGCGCGGTGAATGGCATGGTGAAGCCGCTCCTCAACCGCCTTATAGGTGCCACCCATCACGTTTTTAAAAGGCGAGATCATATCCCCGATCACATACTCAGGTGCATCATGCAACAGGATCGCCATGCGCCACTGAACATCCAGCTCGGGCTTCAGCATCAAAGCAATCTCTTCCACCACCACACAGTGCTGTGCCACCGAGAAGGCATGATCCCCAATCGTCTGACCATTCCAGCGCGCAACGCGTGCCAGTCCGTGTGCAATGTCGGAAAGTTCAACATCCAGCGGAGAAGGATCAAGCAGATTAAGCCGCCTGCCGGAAAGCATCCGTTGCCAGGCCCGTGGAGAAGATGAGGAAAGGTCTGCGCACATGTGTCAATCAAGCCAGTCGTCAGGGTTAGTCGGTCACAAAGAGTATCGCTTAATCCGAGGAAGGCCAGTCGAAACTTGCCCACTCCTGAATGGAAGGGGTCAGCACAACACCCTCACAGGTCAGCGGCACCCCTGCATCCATTGCCGTCTTGGCCCGGTCCAGCCGCAACAGCGCCAGCCCTTTGGAGCCATCCGATGAGCAGAGTGCCAACACTCTTCTCACCCGCTAAAATATCGCTTCCAGCAGCTGGAAGGGATGTCTCTGCGCAAACCTTGATGAGCCGCTTGCGAGCGGTCCCGCGGTGCTTCATGCGCGAAACAACTTCCTGCCCGATAAAGCAGCCCTTGGAAAAGGCAACACCATTGAGGCTGTCCATATCAGTATCATGCGGAAACACATCTGCCAGCTTAAAGTCCAGTCCGCTCTGAGGAATGCCAAGGCCAATACGGTGCGCATGATAGTCAGCTTCAGAGGATGTCTGCGCAACCGCACCAGAAGCAACATAACGAACGCCCATGTCTGCAAGGCGTGGGTCCAGCGGCTTGTCCGTTGGCAAGTCCTCCCCCCATGCCGCAACAACATAGGTGTCTTCATCTGCGTGTTCGACGGTAACCTTGGCGCGCAGCTTGTAAAATGCCAGACGCTTAGCAAACGCCTCCAGCTCATCGGCGCTCACATCCATTAGGAAACCACTGGTCTGCTCATCTGCAAACACAAAAAAAAGTCCCATAGGATCTTGCCCTGAGGCGTGAGCAGAGCGCCAAAGGCGCAGGATGTAGCGCCAAGATCGCTCACATCACAGCTGACCAGATTCTGCAGGAACTCCTTGGCATCTTCGCCAAAAACCTTCACGAGCCGACGTGACTGGAGAATGGTGCAATGAGATGCCATGGGCGGTCCCTCCAATGAATAAAACAACAAGAGTGTTTCATAACCTATCAGCCATGCGCGCACCATGGGAAAAGAATTGTTTCTGTGGGTGAACTGGGGTCAATTTTAGGGGAACGCTGCGCTCTCCATTTTGGAAGAATTTTGACAGGACAAGCCAGGTAATCACTTAGGCAAATGGCTTGAGATTGTGGAGGGTCAAAAAAAACCATCACTCTCGAAACCATAGTCAATTGGGGAGGTCGATATAGAGCCGTAAGGGACTGTAAACACATTCCCCCTAGCTGATGCCTGAGTACTTCCCGCAAAATCGAAAAAGAGCCGCCCCTGTGCTTGTTGTTAATCGCTCTTTCACGGAGCATTTGGATAATCAAGCTGCTGAACAAACTTTTGGGCAGGAATATCCAGAACGGTACGACAAGGAGCGCGCGTTATTCTCAACACGCTGGGTCGCTCCTCTAAGAATTTGGTGGTTTCCACCTCGACATCAAAAACTAAACAAGAATAAGCATGTGAGGGAAGTGAAATGACGATAGAAAAGTCCTCAGCCTCACTGATGGATAAAATCTATAAGAACCAACGGCATTATTACGATCTGACCAGAAAGCATTACCTTCTTGGCCGTGATCATCTGATCAAACAGTTGTCAGCGCCGCGCGGCAGCACATTGCTGGAAATCGGTTGTGGCACCGGTCGTAATCTTATTGAAGCTGCAAAGGTCTATCCAACCTGCCAGTTTTTCGGCGTGGATATTTCCTCCCAGATGCTGAAGACCGCAGAAGCAAACATTCACAAAGCGAACCTCTCGCACCGCATCCATCTGGCACAAGGGGATGCAACAAAGTTTGATCCGTTCGAAAAGTTTGGCATCGACACCTTTGATCGGGTGTTCCTGTCCTACTGTGTCTCCATGATCCCGCACTGGGAAGAGGCGTTGCACAACAGCGCCAGACTTCTGGCAGAAGGTGGCCAGCTCTCCGTCGTCGACTTCGGTCAGCAGGAGAGACTACCCAGCCTGTTTAAGCTGATGCTACAGAAGTGGCTCGGTCAATCCCACGTCTTGCCCCGTGAAAACTTTCATGAGGTCATGGAACATTTGGCTAAAGAAAATCGGGCCAAACTGCGCGTCCTGCCGCTATATCGGGCTATGCCTGCTACGCGGAACTAGATGGCAGCTTCTATACCCGCTTCATGGAAAAGCCCGAACAGATGGATCTGCTACAGGCAGGAAACGAGAGCCGCCGCGAGGTTCGCAAGGCTGGTTGATATACCGGCAGAACCCGCAGCAAAGCACTTGATGGTGTTTTAGGGAGAGGTCATTGCAGAGCCTTAATCTCCGGCAATAAAGCTTTGTACATCTCCATCCTTGGAAATTCCGAGGCGGTAGAAGGTCCAGGCACCATAGTCCAGCATCTGGAAGTAATCTGCAGCTGTGACGATCTGGTACATTTCAACCTTTTGAGGAGGGGTCAGATCGTGCAACGGGTAATGGGCAAAGTAGGGCCAGACATAGGTCTCTTCAGCTGTCCCTTCGTTCAGCCGCAGATAGCCTGCTTCCGCGATATCCAGCAGAATTGCGAGGATCTCGTGTCCTTCCCCATCGCCGGAACTGTCTTTCAAGAACCGGACCGGATCACGCACCGGTGTAAATGAGAGTTCCGGTTGCCGTTCCTGTTTGCCAAACAAAGGTCCTAAGGCCGACACATCCCCACTGCGAGCGATCTTGATGAGTGTCGCGCGAGTGGCCCGCACAGCTTCAGGCAGCATTCCCTCATCATACATCACCTCCAGTTTAGGCAGAGGTGGCTCATCTGCAAGCATATCGTCCAATGCGTCTTCCAGACTGGTATCTCTGTTGAAACCTTCGTTGAGAAGGGGAAACTGCGGGGCCTGGGGTCGTTGAATGCGAATCGTTTCGGTTGGAATTGCCTGGGTTGCCGCCAAAGATGGAGTCGTGGCGCAGAGTAACCCTATGAAGAGTAGGCGAGAATACATTAAGTGCTCCGAAACGGAAAATGGGCGTGTGTTTTGCCTATCAGTTTAAGGGCTTGTTGGGGATCTAGGAAGAAACGATGGAATACCTATGCACAATCTAAAGGCTCTTTAGAGAATTTATAAGAAGATCTGACTGGTTTCCTCCGCAATCAAGAAGCTTGGAATGAGCCTTTGAACATTGAACTCTTCATCACAGGTTTGATTATCGGTCTGGTCACATCAGCACCGATCGGCCCTGTAAACGTGTTGGCGATCAGAAGATCTGTCCACTACGGCTTTCTTCCAGGCTTCACTGCCGGATTGGGAGCCGTGCTGGCCGATGGTGTCTTCGCGACCGCCGCAGCGTTCGGTGTTACCGCGATTGCAGAGTTTGTTGCAGACCACGAGCTTTACATCCAGACTGTGGGCGGGGGGCTGCTGATTATCTTCGGCATCGTCGTCTTCAACTCTCAGCCGCACCTGAAAGGGGCCAGCAACGGGGGGACGAGTGCCTGGCATGGATTGGTTGTTTCTTTTGCCATGACTGTGACCAATCCCGGCACAATCCTTGGGTTTATCGCAATCTTTGGCTCGCTGGGAGATCTTGCGCCCGGAGAAGGTGAGTACCTCAGCGCTTTGATGCTCGTGATCGGTGTATTATGTGGCTCGCTTTTATGGTGGGCCTGCCTGTCAGCTCTGGTCTCCAAGCTACGCAATAGCATGAATGACAATTGGCTCTCTGCCATCAACCGTGGCGCAGGTGCCATCCTGTGGGCCTTCGCTGTACTTATCCTCGCCAAGGTTGCAAGCGAACTGCTTTTGTAAAGGGCAGCTACCTTGAATCAAAAAAAGCCCCGATCACTCGGAGCTTCCTGAAAAGGTCAGCGGTGCTGCGATTAGTGCAGGCGGCGCTCAATGGAATAGTCACCACGCTCAACGCGCTCTGGTATTTCCTGCGCAAACTTGGAAACAGCTTCCTCTCCGTAAAGAGAAACCAGATCCAACATGGCAGAGAACAGCGCTGCATGAGCAAGTGCTGTACTGTCGATACCGTGAGAAAGACCATCCTCCCATGCTTCCTGAATGAAGCTTAGAGCCAGTCGGCGGATGTCTGCATCAGATGCATCGACTTCTTCGGTGAATTCGCCGGCGATAGCGTCGTCCTTGATCATGCTGGCTCCATGCCCCTCTATGTGTTGCTTCTTGTTATTTGCCGTTACATGTAACGAGCAAAAGAAAACAAATGAAGCATCGCTTGCCTTATCTGTTAAAGGGAAGTTAACACGCAAACCCGCAGGAACAACCGACTCACTGATGTTTTGGTAAACTCGTCCAGAGCTTCTGCAAGTTATGGTTAATATTTGTGGCAGGGCCCAGTTATCCAAAAAACACGCAAAAATTGTCTGTGGAAAATGAATACAACTTAAGTGTTGATCAGTCTCGACTGTACTTACCCGTAACTTCTTGGGTGATGATCAACCTTCATCCGCGAATCTGCGAGAGGCTTCAACAGCCGCCGGAGTGCAGGTTTGGTACACCGAGGCGAAACCGCGATAGCTCTGGTTAAACCGTTCGACCAGCCGCCGCCGTCTCAACTCATTTTGCACTTCAGCCCCCAGCAACGAATACATGCGCTGGCGCCATTCATCCACTTCATCATGACCACACAGTGGGCGTAGATAGTGAAGGGCCCCAAGAATCTCGGAGAGGCGAATGAGCTCCGGCTCGTAGGGCGGCTCTTTAAGTTCAGGCTGCGTTGGTTGTTCGGGGGCTTCCGGCGTGCTTTGCGCAACGGCAGCAGGTGCCGCACTCAAAAGCATCAGCACAAGACAAAACCACCGGCCACTTAAGCGGGCAGCTTTCGCAAACCGTTGCCTCGAGCCATTAAGTTTTTCAATGTCAGTCAAGCCACATCCCACAGCATTTGGTTGCCTTAGATTCTGTAAGGATGGCTGTCTCCCGGCAGTCTGTCCACCATGGAACCTTGGGGATTTCCGGTTTTCCCGTGTTACTCCACCAGAGTTCCGCGCGAGGCTAGTTGCTCCTCAGGAGATCAAGAATGTGTTGCTGCATCCCTAGTGCCAACGGAAGGTGTTGCGTTTCTTCCCAAGTGTACCAACCCAGCTCTGACGCATCAGAACCAGCTTTTGCATCGCCCTCAACTTGCGTGCAGGTGAAGACGTGAATGCGGTATTGTACTTGACTGTCTTTGGGAGAAGGTAGGAGACCCGCCAGCTCTTCAGGTCTGAGGCGCTTAACGATGTTTCCTCGTTCAACTCGCGCTGGGCAGCCTCTTCCAGTTTTTCGCCCGCCAGAACTTTACCGCCCGGAAAACTCCACAGACCCTTGGAAGGTGAATGAGCCCGTTTCACCAGCAGAACCTTGTTGCTTTGAATACAGGCAACACTGGTCGCCTCAATATACTGCGGAGAACTTGTGTTGCTCATGAAAACAGTGCGTCGACATCCGCTTGCGTGCTTTCCTGACCACTGACTGCCTCATCCGGCAGATGCCCGTGGATGATCGAACCTGCCCGTGAAAGCAGTGGCCGAATGATTGTGACAGCTTTCTCCTGAACGATCTGAAGCAGCTCGTCGGTTGCGTCACCGGAACCCAGCATCATTTGTAAGGAGATCACTTCCTGATCAATCTCGGCAATACACTTTTCAAGCGCAGTGCGCAGCTGTTCGTCAACAGCCCCATAGGCGCGAATGGCCAGTTCCTTTGCAGAAAACTTAGACGCGCTGAAATGTGTGATATAATCAGCTGGTTCCCATGCCAGAACATCTTCTGCGCACTCGGGAATGTCAGGAAGCATTTCAAGAAGCATAACCACTTCGTTGAAATGATTTAGATAGTCAGTTGCAAGGCCGGTGGATGGATTGATGTTTGCATGCGTTAAAAATTCTGGAGCAAGATCTCCGTCACCAATTTTATCGCAGTACAAATCCATTGTGCCTCCCAGCTTCTTATCTCTAGTTCGGAACCTATCTCTCGATTGGTTGCAACTTTACTAAAAATGCGAACAGAGTAATCTGCATGTGTGGTAGATATAGCCTGTCAGCGTCTCCGGAAGAAGTCAAAGCGTTGTTTGATTACGTCGAGCAACCAAATTTTCCACCGAGATACAACATAGCACCGACTCAGCCAATTGCACTCGTAAAGCACGAAAATGGTGGGCGCCACTTTGGGTTAGCCCGATGGGGCTGGTGCCTCGTGGGTCAAAGACCCTGCAAGTTTCACGCTTTTGCTCAATGCAAGAGCCGAAACTCTGGAACAAAAGCCCTCGTTTCGCGCAGCCGTTCGCCACCGTAGATGCCTCATCCCCGCAAACGGTTTTTATGAGTGGCAACGCAAGGGAGCTGCCAAGCAGCCCTATTGGGTCGCACCGTCTAATGGACGTGTTCTGGCCTTCGCCGGCCTGTGGGAAACCTACTCCCATCCGGAAGGAGGGGATATTGATACCGCAGCGGTGATCACGGTTGAGGCGAACAGTATGATGAAACCAATTCATCACCGTATGCCCGCAATCCTTGCTCCGGAGCAATTTAGCGACTGGCTGAACACCGGCACCATCATGGCCCGCGATGCCGTGAAGCTTCTGCAACCGGCTGAAAATGACCTACTGGTCGCAACGCCGGTCTCGACCCGTGTGAACAGCGTTGCAAATGATGCCCCGTCTTTGTGGGATCGGGAAGTTATCCCTGCTCCCGCCCAACCAATCAAGGAACCAGCAGATCCAAAACCGCGAAAGAAAGCTGCAAACAGCTCTTCCAAAGACAATGGGCAGCTGGATCTGTTCTAGCCGTTGTCTCGGCGGGTGTGTTTGTAAACATCGCGGATGCAGATTAGGCGCTCCTGCAAGCTTGAGGAGCACCCGACGCGAGGGGGTTAGAGAATACGGCCCGGATTGAACATGTTGGTAGGGTCGAGCGCAGCCTTTATTGAGCGCATCATATTCATCTCTGTAGCGCTCTTTACTTCCGCCAGCAGATCACGCTTCAGGATACCAATGCCGTGCTCTGCGGAAATGGAGCCGTTGTAGCTGGCAACAATGCCGTGCACCACGCGGTTCACTTCATCCCAGCGAGCAAGGTACTCGGCCTTATCGGCACCTTTGGGCTGGGTGATGTTAAAGTGGATATTGCCGTCTCCCATATGGCCGAATGGCACCGGACGACACCCCGGTACAGCCTCTTTGACTGCCGCAATCGCTTCCTCAAGAAATGCAGGTACTTTCGCCACCGGTACGGATACGTCATGTTTGATGGACCCGCCCTCAAACTTCTGCGCCTCGGAGAGCGCGTGTCGCAGCCGCCAGAAATCAGCAGCCTGTGCTTTGCTCTGCGCGAGCAAACCATCGCGCAACAGACCCGCCTCGAAAGCCTCCGTAAAGATAGTCTCTGTCAGCTTGGCAATATCAATGTCTTTGGTACCCGCTGATATCTCTAGGAGTACATACCAAGGGTGCTGTGCTTCAAACGGATAACGCGATTGTTCCATATGTTCACAGACGAACTGCATTCCGGTTTCCGGCATCAATTCAAAACCAGTGAGCATGTTACCAGCGTGGCTTTTTGCCAATGAAAACAGTGAGAGTGCTTGGCAGGCGAATCTAAGGCAACAAGAGCTACCTCGACCGACGCCGGAGCTGGGTATAACTTGAGGCTGGCACCCGTAATGACCCCCAATGTGCCCTCGGAGCCGATAAATATTTGTTTCAAATCGTAACCGGTGTTGTCTTTGCGCAGGGTCCGAAGCCCCTCCCAGATCTCACCGTTTGCAAGCACCACTTCGAGACCGAGCACAAGGTCTCGGGTGTTCCCGTAGGAAAGGACTGCGGTTCCTCCTGCATTGGTTGCAATGTTGCCACCAATCTCACAGGAGCCCTGCGAAGCGAGCGTTAATGGAAACAGTCGATCGTGTTTTTCAGCTGCATCATGGATGGCTTGTAAGGTGACACCAGCATCCACCACCATCGTATAGCCTTCAGCATCAACGTGGCGAATATTGTTTAATCTTGAAAGAGATAGCACAATTTCGCTGCCATCTGGATTGGGGATTTGCCCCCCCACCAGACCGGTGTTGCCGCCCTGCGGAACGACCTTCAAATCATACTGAGCAGCCAGCTTGACGCACTGTGCAACTTCGGATGTGGAACCAGGCCGCAACACCATGGGCGTGGCCCCCCGGAATTTGTCTCGCCACTCAACGAGAAAAGGGGCTTTGTCATCGTCACTGAGAAGCACATTTGTGTCCCCGATAATGCTCTGAAACGCACTCACAAAATATGGAATAGTCATTTTTGAATCGCAGTGTTGGAAGTTGATCTGGCATTAACTATCAGATAATGGGGGCGCAATAACACGTCCATGTTTGATTGGACTTTTTTTCGACGGCTTGAAGCCAAGTGAACAGTGTGCCATAGCACCTTTAATCTGTTCACAAGATCAAGTGATATTCACTCAGGAGAAGAATATGGCAGCAGCGCAAGGATTGATGGCCGGTAAACGTGGTCTCATTATGGGACTGGCCAATAATCGGTCCATCGCTTGGGGTATTGCGACAGCACTACACGATGCCGGAGCTGAAATTGCGCTAACCTATCAGGGTGAAGCGCTGAAGAAGCGCGTTGAACCATTGGCCGAAAAGCTCGATGCAATTGTTGTAGGTGATTGTGACGTCACGGACGAAGCAAGCATTGATGCAGCATTTGAGGTTCTGGAGCAAAAATGGGGTAAGATCGACTTTCTCGTACATGCAATTGCATTCTCCGATAAAGAAGAACTGACTGGCCGTTATGTGGACACCAGCCCTGCAAACTTCGCCAAGACAATGCAAATTTCCTGTTACTCGCTGGCGTCAGTTACGCGCGCGCGGAAAAGCTGATGTCTGATGGTGGTTCGATTATCACGCTCACCTACTACGGTGCGGAAAAGGTTATGCCAAACTACAACGTCATGGGCGTTGCAAAGGCTGCATTGGAAGCAAGCGTCAAATATCTGGCAGTAGATCTGGGCCCGAAGAAAATCCGCGTTAACGCGATCTCCGCAGGTCCAATCAAAACACTGGCTGCCGCAGGTATAGGCGATTTCCGTTACATCCTCAAGTGGAACGAACACAACGCACCCCTGCGTGAGACCGTAAGCATTGATGATGTTGGAAATTCTGCTCTGTACCTCGCGTCCGACCTGTCCCGCTCGGTCACAGGTGAAACCCACCATGTTGACAGCGGCTACCATGTAGTTGGAATGAAGGCAGTTGATGCACCGGATATCTCCGTCGTCTGAACTGTTTCTTAGCGTTCCGTCAAAGATCACGCGAATGCGTAACAGCAGAAAAAGTTGACAAAAAGGCGCTCAACAGAGCGCCTTTTTGCGCCTTGGCTATCGCTAAGGTCATGTCTTTTGCAGTTTAAGAAAGTGTGTATAAGTGTTGTCTTGAAAAGAAGAATAACACGAGTACCTCGTAAGTAACCGCTACAAAGCAGGTTCCGACAAACAACTACCAAAGGCCCGCTGAATGACAGGTTCGTTGATGCCCCTCGCGAAGATTACGCCAACTCCGCTGCTCTACGTGCGTCACGGACAAACAGACTGGAATCTGGTAGGGCGCATGCAAGGCGGTCAGGATATCCCGCTCAACGAGACAGGCCGCAAACAGGCCCGTCGCAATGGCATGGTCATGAAGGACTTCCTCGTTGATCTGGCAAAACCACCGACGACTTTGTCTTTGTCAGCTCTCCCATGGTCCGGGCGCGCGAAACCATGGAGATCCTGCGTAAGGAACTGGGTCTGGTGCCTGAAGATTACAAAGTGGACGAAAGACTCCGCGAAATCACCTTCGGTGAGGTGGAGGGAATGACTGTTCCTGAAATGAAGGTCACTCGCCCGGAAGTGGTCCGCATGCGCCGCGAAGACAAATGGGGGTATGTCCACCCCGGCGGCGAAAGCTACAAAATGGTCTCCGAACGCGTTGCCCAGTGGATGAGCGAGCAGCAAGACCCGATGATCATCGTCGCTCATGGTGTGGTTATGCGGGTCCTGCGCGGTTTGCTCTGTGGATATGCACCGGCAGAAGTTCCCGATCTGGACACCCCGCAAGACAAGTTCCTGCTTTGGCGCGACGGTTCCGAGGCGTGGGTCTGAAGCTCAACGCTCAGCAGATCCTATGAGAACCGGTCGGAAAGATACGTTCGATTAGCCACCAAAAATACTGAGTAAATACAAGAAGCTAGAATGGTAGTCTGCTCCACCTACCGATGCTGAGTGGTGGATATCCTGCACCGTACGACGACTCTTGGATCTGCGGCTTACACCGCATTTTTCGATTAAGAATTAAGTCACTTTTTTTGCGGCAGTGATGCAATGTGACACACAAAGTGAATAGCAAAACACTGGCAGTCTAAGATATTTTGAAGTCTCTTACTGCCATCTACGAAAAGGTCCGCTAAAAGGCTGCGGAACTCAAATGTACTTCGTTGCTGCTAGGCCCCAAGCGCTTGCACTCAACTATGAAATCTCGAACCTCATAAACTTTTTGGAAGATCTGGATGACGATGTCTCGACCACTCAAGGCAATCAGTGGCAATACCGTTTTTGGAGAGGGCGACGTTTTCGTACTCTTCGGCGAACTTTTTGGACGCGGATATGCGACTGGCCTGCTCGAACAGGCAAAGGCAGCCGGAATGACTGTGATCGGCATTACTGTCGGTCGTCCGGACGAAACAATAAGCCACGCAAGCTCACCGCAGAAGAACTCGCTGAAGCCGAAGCCAATCTGGGCGGAAAAATCATCAACGTGCCTCTCCGTGCAGGTTTTGAGCTTGACGCGCCAGAAGGCGCAGCAACCCCGACCGATCTGGTCAACGAGATGAGCATCAAAGACTGGCAGGAGCATGAACTCGATTGGGATCATGTTGCGACTTGCCGCGACCTTGGCTCTACCCGCTTCAAGAATGCTCTGTCCGAAGTCATGGAACAGATTGACGCAATGATCCCAGCGGGAAAGAACGTCTTTTTCGCCCATACAATGGCTGGTGGCATTCCGCGTGCAAAAGTGTTCATGGCGATTGCAAACCGCATCTATAAAGGTCGCGGTGCACGGTACATGCCGTCTCAATCTCTTCTCGACAGCGATCTGGGCAAACTGATCCTGCAGAACTTCGAGGAAGTGACTGCAAGCAGCTTTGGCCATCTGCTCGAGGCCAGTAAAGCGTTCCGTGACCGCATCGAAGCTGCGGGAGGCGAAGTGCGCTACACCGCCTATGGCTATCATGGCACCCGCATCCTGATCGAGGATGAGTATCGTTGGCAGACCTACACCAACTACACGCAGGCTACGCCAAAATGGAGCTGGAGAGACATGCCGAAAACGCTTGGAAAGAAGGCGTAAAGGCAACGGTCTTCAACTGCCCTGAAATCCGCACCAACTCTTCTGACGTGTTCTCTGGAATCGAGCTGTCCCTCCTGCCGCTGCTACAAGCTTTCAAGAAAGAAGGCGGCGGCGATTGGGCTGAGGCGCTCTGGCAGAAGTGTCAGGACATGCTCAAGCCGGAAGCTTCTCTTGAAGACATCCTGCAAACCGTAACCGAGTATCAGACCAGCGAGGCCATGCAGCCGTTCTACGACTTCCAAGCCTGGCCAATGCCAAACTCGGCGGAGCAGGTCGACAAGACCGTAGGCACCTCGCAGGAAATCGTAGAGCAGCACGATGATCGCAGTGCTCTGATCAGCGATGAGCTCAGCCAGCATGTTGTTGCAGCAACAGGAATGCTCATCTTTGGTGAAGCAAGTGAACCGACTGGTCCTGTCCTGTGGCTTGACCATGATCTGGTTGCAAAACGCCTTATTCAGGAATACAGCGCCTGATCCTTCGATAAGGATCACTGACCTGAGTGAAGCTATAATTTGCTCTGATGGACTAGCAAAAGCCCGGCACGTGACACCACGTCGCCCGGGCTTTTGCTATGTGAATGGGGCTTGCGTATACAGATCGCCTGCCGCTGAACGCAATTTTTGATGCTCTAGGTCCCATTTGCAGGCCTGCAACAGGCAGTAACTACCAAAACCATGAGTTCTTTTTGGGAAATTGATGCAAGTGCTGCAAGGCTCTCAATTGACCTCTTGCAAGAACCCACTTAAAACCACTTTAACTCCCAGAGTACGCTCCGTTCGCTTGAAAAGAGTCGGCGAATGCGGTCGTGCTCATGCTCTAAAAGTGAACCATTAGAACATGTCCCACAACACCTTTGGTCATCTGTTTCGCGTAACGACTTGGGGCGAGAGCACGGACCGGCACTTGGCTGCGTCATCGATGGCTGTCCGCCGCTTCTCCCAATTACAGCAGAAGAGATTCAGGTGTATCTGGACCAGCGCAAGCCGGGGCAAAACAAGTTTACGACCCAGCGCCGCGAACCGGATCAGGTCAAAATCCTCTCTGGTGTGATGGCGGACGAAGACGGCGTGCAACGCACCACCGGCACGCCCGTCTCCCTGATGATTGAAAACACCGACCAGCGCTCCAAAGACTACTCCGAAATCAAAGAGCGCTACCGGCCAGGCCATGCGGACTATTCCTACGATGCAAAATACGGCATTCGCGACTATCGCGGCGGCGGTCGTTCGTCCGCACGCGAGACAGCTGCTCGCGTTGCAGCCGGTGGTTTAGCGCGCAAAGTTATCCCGAATATCCTGATCCGTGCCGCTTTGGTGCAGATGGGCCCGCACAAGATCAATCGTGACAACTGGGATTGGAACGAGGTGCATAACAACCCGTTCTTCTGTCCGGATGCCGAAGCAGCCAAATTCTATGAGGAGTACCTTGATGGTATCCGCAAAGCAGGCTCTTCCATCGGCGCGGTGATCGAAGTGGTCGCTGAGAACGTACCTGTCGGACTGGGCGCACCGCTTTACGGCAAACTGGATCAGGACCTTGCTTCAGCCATGATGTCCATCAACGCGGTAAAGGGCGTGGAGATCGGCAACGGCTTTGAAGCGGCTTCTTTGAGCGGAGAAGACAACGCTGATCAGATGCGTATCGGCGAAGATGGCAAGCCCGAGTTCCTCTCCAACCACGCTGGCGGCGTGCTGGGCGGCATCTCTTCCGGGGCTCCGCTCGTGGTCCGTTTCGCTGTGAAGCCAACGTCCTCGATCCTGACACCGCGCAAGTCCATCACCGCGGTGGGGATGAGGTGGATGTGATGACCAAGGGCCGTCACGACCCATGCGTCGGTATCCGAGCAGTTCCGGTCGGCGAAGCTATGATGGCCTGCGTTCTGGCAGATCACGTCCTGCGTGACAGAGGCCAGACCGGCGAGCGCTAGGCTCCGACACCTCCAAGATTTATTGGGATTGAAAAGGCGCTGGTTTAGAGCGTATTCCCGAAAAGTGGGTCCGGTTTTCGGAGAAGAATACGCGTAAAAATAAACGCTTAGAGCTTGGTGCGTGAATTCATATGAACGCGACATGCTCTAAGCGGCGCCTTTTTTGTTGTGCGCAGCACAAAGCACATCAGAAAAGTTCTGAACCACGAACCGTTTTTTCACCGCAACATCACCATAAGTACAACCTAGGTAGAAAGAGGCATCCTTTTTTTCTGATTGCCTCTTGATTTCCGAGCATAAAAGCATGATTTCAGTATCACTGAAAATTGTAACTCCGAGGAACAAGAAGTATGCGCTTGACCGATTGGCTGGAAGGCTCTGGTGAAAGCAGAAGTGCATTTGCACGGCGTGCGGGTCTGTCTCCTGCATCTGTAACTGCACTGTGCAACGACCCAAGCGCATGGATCTCTCGGGATATGCCCAGAAAATCGCGGAAGCAACGGACCATAAGGTGACACCTAACGATTTTCTCGGACTCATAGAAAACAAGGAGTACGTCATGTCTCAAACAAGAGTAGCCGAAGCCCTGCGTGCGTTCGAAAACGGCGAGATGGTTGTTGTAACTGACGATGACGACCGCGAAAACGAAGGCGATCTCATTGTAGCAGCCAACATGATCACTCCGGAGCAGATGGCCTTTATCATCCGCCACACCTCCGGCATTGTCTGTGCTCCGATGACGCTCAAAGAAGCGAAGCGCCTTCACCTTGAGCCAATGGTCGCCAACAACGACGCTCCACTGGCAACCGCGTTCACGGTCTCCGTAGACTACGCGCCGGGCCTGACAACCGGCATCTCTGCTGAACAGCGCTGTGCAACGGTGCGCGGCCTTGCCAACCCCAATGCAGGTGCAGCGGACTTCGTTCGTCCCGGCCATATCTTCCCGCTGGTGGCAAAAGAGGGCGGTGTCCTCATGCGCTCCGGTCACACGGAAGCTGCTGTCGACCTGTGCAAGCTCACCGGACTACCGGAAATTGGCGTGATCAGTGAACTGGTGAACGACGACGGCACCGTCAAACGTGGTGAACAGGTCGAAGCCTTTGCAAACGAGCACAAGCTGAAAATGGTGTCCGTTGCAGATCTTATCGCTTGGCGTCAGCGCCACGAGAACCTTGTTAACCGCATTGATGAGTTCGACGTGGAGACCACCGCAGGCAAGGCACGGGCCATCTCATATTCTACTCCATTCGACAGTGTTAGCCACCTGGCGTTGGTCTTCGGTGACATCCGTGATGGTCAGGACATTCCTGTCAGACTGCATCTGGGAAATGTTCTCGATGACGTGTTTGGTCAGAGCAAACCTCTCGAAGCAATCATGGAAGACTTTGCGGAACGAGGTAAAGGCATTATTGTTTACCTGCGCGAAGGTGCGGTAGGTGTTGCAAACAAGTCCAACCGCCATCGCGATAATCTGGAGGCTGCCGAAAATGAGCAGCACGAGTCCGCTCAAGGCCGGTCAGAGGATTGGCGCGAAGTCGGACTTGGGGCACAGATTCTGAAGGATCTGGGGGTAACTTCGATCCGGGTGATCGCATCGCGTGAGCGCCACTATGTTGGCCTTGAAGCTTTGGCCTGAAAGTGGAAGCAACGGAAACGCCTGCGGACTAAAGTATTGCCCCCGGCGCAATAATGGAGAGTGGCGGGGGTATGTCACAGTTTGATCTTGATCCATGGCAGGAAACCAAAGGCTCAGCCGAGCCATTTTCACTCGGGTATAAAAAGGGAACTGGTGAACCAGTTCTCTACGGAAGCCTGCTACTGGGCGCAGCGCTCTTTGCAGCAGGAATTGTGAGCGGCTCACTGATCCCCACACTGGCATCTCTTCCGGTTTTTCTTAGCGTCTACTGGCATTATCCCTTCATCGACAAACGGTCTCAGATCGCCGCCAATGAAAAAGGCCTCTATCTGGAACGCCTTGGCGTTTTGCGCTGGTCATCGATTAAGGATCTTTCCATCTATTCAACGCCGTGCGCACCATGGAGTTCAGCCAGCTGCACATTCAGTTGAATGCTCCACTGGAAGAATGTTTGGTCGAAAAGGAGCCCAAATCACTGCTGCGCATGGCCATGCGCAAGAACTGGCGCTTGAAGCAAGCCGGTTCCAAAGCCCCGGTTATTGAGGTGGATTTGAATTTGCTGGCGTGCAAGCCAGAGCTTCTGCTGGAAAGGGTTAGGCAATTTTCGCGAAGAAACTGATGTTTCTCTGCAACATTGATCCGTAAACAATCATTGAGAAGAATAAATACCTCATATTTCTTCGTTTCGGCGAAAATCCCAGTATCCTGTTATACGACGTTAACATTCTTAATCTAGCTTTTATGAAGAAGGACAGCATCTGGAAGGTAATTATCATGCAGCTGAACCGCACGGACACAAGGGGCACCACTTGCAGCTTCACTAGTCTGGACAAGGATTGGGGGCTGATGATGATTATCTTTTCAAATTCGCGTGCGAACCGGGCGGAAGCGTGCTTCAAATCGCCTGCGGTACAGGCGCTCTTTCAGATGCGCTGTCACGGCAGGGCGTAAACATCGTTGGTGTTGACCGCAATCCGGAGAAAATAGCACAGGCTGTCAAGCGCTCGGATACGGTCACATGGTTGGAGGCAGATGCCCGAACCGTCCATCTCAATCAAAAGTTCGACCGCATCATTATCACCGGAAATGCTTTTCAGGCCTTCGCAACCAACACCGATCAGATCCTCGTTCTCCAAACCATCGCTGCCCACCTGAAACCAAATGGCAAGTTCGCATTCGGCATGGAAAACCCGAAGGCACGTCCATGGGAAAAGTGGGGCCAGAAGGGCAAACCCGTTCAGGTGCGCTCCGTGAAAGGCCAACGGGTATCCATGTGGCAGGACACATCAGGACCGGATAAGAACGGTTTGTCTCCATGCAAACCCACTATGACAGCAATGGCCAGCACTACTCAAAGAATAACATGCGCCGCTTCGTGCATCGTGATCATGTTTGTGTTCTGCTGGAAGCTGTTGGATTGCAGGCAACCGCCTCCTACGGTGATTGGTCCGCAGTCAATATGAATGAAACAGCACCCTACATTATCGTCAGCGGTGGCCTGAACAACTAGTGTTGCTCAGGCTTATTATGCTTACATCCCATCAATAATGGTCAGGCTGCACTTCGCAGCGCTGTGGCGGATTTTGGCAACCGGAGCATATTCCGGACTGTTCAAGAACGCCTGCGCACGCTCCATACTTGGGAATTCCACGATGACCAGCCGGTGCGGCGCCCACAGATCACTCTCAACCACATCCATCGTCCCGCCGCGAGCTCTATAGACACCTCCGTAGCTCTCTGCAATCGGACGCGCTTGAGCCTTGTAGTCCTCATAGGTGATCGGATCTTCAATTCTGGTGTCGACAACAATATAAGCTGGCATACTCTTCTCCTCTAACTGGAAGAGAGCCTATCTGATTTGAAGTACCTGCGAAATCAGGCAACAGATTTTGTGTGATTATCTTTAGGCGGATAGTGCCTTTGCCCAACCGTTTACGAAAATAGCGTGGGCGGGTCCTGTGCAGGATCTTCATGAAAAGGCGGCGATGCACCCGCGATCACCGCCTCTTAAAAATGCACTTAAGCGCCACGTTCCAGAAGAGCAACCACCTCAACGTGAGGCGAATATAGGAACTGATCAATCGGTACTATCCGTTTGATCTCATAGCCACCATCCAGCAGTTCGCGCAGATCGCGTGCAAAACTGGCTGGGCTGCAGGAAACTGCAACAATCTTCTTTACAGGAGACTTGGCCAATTCCTGAGCTTGCGCGTGGGCTCCAGCACGCGGCGGATCAAACACCACGCCATCGTAACCCTTGCCGAAGTTGTCCAGATCCTTGGCAACGATTGGACGGCGGAACAGATCCCGGCGTTCTGTGGTGACCTTCTTAAGGCCTTTCGCGCGGCGCAAGCCAAGATCAAGGGCTTTCAACGAAGACTCCTCACCTTCACCGCATGCACATTGGCAAACTGCGCAACCCTGAAGGTCAGCGTACCTGCACCACAGAACAGGTCGGCAACACGCTTACAGCCGCTCAGCCTTCTGCCAGAAGCTCACCCATTGCCTTCTCGGCGTTCAACGCAGCCTGAATAAACCCGCCAGCAGGAATTGGAACCGCAGTACCGCTCATGTCCAGCAAAGGAGAACGGATCTCGATAATCGTCTCACCATCCACGGTCAGGCGCGCAAAGTCGTTTTCAACAGCAGCCTGTGACAGCTCAAGGTAATGCTTGTCTTTGGCCTTTCCCAGACCACTAATGGCAACATCAAGCCCGCTCTGGGTGGTGGTAACGGTAAACTTCAACTCACCTTTGCGCGGCAAGATCATGGCCGCAAGCTTGCGAAGCCCTGGCACAGCCTTCATGATCTCGGGGGCAATGACCGGACATTCCTCAATGTCCACGAGACGATTGGATTTGGCTGTGTGGTAGCCAAACAGAACCTTGTGCCCCGCCAGCACCGCTGCAAACACCGCACGGCGGCGACTACCTCTACCGCAGACCACCACATCGTCAACCGGCGTTTCA